>JAVVFB010000032.1:0-19042 GCA_032251095.1 Roseovarius sp. | reverse complement strand
CCCGCCAAAGAGGCCACCACGGAAACAGCCGCGCCGCTGCCCGAACCGACAAAACTGGCCGATGCCAGCCCTCTTGCGGCATCGCTCGCGGATACAGAGCCGAGCCTGCGCGACGTCAAATAGGATGTCTGCCACCTTTGTGGGTGCTTCACCCCCGCAAGGCCCCGGGCCTGCGGGGGTTTTGGTTTGGCTGCGGTCGCAAACAGACAAGACTGTCGGTATTCAAACCGCCAGCCTGTCCAGCGAAGCGCTGATCCCAGAGTACCGCAGCCAAGGGTGGCGCGCATCGCGCGCTGACACAGAACAAGGACGACCCGATGACCATGGTGACAGCACCACAAGCCCCTGCACCGGAGCGCGATTTACGCGGCTATCTGCTGGTGTTTCTGGCGGGTGTGCTGTGGTCAACCGTGGGTCTTGGCATTCGCCTGATCGACGACGCCCTTGTCTGGCAGATCCTGCTGTATCGCTCGCTCAGCATGAGCGCGCTGCTTTACGTGGTGATCCGCCTGCGCACCGGGCGCGACCCGCTTGCGCTTGCGCGCGCCTCTGGCTGGGGCGGCGTGATCGGCGGGCTGTCGCTTGTGGCGGCCTATACCGGGGGGATTTATGCGGTGCAAAGCACCTCTGTTGCCAATGCCATGATGCTTTTTGCCAGTGCCCCGCTTTTGGCGGCGGTGCTTGGCCGGGTGATCCTGCACGAGATGGTGCGCCCGCAAACATGGTTGGCCATCGCCGTGGCGAGCGGCGGCATCGCCATCATGGTCTGGGACAAATCCTCGGGGGCGGTGCTGCGCGGCAATCTGGCGGCGCTTGGCTCGGCGCTTGGGTTCGCGGTCTTCACCATCACGCTTCGCTGGGGCAAGAACACCGAGATGATGCCCTCGGTGTTTATCTCTGGGCTGTTCGCGATTGTGATCATGGGGGGCATCTGCCTATGGCGCGGGCTGCCTTTGGTGATCTCCCTACCCGATACCGGCATCGCGCTTGGCATGGGGGTGTTCCAGGTCGGCGTCGGCCTTATCCTCTATACCATCGGATCAAAAACGGTGCCGGCCGCCGAGCTTACCCTCTTGTCGCTGGCCGAGGTGGTTCTGGGCCCGGTCTGGGTCTGGCTGGTGCTCGGGGAAACCGCGAGCGTTAACACGCTGATCGGCGGCGCGGTCTTGCTGGCGGCGATTGCCGGAAACGCCCTGTCAGGTGCGCGTCGCAAGCCGCCAGTTGTGATTGTCTAGCCACCAAGAAAGCCCCTTGCGAGGCTGGCACGTAAGGGCCGGACGAGCGCCCCAAAGAACCGGCTCTGGATGTGGCAAGTGTCGGATGCCTCCGGCGGGGATATTTAAGGCCAGAAGAAACGGACCAATGACGCCTTAACCGCGCCCGCGGTAAGGGGGAACGCCCTGATCGGGAATCCAGACGCCTTCGGGCATCGGGCCGGTCTGATAGAACACATCAATCGGAATACCGCCGCGCGGATACCAATAGCCGCCAATCCGAAGCCAGTGCGGATCAAGGAAATCCACCAGGCGACGGGCGATGCTGATCGTGCAATCTTCATGAAAAGCGCCGTGGTTGCGAAAGCTGCCGAGAAACAGTTTGAGCGATTTGCTTTCCACCAGCCACTCGCCCGGCACGTAATCAATCACCAGGTGGGCGAAATCCGGCTGTCCGGTCATCGGGCAAAGCGAGGTGAACTCGGGCGCGGTGAAACGCACATTATAAGCCACATCGCCTTGCGGGTTCTGAACCCGTTCAAGCACCGCCTCTTCGGGGTTTTGCGGAACCACGGTGGCGCCGCCCAACTGTTTGAGGTCGCTGTAGATTGTTTCGTCGCTCATGCTTATTTCTCCTGTCAAACGCCGCGTTTGTTGCCCCAAAGCGTGACGTGCAATTGCGGCAGCACCTTTGCGTCATACCAGCGATCCCCGATCACGCGATCGACCAGCCACAGCATCCGCGCATCAATGCCCATCTGATCGACCACGGCGCTGTCATCATCGGGTGGCGGCGGGGTATGGTTGCCCGGTTGCAGATAGACCGGCAGGCCAGGATAGCGCCCCGCGGCGTCACGGGCCCAGCGGTAATCGACCTCATCAAACACCACGATCTTGAGAACGCAGGGCGCGCCCTTTGCGGCCGCGACGCATTGCGCGAAGATATCCCAATCCACCGCCATCCCGCTTGACGGCGGTTTGGGGCTAAGCACCAGCATATCAAGATCGCTGAACCAGCGCCGCGCCACCGAGCCTTGAGTTTCAAGGGCGAAGTGATAGCCTTTGGCCCGCCCAAGCTGGATCAAAGCGCCAAGCGGCTGAATTGCCGGGTTCCCGCCCGAAAGCGAGACCATCAGCGGCGCGCCACCAGACAGCGCCTCGATCTCGGCCATTACCGCCTCGGGCATGATCGGTTTCCAGGTGTCGCGATACGCGCTATCGACCGCATGCAGGCTGTCACACCAGCTACAGCGATAGTCACAGCCTCCGGTGCGTACGAACACCGTGGGCATTCCGATCAGCGCGCCCTCACCTTGAATGGTGGGGCCGAAAATCTCGGCGACGCGGATGGTGTTATCCGTGCTCACGGACGGTATTCTGCCCAGGTTTTGGGCGTCTCGCTGACCTTTGCAGCCGAAACCTCGGGCCAGCGGGCATGCGCCCAATCATAGAAATGCTTGGCCATCCGCTCTGCTGTGACGCCATCATCGCCAAGGATATCGTTCAGATGCCGATGATCGAGCCTGTCGTCGATATAGCGCTTGAGCGGCGCCAGATCGAGATAGTCGCGCACAAAGCCATGAGCGTTAAGCTCGGTCGAGGCCAGTTCGATCACGACGATGTAATTGTGCCCATGCAGGCGCGCGCATTGGTGATCCTCGGGCAGGCCCTTGAGTTGATGCGAGGCCGAAAAGTGGAATTCCTTGCTGATCCGGTACATCACGCGCCCCTCTCGGCCAGAGCCGTCAACCAGAATTCCGGGTCATCATAAAGCGTCGGGTCGATCACCCCGGCAAGGTGAAACGCCTCGCGCCGCTCAACGCAGGTTCCGCAACGCCCGCAATGGTTTGCGCCGCCCTTGTAGCATGACCATGTCTCGGCGAACGGCGTGCCATGCGCCGCACCATCGATGACGATATCGGCCTTTGAGCCGGTCACATAGGGCGTATATAGGCGGATATCGGCATAGCCCTCAAGCGCGCGATCCTGCATCGCCTGAAACGCGTCGATAAAGCCGGGGCGGCAATCAGGATAGATGAAATGATCGCCACCATGCACCGCCGTCGCCACCGCGTCGGCCTTTTGCGCCGCCGCCATTCCAAAGCCGATGCTCAGCATGATCGCATTGCGGTTGGGCACGATGGTCACTTTCATCGTGTCTTCGGCATAATGCCCATCGGGCACGTCAATATCATCGGTCAGGGCAGAGCCGCCAAGCGCCGCGCCAATCGCGCGGATGTCGACGATGTCATGCGGCACGCCCAAGCGCGTCGCGCAGGCGGCGGCAAAGCCGAGTTCCTTGGAATGACGCTGGCCATAGTCAAAGGACAACAAGCCCTTGAGAGTATGCTCAGCAGCAACTTTATGCGCGAGCGACACGGAATCGAGCCCGCCCGAGCAGATGACAATCGTATCCATATTCAGTCCTTGTTTTGAGCGGGTAGGCTGCGACCGCGTGGGGCGCATTTAAGGCGTTTGCCCCTTAAACACAAGTCATCCCATTTTCTTCGCGAAGAAAATGGCCAAGATTTTTTTAAAAAAATCTTGGGGTGTGCGCAAACCGTGTTGGTTCACTTCGCCTTCACCTGAAAGAGCCAATCTTCCTCCGCTTTTCCCGCGGAGGCTGCCCTTGCTACACCGCGGCTTTCGACGTTTTCTCGATGCCCTCGAAGAACTGAACCCGGCCCAGATCGAGGACGCCCAGACAAAAATCAGAGATATCCGGCAGCAGTCGAAGGCAATCTCGGAGATCGAAGCGCGGACAAACTGGAAACACAAGTGCCCTCTCTGCGGCAACGAGCGGCGCCATGAGTGGGGCCGCACGCGAACCAATATCCAGCGCTACCGATGCAGCAGCTGCCGGAAGACCTATTCAGGACGAACCGGGAGCGCTATCGGCCGCACGGTGGGAAGACTTCACGACGCAAGGGCTGAAGTTGATGCACGGTCTCTCAAGATGGCAGATCCCCATTCTCACGGTTGCTGACCGAGGTGGCTCTCGCCTCGTCCGGTGCCTGCCGAACCGCAAGAGCCCCACCGTGGAACGCGCCATGAAGCCCCTGGTGCCGGACGGTGCCGGACGGTGCCGTGCTCTGCTCGGATGGTGGTAATGGCTACAAATATCTCGCCGCCTCACGCGGCCTCGAACACTTCGTGGTTGGAAGCAAGCCATGCACGCGGGTCGCGGCGGACTGCTGTCACATCGAGAACGTGAACTCGCTGCACGCCCGCTACGGCAAGATCATCGAGCCGTTTTGCGGGCCGACGACGAAGAACCTCAACGGCGACATCCGGTGGCTGGAGGCGCGACTGGAAGGGATGCAACCGGCAGAGACTATTAGTGCATCTTAGACTTGACGCTGCTGTGGTCAGATGTCGGATTCGAGCCCATTGCTGCCCTTTGTGATTGGTTTATGCTGGCAACCAAAGACAAATTCAGACGGCAGTGTGATGTCTCGAACCCTCGGCCCGATACTCAATCCCCAAGCAACGGAGGCAATGGCCATCACAATGGGGCGAAAAGCCTTCCTGGCGAGTTAGTTGTTGCCGCTCTGCTGTCGCTGCCCTTACCAATGGTGTGCGTTACTGGAATCTATTTTTAGATACACAGCAGCGGCTGTCTTCTTCTCCTCGTTCCGATTGGAGCAACGCTCGCAACTCAGGCAATCATTGCCGCAAACCTCCTTCGGTGAACGGCCGCTTAGCCCGCATAGCCGACCAACACGGTTTGCGGACACCCCCAAAATCTTAACCGTTCAGACGCGCGCGCAGCTCTGTTTTCAAAACCTTGCCGTAATTGTTCTTGGGCAGGTCATTCACTGCAAAATACAACTTTGGTCGCTTGAACCGGGCGATCCGGGCAAGACAATGCGCATCAAGCGCGGCCTCGTCGAGCGCCGCGCCCGGCGCGGGAACGACGAAGGCCACAACCACCTCACCCCATTTCGGATCCGCGCGCCCCACCACCGAGACCTCGGACACCGACGGGTGGGTCAAAAGCGCCTCTTCCACTTCGCGCGGATAGATGTTGCTGCCGCCCGAAATGATCATGTCCTTTGAACGATCTTGCAACGTCACATAGCCATCCCCGTCCATCACGCCCACATCGCCGGTCAAAAGCCAACCCTCAGAAAAGGCCTTTTGCGTGGCCTCTGGGTTTTGCCAATAGCCGGGCATCACGGCGTCACCGCGCACCATGATCTCGCCCGCCTGCCCGCGCGCGACCTCTTGCCCCCCGCTGTCACCGATCCGCAGTTCGACCACCGTTTGCGCGCGTCCGACCGAACCAAGGCGCGCGCGCCAGCGGGGGTGGCTGCGGTCGCTGACATCGACGCGCGGCAAGGCGGTGATCGCCATCGGACATTCGCCTTGCCCGTAGATCTGAATGAAGATATCGCCAAAGTGATCGACCGCCTCGATGATATCGGCAAGATACATCGGCCCGCCCGCGTAAATCACGCTGCGCAGCCCCTCGCCGCTTGCGCCATTGGCGCGCGCATGCGCCGTCAGGCGTTTCACCATTGTCGGTGCGGCGAACATATGCACCCGGCCATGATGGCGCGCCAACTCAAGAATCTCGGCCTCGTCAAACCCGCCCGAGACCGGGCAGACATGGCGCGCCCCGCGCAGCACATGCACCATCGCGTAAAGCCCCGCGCCATGGCTCATCGGGGCGGCGTAAAGCGTGGCATCCTGCGCACTGACCGCATCGACATCGGCAAGATAGGCCAGCGACATCGCCACAAGCATGCGGTGCGTGATCATCACCCCCTTTGGCCGCCCGGTGGTGCCGGAGGTATAGAACAGCCAGGCCAGATCATCCGGCGCACGCGCCGAGATGGAAGCGACCGGCGCGCCGATCAACGCATCGTCCCCGGCCATATCAATGATGGTGGCGCCGGTGTCGCCCAGACCTTGCGCCAATTTACCTGTCGCCAGAACGATCGCCGCGCCTGCATCCCGGATGATCCAGGCCGCTTCGACGCTGTGAAGCTTGGCGTTGATCGGTACGACGGCGGCCCCTGCGTACCATGCGCCATAAAGCGCCAAAAGATAGGCCGGGCAATTAACCATGAAAATCGCCACGCGATCCCCCGGCTTTACGCCCCGCGCCACAAGCCCGCCGGCCAGGGCGCGCGCCGCGGCGTCAAAACCGGCATAGTCAAACACCGGCTCGGCCCCGAGATAAATCGCCGGCCGCCCCGGCCCTCTTGCCGCCGCGCGTTCCAGCCAGATACCGATATTCATCTGCACCGCTCCCGTTCATGCGTGTTTAACAAAGCACCCCGCGCGCCCGGTATCAATTACGTATATCTACGCATTTCCCTTGGAGTGGTGCCACTCGCGGGGCATAAAGGCGGCATGCAGATCAAAGAGATTGCCTTCGATCATGCCCCCGTGGGGCTCGCGGTGCTGGAACATCGCATCATCCGGCAGTGCAATCAGCAATTTGCCGCGATCTTCGGCGACACGCCCGAGACCTATCCCGGCGTTCCGCTGGCGCGGTTTTACCCCTCGATCGAGGATTATCGCCGGATTGGCGAACGCAGCCTTGCGATCATGCGCAAGACCGGGCGCTACGGCGATGAACGGGTGATGAAACGCGCCGACGGCACGTTGTTCTGGTGCCGGGTGCGTGGCCAATCCGTGACCCCAGACACCCCGTTTCAGCGCGGCATCTGGTCATTTTCCGATCTCTCGGAGGAACGCCCGCTTGTCCCCCTCACGCAGCGCGAGCGCGAGGTGGCGATCCTGACCTGTCGGGGGCTGACCTCCAAGGAAATCGGGCTTGAGCTTGGCCTGTCCTATCGCACGATCGAAATCTATCGCGCCCGCCTTCTGGACAAGTTTCAGGCCCGCAAACTTGCCGAACTTGTTGCGAAACTTTCGGGCATGCCGCTCTGACGCGGGCGCGTTTGTGCCTATTTGCGAGAAACTCCTCGTAATTTGGTCACCAAACACACAAATATAAGGTCAAATGGTTGCTTTTCTCGGGCGTCGGCATGCCCTATAAGCGGCGAACACGAATGCCTTGGGCCTGCTTCGGGCATCATCGCTTTTGGTCGAGGAACCTGATGTCAAATAAAACTTATGAATCGGATGTGGCCTTTATCAAGGCCTTGGCGGAACTTCTGAATGAAAACGACCTGACCGAAATTTCGGTCAAGCGCGAATATGGCGAGGATGACACGCTTAACGTCCGTGTCAGCCGCCGCGGCGAAACCGTTACGACGCAGCTTGTCTCGGCCCCCGCCGCCGCACCCGCGCAGACACTCGCACCGGCAGCGGCCGCAACAGCGCCGGGCGAAGATCCCGCAAGCCATCCCGGCGCGGTGACCTCGCCGATGGTCGGCACCGTGTACATGCAGGCAGAACCCGGCGTTCCGGCCTTTGTCAGCGTCGGCGCACAGGTGTCGGAGGGCGATACCTTGCTTATCATCGAGGCGATGAAGACCATGAATCATATTCCCGCGCCACGCGCAGGCACCGTGAAACGTATCCTGATCGAAGATGGTGCCGCGGTCGAATATGGCGCGCCCCTGATGATCATCGAATAAGGCACAGGCAATGTTCGACAAGATCCTAGTGGCCAACCGGGGCGAGATCGCCCTGCGCGTCATCCGCGCAGCCCGCGAAATGGGCATCAAAACCGTCGCCGTTCATTCGACCGCCGATGCGGATGCGATGCATGTGCGCATGGCCGACGAATCGGTCTGTATCGGCCCGCCCTCAAGCAGCGAAAGCTATCTCTCGATCCCCGCGATCATCGCCGCCTGTGAAGTGACCGGCGCGCAGGCGATCCATCCCGGCTATGGCTTTTTGTCCGAAAACGCCAATTTCGTGCAGATTGTCGAGGATCACGACATTACCTTTATCGGCCCCACGGCCGAGCATATCCGCATAATGGGCGACAAGATCACCGCCAAGGACACGATGAAGGCGCTTGGCGTGCCTTGTGTGCCCGGCTCTGACGGTGGGGTTGCAACCCTGAAAGAGGCGCAGGCGCTTGGCAAGGAAATGGGCTATCCCGTCATCATCAAGGCCACCGCCGGCGGCGGCGGGCGCGGCATGAAGGTGGCGCGCGATGCCTCTGAGATGGAAAGCGCCTTTCTCACCGCGCGCTCCGAGGGCAAGGCCGCCTTTGGAAATGACGAGGTCTATATCGAGAAATACCTGACAACGCCGCGCCATATCGAAATTCAGGTGTTTGGCGATGGCAAGGGCCAGGCCGTGCATCTTGGCGAGCGCGATTGTTCGCTGCAACGGCGCCATCAGAAGGTTCTCGAAGAGGCCCCCGGCCCCTGCATCACCGAAGAAGAGCGCGCGCGCATCGGCAAGACCTGTGCCGACGCGATATCGCGCATCAATTATCGCGGTGCCGGTACGATCGAGTTTCTCTATGAAAAGGGCGAGTTCTTTTTCATCGAGATGAACACCCGCCTTCAGGTGGAACACCCAGTGACCGAGGCGATCTTTGGGGTCGATCTTGTCCAGGAACAGATCCGCGTCGCCGAAGGGTTGCCGATGTCGTTCACCCAGGACGATCTGCAAATCAATGGCCATGCGATCGAGGTGCGTATCAACGCTGAAAAGCTGCCTGATTTTGCGCCGCGCCCGGGCACGATCACCCAATTCCATGCCCCAGGCGGGCTTGGGGTGCGAATGGATTCGGCGCTTTATGACGGTTACAAGATTCCGCCCTATTACGACAGCCTGATCGCCAAGCTGATCGTGCATGGCAAGGACCGCCAAAGCGCGCTCACCCGTCTGTCGCGCGCGCTTGGCGAGCTTATCGTGGATGGCGTCGACACCACGCTGCCGCTGTTTCATGCCCTGTTACAGGAAGACGACATTCAAACCGGAAATTACAACATTCACTGGCTTGAACATTGGCTGGAAACAAACCTTCACGACTAGAGCGTGTCGCGTTCACTCAAATTCACGCAACACGCTCTAACCTATTGATTTCGCGTGTTCGGATTGCTCAAAACCGGGTCCCACTTTTGAGCAACAGGCTTTAATCCGTTTGCTCGGGCATCAAGGTAAAGCTGGCGCGCAGCTTTTCGCCCTCGCAATAATAGTCATCCAGACCAAGGCGCACATCGTCGTCAAGCGTGGTCCAGTCGATCCAGTCCAGATCAAACCCCATGTCATAGGCCACCATCGCCACCGCGCCACGGCTTGGCAGAAGATAGGGGCGCCCCATGCCGACCAGCGCCTCGCGGGGGCGCTCGATTGTAAAGATCGGGTCTTCGGACGCGCCGAACAACCCGTCCACAATGACAAGCCGCGGGCCAAGATTGGCAAGCAAGCCAAACAATTCATAAAGGTCCGTGATCCGCTCAAGCATGTCAAAAAGGATGACCACGTCATATTGGCGTCCCGCATCCACCTCTGAGCGCAACTCTTCAAATGGGTCTGCGCAGCGCATGTCGATCCGTTCACGCAGCCCCACATCGGGAAGGCGCATGAACCGCTCAACCTGATCCGCATCCTTTTCAATGCCAACCACCTGCAGTCCGCCAGCCGCCGCAAGCGCATAGCACCACGCGCCATCCTCGGCCCCGAGCAGCAACACCGTCGAATCGGCAATTGCATGCCGGAACGCATCAACCAAAAGGGCATGCCGGGCCTGCGTGCGATTGGCCATCATCGTAAGCCCATCGCCTATGAACCCCGCCACGCCGTTCACCATGACTGTCATTGCTGTGTCTCATCCTTGTATCGCCTTTCCAGGTTTTACATGCCAAAAGATACTGAATGCTTAAGCCCTGCCCCATCACGCCCGAGACATCCCCATGAGCGATTTTGCCCTCTCCCCCGCGATCTTGCTCAGGGCCTACGCGATGGGTGTGTTTCCGATGTCCGAGCACCGCGATGACCCCGAGATTTTTTGGGTCGATCCGCAGCATCGTGGGGTGTTGCCGCTGGATGGGTTTCACATCTCGCGCTCGCTCGCGCGGGTGATGCGGCGCGGCGGGTATCGCGCCACTCTCAACCATGATTTCGAGGGCGTATTGCGCGGCTGTGCCGACCGGGCCGACACCTGGATCAACGCGCCCATTCATGACGCCTATATGGCGCTGCACCGGATGCAACACGCCCATTCCCTTGAAATCTGGCAGGATGACGCGCTGACGGGCGGGGTTTACGGGGTCACCCTCGGCGGGGCATTCTTTGGCGAAAGCATGTTTTCGCGGCGCTCCGATACGTCAAAGCTGGCGCTCGCGCATCTGACCGATCACTTGTCGCGATGTGGGTTCACCCTGTTTGACACACAATTCATCACGCCGCACCTCGCGCGGTTGGGTGCAAAGGAAATTCCCCGCGCAACCTATCATGCCCTGCTAAAGGACGCTCTTGAGCGCGACGTGAAGATCACCGATATGCCGCTTGAAACCGACCCGCGTCAAATTTTACAACGCAACACCCAGATGTCATAGCGCGGATGCTCAAGCGGGTTCAGCGCGGGAGAAGAGGCGAGCATCCAACCGGAAAACAACTCGCGCCCGCTGGCGGTTTCCCGAATCGTCATGAAAGCATAGGCATCCCCCGCCGGATTGCCTTCGGGATAGCGGCATTGGGACAGATCGACGGTCAGTCGACCGAACTCGGTCGTGTCGCCATTGCCCATATCAATATCGCTGGCCTGACCGCTGATCTTATCAAGACCGCGTAAAATCGCCCCAACCCCGACCGAAGCCACCTCTTGGGCGGCCCCAGCGGTGGCGCATACCCCAAGCATCAGCCCAAGCCAGGCAGCTTTCATTTCGCGGCCCCATCCTCGGAGCCGGAAACGAATTTCATCAGCAGCGATACGAGGCTGACGGAGCCTTGAGTGAATTCGATCTCATCGCCCGCTGCAAAGTAAAACGGTGACCCACCCGGCATGATCTCGACGAAATTGCCCCCGAGAAGCCCCTCTGAAGAAATCGCCAAAGCGCTGTCATCAGGCACATTGATGCCGTCCAGAACAGTAAAGGACGCACTGGCGCGGTAGGTCGCAGGGTCCAGATCAACACTTGTCACGCGGCCAACCTTGACCCCGGCAAGACGCACATCCGTTCCGACGCTGATGCCATCGGCACTGCGAAAACTTGCGCTAAGCTGGTATTCGCTGCCGCCCCGGGTCATACCGGTGGTCTTGCCCGCATAGATGAGAAACCCAATTGCGGCGACCAGGACGATCCCCCCGACCAGTATTTCTGTTTTATTCTCAGACATTTACCCAACCTTATTCCGGGGACCAAGCCTCGTAATCGCTTCGCTCTACCGGGGCTGCACGGCGAATCGAGCCGGCCGGTGCATATGCCAGCGGTGTGCCCGTCAGATTTTCTTCATGAGGCTTTTCCCATGATTTATGGGGCAACGGCCTGTCCGTTGGTGGCTCTTTATAGGTGTGATGCAGCCAGCCATGCCAATCGGGGTCAACCCGGGTCGCCTCGCTCTCGCCATTGAAAATCACCCAGCGGCGCTTGTCATCACGGGTGCGGTAAAAGATGTTGCCCTGCGCGTCCTCGCCCACCTTGACGCCCTTGCGCCACGTGTAAAGCTGGGTGTTGAGCGTCTGCCCGTTCCACCATGTGACTGCACGCAACAGCGTCGTCAAAATGCCCATCCAAACCTCCGACAAAACCTCGTCTTGATATGGCGGATTTACGGGCAAAGGTCCAGTGCTGCATTGGCGTCTATGCGCATGGTCTTTTGCAGAAACACGGCCATTCGGCGGGGATTTCAAGAATTTTCGGCGAAAACTCTTCGCAGTGCAAAGACGAAAGGCCTGCGGTTTCCCACAGGCCCTTGTTCCTATCGCAAAGAGACTCGGGTTTAACCGGCGCTTGCGCCTTCTTTTTTGCTTTTGCTCTCGGCATAAATGATCAGTGGTGCCGCATCCGAATTCACGGCCTCTTCGTTGACCACGACCTCTTCAACATTCTCCATGCTCGGCAGCTCGAACATCGTATCCAGCAGGATATCCTCCAGGATCGAACGCAAACCACGCGCACCGGTCTTGCGCTTGATCGCCCGCTTGGCGATTGCACTCAACGCATCTTCAGTAAACGAAAGTTTGGCACCTTCCAGCTCGAACAAACGCTGATACTGTTTCACCAATGCGTTCTTGGGCTGCGTCAGGATCGTGACAAGCGCGTCCTCATCAAGATCCTCAAGCGTGGCAATGACCGGCAAACGCCCGACAAATTCGGGGATAAGCCCGAATTTCAAAAGATCTTCCGGCTCCAGGTCGGTGAAAATCTCACCCACGCCGCGCTGATCATTGTCGCGCACATCCGCCCCAAAGCCCATCGCAGAGCCTTTGCCACGCTGCGCGATAATCTTCTCCAGCCCCGCAAATGCACCGCCGCAGATAAACAGGATATTGGTCGTATCGACCTGTAGAAACTCTTGCTGCGGATGCTTGCGCCCGCCTTGCGGCGGCACAGCGGCTACGGTCCCCTCCATCAGTTTCAGAAGCGCCTGCTGCACGCCCTCGCCCGACACATCACGGGTGATCGAGGGGTTCTCGGATTTGCGGGTGATCTTATCGACTTCGTCGATATAAACGATCCCGCGCTGCGCGCGCTCGACATTGTATTCGCTCGACTGCAACAGCTTGAGAATGATGTTTTCCACATCCTCACCCACATAGCCAGCCTCGGTGAGCGTGGTGGCGTCTGCCATCGTGAAAGGCACGTCAAGAATCCGCGCAAGTGTCTGGGCCAAAAGGGTTTTACCACAACCCGTGGGCCCGATCAGCAGGATGTTGGACTTCGACAGTTCAATATCGCTCTTGCCGGAATTGTTCAGGCGCTTGTAATGGTTGTGCACCGCAACCGACAACACGCGCTTGGCAGTTGCCTGCCCGATCACATAGTCGTCCAGCACCTTGCAGATATCGCGCGGGGCGGGCACGCCCTCACTTGATTTCAAACCGGCACTCTTGGTTTCTTCGCGGATGATATCCATGCAAAGCTCAACGCATTCATCGCAGATGAACACGGTCGGCCCCGCAATAAGCTTGCGAACCTCGTGCTGGCTCTTGCCGCAAAAGCTGCAATAGAGGGTGTTCTTGCTGTCGCCGCCTGAATTATTCGCCATAACGTACCTTTCGGGCCCTGCGCCGCCGTCTGTCTTTTGGCCATTCCTGACCGGGTGTTCGCGTGTTTCGACTGCCAGCTTAAGTCAGGCAGAAAAGCACCACAATCGTAAAAACGCCCGCCCCGCAAAGGGGGCGGGGTTATTCTTTATTTCGCCTCTTCATCGCCTTTCGAGCGATTCTCGACGATCTCGTCGATCAGACCCCAGGCCTTGGCATCCTCAGGCGACATGAAATTGTCGCGCTCAAGCGCCTCTTCGACCTTTTTCAGGGTCTTGCCGGTATGTTTCACATAGATTTCGTTGAGCCGCTTTTTAAGCTTCAGCGTCTCTTCAGCGTGGATCATGATATCTGTGGCCTGACCCTGATAGCCGCCCGAGGGCTGGTGCACCATGATCCGGCTGTTGGGCAGCGAAAAGCGCATGCCCGGCTCGCCCGCCGTCAACAAAAGGCTGCCCATGCTGGCGGCCTGACCTACGACAAGGGTGCTGATCTTGGGGCGGATATATTGCATGGTGTCATAAATCGACAGACCGCTGGTGACCACGCCACCGGGGCTGTTGATATACATGCTGATCTCTTTGCTGGGGTTTTCCGCCTCAAGATGAAGCAGTTGCGCCACGATCAGGCTCGACATGCCGTCATGCACAGGGCCGGACAGAAAGATGATCCGCTCTTTCAGAAGCCGTGAGAAAATATCATAGGCACGCTCGCCCCGGCTGGTCTGTTCAACGACCATCGGCACGAGGGTGTTCATGTAGGTATCCATTGGATCTTTCATCGTCGCCCGCCTGCTCTATTGTCCGATCGCAACGATCAGACCTTGTCAATTTACCCGATCCATATCGGCCAGTTCCTAAAGGAGTCTTAGTGTTGCGCCCAAGGGGCTGCAAGGGTATCGCGCGAAATTGTCGCCGCCCAATGCCGACCCCGGCGGTTTGCGCGCCACACATCATCACATTTTCGCGCAATCGCATTGCCATGTTTTGCACACCTACGCAAAACACTTTAACAATCTCTGTAGAAATGAACACGAAAGCCCCGAAATGCCCCTGCCCGTCCTTGATGATACGCTTGATCCGGCCGAAATGGATAGGATGCTCGAAAACGCGACATCTGCGGCCAATTTTCTGAAGGCCATCAGCCATGAAGGCAGGTTGCTGATTCTGTGTCATCTGGTGTCGGGCGAAAAGTCGGTGACCGAGTTGGAAACCCTGCTGTCTGCGCGCCAGGCGGCCGTATCACAACAACTTTCGCGGCTTCGTCTGGAGGGGCTGGTGACCACTCGCCGCGACGGCAAGGCGATTTTCTATAGCCTCGCCGATGATCGCCCCCGCAAGGTTCTCGAAGTTGTCTATGACCTGTTCTGCGCCCCCACCAAAGGGGACGCAGCCTCTTAAGGCGCGGTTGGCCTAGGCCGGTTCAACCTGTTTGCCCACTGCAAACGGGGCAAATACCTCATCCACATCCGTGTGATTGACGTGGTTGGCGTAATTCGAGATTGTCTTGACCGCGAGCGCCAGAATGATCTCGAGAACATGCAGATCGCCATAGCCTGCGGCTTTGAACGCCTCGGCCTTGGCCTTGGTTGGCAGGCCGCGTGTCTCCCACATATGATGGGTAAACTCGCGCAGGGCCTCAAGCTTGGCATTGGCAAGCGGCTTGCCATCGCGCAGGGCCTGCGTGTGCTCGGGCGCAAGCTTTGACACCTTGATCGCAAGCATCGAATGCGCCGCCGTACAATAGTCACAGCCATTCGCCCCTGACACCGTCAGGAACACGACCTCTTGTTCGGGCGCGGTGAAGTGCCCCGATTGGCGAAACTGATCATAGCCATGCAAATAGGTCGACAAAAGCCCCGGATCATTGGCCATGCCACGATACATATTTG
Organism: Roseovarius sp.; assembly: GCA_032251095.1. Taxonomy (GTDB): domain Bacteria; phylum Pseudomonadota; class Alphaproteobacteria; order Rhodobacterales; family Rhodobacteraceae; genus Roseovarius. The sequence goes on along the minus strand of JAVVFB010000032.1, from coordinate 3,843 downwards.
GCACAAAACCAAGCTTGGCGCGCGCGCCCTCCAACAGATCCTTGGCCTGACCCTCGGCCACATCATCACTCACGGGTTTTATCTCAACTCGGAATTCGGCAGTCATGGAACTCTCCCTTCGGTTTGCGTTCACTAATAGAGCTAAGCGCCAAACTGAAGCAATGTAACCGCTGGGGCGATCACACAGACGTGAGACTCGTTCACCTGTGCAGACCTGTCTGTGTGGCGGCGCTCATCCGCCCTTACAGGCGGCCTCGCGGGATGTCGCGCGGCAGGCGGGAACGCCTGACAAGCGCCCCCCGTAAAATCCTGGAAGTGGTATATGACCTGTTTTGCTCCAACGCCGACGGCAAGGTCTAGGCCGCAGGCTCGAACCAGTGTTGAGCAAAGGCAGCTTCGACCCGCACTTGATAAATCTGGCATGAAACGCTCGGGATCAGCCTGAGCCGGGCTGACAATGACACAATTCGAGAGTCTCTGTATCCGGCCCCGCTTGACGGAATGGCTATTGAAACTTCAGCGCGTACAAGACATTCTGGCGCGCCAAGGACGACGCAAATTTGTGAGCTCAATGAATAATCTTAAAACAAACGTAAAACGCGCAATCAAGCAGGTTGTACCCGCAGGTTTCAGGCGTAACCGCAAGATACGCGCTGCCCGCAAGGCGCTCGGTCAGATCGAGCGGCAACCATGCCGGTCAGAGCCACTTTTGCCATCAAGCGCAATTGATCTGCACGACATCCTCCACAATCCCGAAAAGATATCCGAATGGGAAAGTCTTGAGCCTAAACTGGCAGATCTGATGAACATGGCCCCCTCGACAGCGCAAAGCGATGGCAATCGCGGGGTTAATCCGGGGGATCAGAGGGCAATCTATCATCTGATCCGTGCCCTGAAACCCAAACGCGTTCTGGAAGTGGGCACGAATGTGGGTTTTTCGACCCTGCACATCGCCGCTGCGCTTGATGCAAATGGAGCAGATAGCCGGATCACGACGGTCGACATTACGGACGTCAACGACCCCACCGATCAACCATGGAAGGGCTGCGCCAAGCCCTATGCGCCGCGCGACATGCTTGCGGCCGGTGGGTATGGCGACATGGTTACCTTTGTCGCACAGAACTCATTGGACTATCTGACTGACTGCAAGGACAAGTTCGATTTCATTTTTCTTGATGGCAGTCACGATGCTGATGTCGTTTATCAGGAAGTCCCCAAGGCGATTGACGCGCTTGCCGGGGGCGGTGTCATTCTGTTGCATGACTTTTATGCTGGGCTGACTTTTTTGTGGGACAACAAAAAGATCATTCCAGGCCCCTGCATCGCAATAGATCGGCTTCTGGCAGAGGGCGTGAGGCTTGAAGTAATCCCGTTCGGGGCCTTGCCATGGCCAACCAAGGGGGCTAGCCACATGACCAGCCTGGCACTGATGGTCCGACAGTAAGGGTACGCCACCTTCTGGCGGTCACTTGGCAAGTCCTACATCGTTATCCAAAGCCGCCGTTGCCCCCTCTTCTGCGTCCTGCTCGCCTCTGTTAATCTGAGTGTCTTGGGTGGCGCGGCGGCTCTATCCGCCCGATGAGGGGCGGTTCATATCTTTTCCTGAGTGTATTTGCGCAACTCGGTCCGCGCCACCTGTCGGCGGTGCACCGCATCCGGCCCATCCGCCAGCCGCAGTGTGCGCACATGCGTCCACATCGCGCCAAGCGGCACGTCCTGCGAAATCCCCTGCGCGCCGAAAAGCTGCACCGCCTCGTCAATCACCTTGAGGGCCACACGCGGCGCCACCACCTTGATCTGGCTGATCCATGGCGCGGCCGCGCGGGGATCGCCCTGATCCATCATCCACGCCGCCTTGAGGCATAACAGGCGCGCCTGTTCGATCTCCATCCTGCATTCGGCGATGATGTCGTAATTCGCCCCAAGCTGGGCGATTTTCTTGCCAAAGGCTTCGCGCGCCAAGGACCGGCGACACATCATCTCAAGCGCCGCCTCGGCCTGACCGATCGCGCGCATGCAATGGTGAATGCGTCCCGGTCCAAGCCGCCCCTGCGCAATCTCGAACCCGCGCCCTTCGCCAAGCAACATGTTTTCCGCAGGCACCCGCACATCGGTGAACCGGAAATGCATATGCCCATGCGGCGCGTCGTCGTGGCCGTAGACCTCCATCGGGCGCAGCTTTTCGATCCCCGGCGTATCGGCCGACACCACGATCATCGAATGGCGCTGATGCTTGGGCATGTCATCGCCGCCGGTCTTGACCATCACGATATAGACCTTGCACCGCGGATCGCCCGCCCCCGTCGCCCACCATTTCTCGCCATTGAGCACATAGTCATTGCCATCGCGCACACAGGACATCGCGATATTGGTCGCATCCGAACTGGCCACGCCCGGTTCGGTCATGAGATAGGCGCTTCGGATCTCGCCTTCGAGAAGCGGCGCAAGCCAACGGGTTTTCATCGCCTCGGTGCCGTACCGCTCGAACACTTCCATGTTGCCGGTATCGGGCGCGTTACAGTTGAACACCTCGGCCCCCATCGGGGTCTTGCCCATTTCCTCGGCAAAGAACGCGTATTCCACCGTGCTCAGCCCAAAGCCACGCGCACTATCGGTCAGCCAGAAATTCCACAGCCCCTCGGCCTTGGCCCGCGCCTTCAGCCCCTCAAGGATTTCGGCCTGGCGCGGGGTATATTCCCAACGATCCCCTTTGCCGATCTCGGCGTGATACTCGGCCTCCAGCGGCATGATCTCGTCGCGCACCATCGCCGCAACCCGATCCAGAAGCGCCCGCATATCCGGGCGCATACCCAATGTCATTTCCATGGCTTATCCTCTTCCTGTCCTGCCCGCCAACGCGGCGCTGCCGCCAAAATCAACTCTCGCGTGATTGATCAATCACTACCCACAATCCAGAGCCCTCACCAAGGTCCTTATGTCTAAACCTGACCTTTGAACGCCCACATTCACGCCACAAACGGCGCGCTAATTGACCTTACGGCAACGCCTTGGCCACCTATTTGACAGCATGAGGCGCGCCGCAACAAGCGAGTAGTGGCTTAAAAAGTGTCAGGTTAATCAATGTCCGATTTCAGTCGACCCAAAACCCAGGCCTCGGCGGTCACCTGTTTCACCCAAGGCACGGCAATTACCACCCTGGCCGGCAAACGTCCCGTCGAGACACTGCGCCCCGGCATGCGCGTCCTCACCCGCGATCGCGGCTTTCAGCCGGTGATCTGGTCAGGGCGCCGCTGTATCGAGGCGCAGGAACTGGCCGCGACCCCTGATCTTTGCCCCGTCCTGATCCACAAGGGGGCTTTGGGCTCGGGCCTGCCGGAACGCGATCTTCTGGTCTCGCCCGGTCATCGCATGCTCAGCACAGACCCCGCACATCGCGCCCCCACCGGCGAGACCGAAACCCTGATCGAAGCGCGCGCCCTGCTGGGCCGTCCCGGCATTACCCGCGCGCGCCCGGCGCAGCTGTGCTACATCCACCTCGCCTTTGACCATCACGAAATCATTCTGTCGGAAAACACCTGGTCGGAAAGCTTTCACATCGGCCCGGTGACGGCGCTGGCTCTCTCTTCAGATCACCGGTCACACCTCCTCGCGACCTGCCCTGCCCCGAACGGCCAACCCTTGGCGCGCACCTGCATCCCGGCATCCGCCTGACGGCATCAGCCCGCTAAAGACATCGCTCAAATAGCCTCTCGCGCTAGTGTGGTGGAAACGAAATTCGCCACACCTAACGGCTTGCGGCGGAGCGAATTTAGGCAGCCGACTCATAAAACTCGATCCACAGTCTGACCGACGCCAGTTTGATCATCGACAGGAAATTGCGTG
>JAVVFB010000329.1:0-2707 GCA_032251095.1 Roseovarius sp. | reverse complement strand
GGGCAAGCTGACCCTGCTCGACCAGAACCGCGTCATTCGTCCGCACCCTGGCTTTCGGCTGTTCTCGACGGCCAATACCGTCGGTCTCGGCGACACCACCGGCCTCTATCACGGCACCCAGCAGATCAACCAGGGCCAGATGGACCGCTGGTCGCTGGTGGCCACGCTGAACTACCTCAGCCATGACGCCGAGGTGGCGATCGTCCTGTCCAAAAACCCCGCCTACAATACCGAAAAGGGCCGCCGCGAAATTGGCCAGATGGTCACCGTGGCCGATCTGACGCGCACGGCCTTCATGAATGGCGATATCTCGACGGTGATGTCGCCCCGCACGGTGATCGCCTGGGCCGAAAACGCCCGCATCTTCCGCAGCCTCGGCTATGCGTTCCGCCTGTCGTTCCTCAACAAATGCGATGAGTTGGAACGCCAGACAGTTGCCGAATTCTACCAGCGTTGCTTTGACGAGGAACTGCCCGAGTCAGCGGTGAGCATGAGCCTGGGCTGACCGGACCCGTTCTGTGCAACGCAGGTCGTAGGGGCGCGACAGCGCCACCCTTTTGAAGATCAAGGACGGGACGATTTCAAACGACGCCCATGATCCGACCAAAGCAAAGTTGACCGATCCGAGAATTGAATACCGGCTCCGTTGCGCAAATGGATTTATGGGTTAATTTCGCTAGGGCCCGTGGACAATCAGCGTGACGCGATGAGGGTTGCGACAAGGTTCCAGTTGGCAGCATAGCTGCAGTCTGTCTTGTCATATCGTGTGGCTATACCCCTGAATTCCTTGATCTTTGCGAAGTAGTTTTCGACGAGATGCCGCCATTTGTAGGCGTGGGTATCATAGTCTCGCTGCTGCCTGCGGCTGGCCTTTGGCGGGATGACCGCCGCTGCGCCGCGGGCGTCGAGCTCTTCCAGCAGCCAATTTGCATCGAAAGCCTTGTCCGCCAAGAGTGCCCCGAACGGCACGCCCCGGATCAACGGGGCAACACCCTTCATGTCATGGGCCTGGCCGGGCAACAGCATGAAGCGCACCAGATTGCCAAGCGCATCGACGAGGGCCACGATCTTGGTCGTCAATCCGCCGCGCGAGCGCCCGATGGCCTGAGCTTGAGTCCCCCTTTTGCGCCAGTTGCCTTCTGGTGAACCTGAACGATAGTGCCGTCGATGAGCGCATATTCAAGGTCTGGATCTCCACTCATCGCATTGAAAAGACGCTCGAATACGCCTGCCTTGGCCCATCTGCGGAACCGCCGGAACTGGCTGTTCCAATTTCCAAAAGCGGCAGGAAGATCGCGCCATGGCGAGCCTGTCCTGACCCGCCAGAAAACCGCTTCGAGGAAAAGACGGTTATCCTTCGCTGTGGCACCCGCGTCGCTGGCCTTGCCCGGCAGATGTTCTTCAAGCCGCTTCCACACAGCATCTGTCACCACAAACCGCTGATCGTTCATTCAAACCTCCATTTTGGAAGCTTGAATCAGAATTCAGCGCACATGGGAATCCTGATTGTCCACGGACCCTAGTTTTCAGGTTTATACGGAAGCATAGGCTGCGTTTTTGAGGTAATTGGCGCACTCGTCGGGGGTGAAGCGGTTGAGGATCGTTCCGACGGTGCGCCAAAGCATATCTCTTGACCGGGGCGCCGCGTTTCGTATCCAGTGTTTTAGCTTGGCGAAGGCTTGTTCGATCGGGTTCAGATCCGGGCTGTAGGGCGGCAGGAACAGAAGGTGGGCACCGGCCGAGCGGATGGCCTTTCGCACGGCCTGGCTTTTGTGGCTTCCCAGATTGTCCATCACGACCACATCGCCGGGGCGCAGGGTGGGGACCAGAACCCGTTCGACATAGGTCCGGAAGATGTCGCCATTCACGGGGCCGTCGAAGACCCAGGGCGCATCGATGCGGTCATGGCGCAGGGCGGCGATGAACGTGGAGGTGTTTGCCCCCGGTTTTGCAAGCTGATTTTTCGACGGTTGGGTTGGGCTTCAATCGGTCGTGTGTCAGGCCTCGTGATGTGGCTTGTCTGACGCCACGGGCCGGTATGCTGTTCGGAAGGCAAGGCCCACATCGGTTCAGAGAGCTATGACGCTCGTGCCCCGGGACTGGGTGTCCTCGCCTTGAACTTTGAAGTCCGTGTCGCTTACTCCGTCGGTCGATCACCTTGCCCAGGCCTTGCGGCCATGCCGTTTCCCTGTCCGTAGATCAGGGTCACGCCATTCTGTAATTCTCCTGTTTCGTCGTCATCGCCCAGATTATTCGGGCCATTTTGTTAGCCAGCGCCACCGCCGCCACCATTCGGGGCTTGCGCGCGACCAGATTGGCCAGCCAGCGATTAGCGCTGCCACCCTTGCGTACAACGTATTCATCCGGCGAGGGCCGTCTGACGGACTGGCCGGGCTTTCTGTAAGAGCCTGAAGCTATGGCAGACCATAGCATCATGTCCCAGGTTGAGGTTCTCTCGGTCACGGATACCGGGCGTCGGCGTCGTTGGACGGACGCGGAGAAGTTGCGGATCGTGGAGGAGAGCTATGCGGGGCCGCGGATGGTGGCGGCGACGTCTCGGCGGCACGAGCTCTCCCGTGCGCTTCTGACGCGCTGGCGTCGCGAGGCACGGGAGGGGCTGTTGGCCGCTGAAGGGGATCGCGCGCATTTTGCGCCGGTTGCCGTGATGACGGACCCCGCGCCCAGGTCGGTGACCGCCGATGCACGG
>JAVVFB010000328.1:0-2719 GCA_032251095.1 Roseovarius sp. | reverse complement strand
TGCGCAGGCGCGCAGGCGTCATCGCCCAAGCGTCGAGATTTGGACAAGCCGCGCCGCAGGCGGCCTCGTGAAAGCGGGGGTCGATGTAATCGGGGCCGGATTTGGCGCCACGCACCGCCAGCCCCTCGCGCGACAAAAGCCGCAAAAGCGCCAGTGTCACGGTTGTCTTGCCCGCGCCCGACGCGGGCGCGGCCAGAATCAGCCCGGCCATGTCACCTCGGCCGGAAGGCCACGCCCGAGCGGATCAAGATCGCGCGGTGCATCGCCTGCCATCATCCCCTGCCAGTCGAGCACCTGGCGCATCAACACAGAGCGCCCGATGCACAGGATCGCCGGGGGTTCCATCCCGTTGGCCTCGATATCCGCGGCCATCTGGCCGAGGGTGGTTTCAAGCACTTTTTGCTCGGGGGTGGTGGCCGATGACACCACGGCGCAAGGCTCATCCGCCGGGCGGCCCGCATCGAGAAGGGAGGCCGTGATTTGGGCCGCGTGCTTCATGCCCATATAGATCACCAGAACCTGGCTGCCCTTGGCGATCGCCTGCCAGTCGAGCGAACAGGGGGTTTCGCCGGATTGATCATGGCCTGTGACAAAGGTCACCGACTGGTTGACGTCACGGTGGGTCACGGGGATGCCGGCATAGGCCAGCCCGCCGATGCCCGCGCTGATGCCGGGGATGATGCGCACCGGCACGCCATGTTGCACCAGCGTTTGCGCCTCTTCGCCGCCGCGCCCGAAGACAAACGGATCGCCGCCCTTGAGGCGCAGAACCTTGTGACCGGCGCGCGCCAGATCAACCAGCTGCAAGGAGATGTCGCGCTGTTTGGCCGAGGGTTTGCCGCCGCGTTTGCCCGCATAGATGTGGCGCGCCTGCGGCGCCCAGGCCAGAATGTCCTGCTGCACCAGGGCGTCATAGATCACCACATCGGCCTGATTGAGCGCATTGAGCGCATGCAGCGTCAACAGCCCCGGATCACCGGGGCCGGCGCCACAAAGCCAGACCCAGCCGGGTTTCAGCTCGGGCCAGTCATGCCCGGCAAGGCGGGCGGGAAAAGAGGGGTTTGAGTCGCTCATGCCTCTATATGGCGCGAGTTTGTCCGGGGGAAAAGGTGGCAAGCGACGTAATGCCGGGGGAAGAGCGACATGATTGCCTTTCCGGCGCGGCGCATGGGGGCAGGTGAGGAGCCTCCGGCGGGGATATTTAGGGCCAGAAGAAGGGGGGCGCTGCGAAAGAGCCGCCGGGTGGATTTGGCAATTGGCCTTGTGCGGTCGCGCGCCTATAGTCCGGCCGAGATATGGGACGCAAACCCGATACCCCCCTGCGCCGCGGCTGGACCACGGGCGCCTGCGCCACCGCCGCCACGCGCGCGGCGCTTGAGATGCTATGGGGGGCACCTTGTCCGAAATCGGTGGTGATAACCCTGCCCAAGGGCGAAACGCCGGAATTTGCCATTGCCCATGCCGATCAGGGCGAGGGCTGGGCCGAGGCGGGGGTGATCAAGGATGCTGGCGATGATCCGGATGTGACCCATGGCGCGATGATCATGGCGCGGGTGGCGCATTCGGCGGGGGGCATCGTGTTTCGCGCGGGCGAGGGCGTTGGTGTGGTGACCATGCCGGGCCTGCCGATTGGGGTGGGTGAACCCGCCATAAACCCGGTGCCGCGCCAGATGATGCAGGCCACCGTGGCCGACACCGCCGAGCGGCTTGGCGAGCGCCCCGATATCGAGATCACGATTTCGGTGCCGGGCGGCGCGGCGCTTGCGCAGCAGACCTGGAACCCGCGCCTTGGCATCAAGGGGGGCCTGTCGATCCTTGGCACCACCGGCATTGTGCGCCCGTTCTCCTGTGCCGCCTGGATCGCCTCTATTCATCGCGGGATCGACGTGGCGCGCAGTGCCGGTTTGCGCCATGTGGCGGGGTGCACCGGGGCCACCAGCGAGGCGGTGGTGCAGGCGCTCTACGGTCTGCCGGATCACGCCATGCTGGATATGGGGGATTTTGCCGGCGGATTGTTGAAGTATCTCGCCAGGCATCCTTTGCCGCATGTCACGATTGGCGGCGGGATCGGCAAGATGGTCAAGCTGGCGCAGGGCGCGCGCGATCTGCATTCCGGGCGCAGTCAGGTGGATTTTGACGCCCTTGCCGAGGTGCTTGATCTGCCTGATCTGAAATACATGAATACGGCGCTGCAAGCCTATGAGGAAGCAGGGGAAACCTTGTCAAAATGGGTGGCGCAAACCGCGCTTGAAAAGGTGCGCGCCATGCTCCCCGAAGAGATTGGTGTTGATATCGTGGTGATCGACCGCAAGGGCGTTATCCTTGCCCGCGCAGGCGCGCCGGGGCCGTGCGCATGACGATCCTGTTGTTGGCGGGCACCGGTGAGGCCCAGACATTGGCGCGCGCCTTGAGCGAACAGGGGCATGCGGTCGTGGCGTCCCTCGCGGGGGCGACGCGGGCGCCGCGCGCCTTGGGCGTGCCGATGCGGATTGGCGGGTTTGGCGGCGAAGAGGGATTTCAGCGCTACCTGCAAGAGGCGGGGATTCGGGCGGTGCTTGATGCGACGCACCCGTTTGCCGCGTATATCTCGAACCGGAGCGCGGCGGTCTGCGCCGCGCGCGCCATTCCCTATTGCCAGCTGTTGCGCCCCGAATGGATGCCCGGCCCCGGCGACACTTGGGTGTTCATCGACCGAGAGGAAGACGCCGCGGCCCAAATC
>JAVVFB010000327.1:0-2721 GCA_032251095.1 Roseovarius sp. | reverse complement strand
GTGGAATCTTTGATCTTAGTTGCGGGTTACGGGTTACGGGTTACGGGTTCTTAGTGTCGTCTAATCAAAAACTTTGTTGGGTTACGCTGCGCTAACCCATATATGGTCTCCTCCCGTTTTGCAAGGCTCGAGTCGGTTGTGGACAGTGACAGGATTGCTGCCGTATATCCGGCCTGTTAACGAAGGAGGATCTCCTTCTGGCCTCGATGTGTTGCGCGCGTATCGTCCCTATCGACCTATCGGCATGCGACTGCTGCCCTTGGGTTAGCCGGGCTCTCGATACGCCGGTCTGACCTGTTTGTCATCGCTCGGCTCAGAGCCTTCGCAATCGTCGGTGGGCGTCTCCTTAAGTTAAAAGCTACTCGGGGTCGGACGACCGCCGTTAAGCTGGGTGGTACACGGTATTCTGCCGCAGCACGGCCCAGCCGATGCGGGCCAGTTTGTTGGCCAGGGCTACGGCGGCCTTGTTGGCGCCGCGCTCGGCCTTGAGCTTGACCACCCAGCGGCTGAGCCGGTCGTCCTTGCGGTGAGCCTGGCGGAGCACGGCCCGGGCCCCGTGCACCAGCAAACTGCGCAGATACGGGTCCCCGCGCTTGCTGATCCCCAGCAACACCTCTTTGCCGCCGCTGCTGTGTTGGCGGGGCACCAACCCCAAGGCCGCGGAAACATCCCGCCCACGGCGGTAGGCCGTTGCGTCGCCCACCGTCGCATGGAACATGCTCGCCACAATCGGGCCGAAACCCGGTACGGTCTGCAGGCGCCGCTGCGCTTCGCTCTCGCGGGCTTGCTGCTCGATGAGCCCAGTGTAGAACTCCACGTGTCCGTCCAGCTCCGTCAACTGCTGGTAAGCCCGGTGCAACAGTTGACGGAACATCGGCGTGAGCGGCGCCTCGGCGTCTTCCAGCCATTCGGGGATGCGCCGGCGCAGCGTGGCCACTCCTTTGGGCGCCACCACCCCGTACTCGGCCAGCAGGCCGCGGAGCTGGTTACACAGCGCCGTGCGCTCGGCTACCCGGGCCGCGCGAAGCCGGTGCAGGGCCTGGCGGTCCTGCTGCTCGACCGTCTTGACCGCCACACAGCGCATCCCCGGTCGCCTGGCCGCTTCGGCGATGGCCCGCGCATCGTTGTAGTCGTTCTTGTTGCCGCGCACGTACGCCTTGACGAACCGGGGCGAAATCAACCGCACCTCGTGGCCGAGGTCCTTCAGTCGCCGCGCCCAGTCATGCGCCCCCGCGCACGCCTCCATGCCAATCAGGCACGGTGGCAGCTTGGCGAAGTACGCAAGCACCTGATTTCGCCTGAGCATCTTTTTCGTCACCTCCTTCTCGTGACGGTCCACGCCAACTACATGGAATACCTGCTTTGCCAGATCCAGTCCTACTGTCGTAATCTTGTTCACGGTCTCCCCCTCTTCTTTGATGGTTGCTAGTGCACCCCGTCAAACACTCTGTAACTTATTGAGTGTTCGCCGTCCACGTGTAACTTTTTCGAGAATATCCTGCGCTGACTTTGTCCAGATGAACGGTGCCGGCGCCTCATTGTGCCTTTCTATGTAATCCATCACCGATTGTTCCAGATCGCTCACGCTACGGAATATTCCACGCCGCAGTTGCCGCTCTGACAAATCCCGAAAAAACCGCTCCACCATATTCAGCCAGGACGCACTGGTTGGCGTGAAATGAACATGGAACCGCTTGTGATAATTGAGCCAGCTCTTCACTTTGGGATGTTTGTGGGTCGCATAATTGTCACAGATGATGTGGATCTCGTTGCCCGGAGGGGTGCTCTTTTCGATCAACCGCAGGAACTTCAACCATTCGGTGTGGCGATGACGCTTGGCACATTGCCCGATCACTTCTCCCGTCAGAACGTTGAGCGCCGCAAATAGCGTCGAGGTGCCATTACGCTTGTAGTCGTGGGTCATGGTCGCGTTTCGACCGCGTTTGATCGGTAGTCCAGGTTGTGTGCGGTCGAGCGCCTGCATCTGGCTTTTCTCATCGCAACTGAGCACGATCGCGTTCTCTGGCGGGGCCAAGTATAAGCCCACCACATCTTCGAGCTTCTCCTGGAAATCCTTGTCGTTCGAGAGTTTGAAACCGCTCACCCGGTGGGGCTTCAAACCATGCGCACGCCAGATCCGCCCGACAGTACTGTCACTGATGTTCATCTTCTCGGCCATCAGTCGTCGGCTCCAATGTGTCGCGTTCTCTGGCTTCTCTTGCGTCGTCAGCTTGATCACTTTGTTGACCGTTCGCGCCGAGATGGCTTTCTTACGTCCCGCTCGTGGCGCGTCCTTCTCGATACCGGCCAAGCCATACTCATGATAGCGATCTCGCCAACGCCCGGCCTTTTGCCGTGTGATCTCCAGTATCTCGGCGATCTCTTCGTTCGTCTTCCCTTCCGCCGCCAGAAGCACGATCTTCGAGCGCTCAGCGAGCCTGACTGATGTCGAACGCGACTGGGTCAGCCGGCTCAACAGTGCGTGTTCCTTCCGTTCGAGCAATACTTTGACCGCAACCCGCATAGCGCTTTTGTCCGCTGAATCCTAATCAGCCCTTATGTTACCGTAATTACGGCGGCCTACACTAGCTTGCGGCAAAACCCCCGCCATTCGCCACGGACGGCACGCATTGCAATTTCATCCTATACTGCGTAAAAATCGCAGCATAACGACAGAAAACAAGCAAATTCCACAGTGCGGGTGAGGAGCATGAAGTCATG
>JAVVFB010000326.1:0-2767 GCA_032251095.1 Roseovarius sp. | reverse complement strand
GAGGTGACGGGGAATATCCCCGCAAGCGCGTTGACCGTTGTCGACTTGCCCGAGCCATTCGGCCCGATCAGGCCGAGGATTTCGCCTTGTCTCACCTCGAAGCTCAGCTCGTTGACGGCGCGCACGCCGCCGAAAAACTTGCACAGCCTCTCCACCTTCAGAACGGCGGTTGTCATGCGATCCTCCCTTGCCGCCTCCTCGCGGCCTGTTGAAGCTAGCCACGAAATGCGGTCCGGAAAAAATACAAAGATTCACTCTCGCCTTCTAATTTTTAGATTGCTACCATTTCAGGCGATCCGCGAAAAGGACAGCGTCCCATGCCCCCGATAATCAGGAATATAAAATCCATACAGGTGTTTAGCATGGTTTGTGAAACGCTGAACGTCACCCGCGCCGCGCAGATCCTGAATACGAGTCAGAGTTCTGTCAGCTATCATATTAAAAAATTGGAAATCGAGCTGGGCACGCCTCTGTTTCGCCGCACCGCCACCGGGCTTCACCTGACGGAGGCGGGTGACACGCTGGCGCGGCATGTGACGCGGGGGCTGGGCGCGATCGGCAGCGGGCTGGAACAGGTGGCGAGCCGGGCAGGCACGGTGCGTGTTGCGCTGTTGCCGATGTTCGCGAGCCGGTGGCTGTCGTCGCGGCTGGGGCTGCTGCTCGAAGCCTGCCCCGAGATGCAGCTTGCGATCCAGAACCACAACAACAGCTATGCCCACATGGCCAGCCCCGAGGCGTTCGCCGACCTGGGCGTGCAATGGGGGCGCGGCAACTGGCCGGATTTCGAGGTGACGCGGCTCTGGCCGGAAAAGCTTGTGGTGGTGTGCAGTCCCGATTACCTGCGGACGCATCCGATCCGCGCGCCCGCCGACCTTTCCGAATGCATGCTGCTGCACGTGGATGACACGCGGATGTGGGAGGAATGGTTCGGCGCCAACGGGCAGCGCCTGCCCGCGTCGCAATCGCAGATGATGCTGGAGGATCGACATTTCCAACTCAGTTCCACCATCAGCGGGCTGGGTGTGTCGCTATTCGCGTCGTGGCTGGTGCGCGGCGAGCTTGCGCGCGGCGACCTTGTGGACCCGTTCGGGCGCGTGTTCGACACCTCGTTTGCCTATCACCTGATCGTGCCTCGCGACAGTCAACTTTCTCCTGCCGCCGAAAAGTTTCGCCTCTGGCTGGCAAGTGAAAAGGAAGGTTGATCCTTTCAGCGTGTTGCGACCTTTCCGGGTCAGGGCACCCCTGGGGCTTGATCCGTGACTCCCCTGTCTGCATGGCAGATATGGAGTTTTGAGATAGGCCAGCCGCATCCTATAGCTCCTCGCGAGCGGGTTATACCAACGGCCTTAATTACTGATTGTTTTGGCGTAATCACGGGTTGCGATTGACTGGATTGCGTCGGGGTCGTTTGCGAAGAAATTCCAAGCCTTGCAGCAGGCATCGACGACCTCTTCGTAGGTCTCGAAGACCGAGATGGCGAGTTTGTTGGCGCGCAGGTAGGCCCAGATGTTTTCGACCGGATTGAGTTCCGGAGCGTAGGGCGGCAGTGTCAGGAGGGTGATGTTGTCGGGCACGTTCAGGGCCTTGGCGCCATGCCAACCCGCACCATCCAGCACCACGATGGCGTGGGCACCGGATGCGACGGTTTTCGCGATCTCGCCAAGATGGATGTTCATCGCCTCGGTGTCTGCTGTTGGCATGACCAGGGCCGCGGTTTCGGCGCGGGCGGGACAGACGGCACCGAATATGTAGGCCCACTGGTACCGCGTGTCGCGCGGGGCTCTTGGCCGGGTTCCGCGTTCGGCCCAGACCCGGGTGAGCGTGCCTTGCTGGCCGACCCGGGCTTCGTCTTGAAACCAAACTTCCAGCGGCTTGCCGCGGGCATGATCCGGCAGCACCTCGTCTACCGTGGCCGCGAAGTTTTTTTAAAAGTCTCCTGCGCCTCCGGGTCCGATCGGGGGTGTTGCGGGCGCACCGAAAGACGGCGAAACCCCAGAGCGGCCAGGTGTTTGCCGACCGTGCGCTCATGCATGACCACGCCGAATTCCGCTTCGATCCGGCGCTTGAGATCGATCCGTCGCCACCGGACAACGCCGTCCCTGGCACGATCGGGGCCCGCACGCACCCAATCGGCCAGCGTGGCTTTCTGCTCGGGCGTCAACCGGGCCGGTCGACCTTCCCGTCGCCGGTTTGACAGACCCTCCAGCCCCTCGGCGTTATAGCGATGGACCCAATCGCGCAGCGTCTGGCGATCCATGCCGCACATCTCTGCCGCAGTTTTGCGGTCATAGCCCTCCAGAACCATCGCGATCGACAACATGCGAAGCGCCGCTTTTGCATCCTTGCATTTCGCCGCGACCGCCCGAAGCGCGCTTGCCGTCCGGTCTTTTCGTGTGATGTCCACCGCCATCGAAACCTCCATTGCCTCAATGGCAGTGAATCATCTCCGAAAGCGCATGCAAAGACCCTCGAGAGTCAGCGCAAAAGGCCGTTGGTATCAGCAACCAAACCTTCCCATCAGGAGGCCATTCCCGCCAATAGCGACGCCCATCCCGCGTCAGCGGGTTCGTTCAATCCCTCACGATTCAGGTTTTGCGCCGGACGCTTTAGAATGTTGATTTATTTTCATTTTTATATCTTCATACTGTTGGCTTTGGGGCCTGCCACGCCGGACACCGCCCCGATATCCCGAATTTGCCCCGTCTCACGACGCACCATCGCACACACGAGCCGCAAGACGAAAATGGCCTCCATCGACCCGCGCTCC
>JAVVFB010000325.1:0-2777 GCA_032251095.1 Roseovarius sp. | reverse complement strand
AAAACGCTTGACCAGGGCGTCGCGTCCTGACTCAATGACACCTGTTGGCCAGCCTGCCCGAGGGCGTGAAATGGCTGCCCGCGATGCCGTGAAACGCGTGCCCGAGATCACGCGAAATCACTGCCCAAATTCCCCGAAATGCGCATTTTTTTTAGCGTGGTGGCAGAATGATGCGCGCGCACGCTGGTCCCATCGACCATCACCATGTCCACATTGTGAGCGTCGGCGATGGCCTCCATGATCCGGTCCCAGTGGCCCGCATAGCTCCACCGATTGAAACGGTTATAGACCGTGGTCGGTGGGCCGTATTCGCCGGGCAGGTCAGCCCAAGGGATGCCGGTGCGCAGAACGTAGAAAATGCCGTTGATCACGCGGCGGTCATCAACCCGCTTCTTGCCCCGCGTCTTATTGGGCAAGACTGCCTTGATGAAGTCCCATTCAAGATCACTCATGTCTGATCGCGCCATTTGTCTCCTCCCGCCATTGATGTCGCGAAAATTGAATCACAAACACATGCAATTGATAGGAATTTATGGGTGTGCTGCCTAGACGCTGAACAAGTGGGTTCAACAACATCAGCACGACGATCTGATGTCGACTGAGGCTCTGATCGCATCGGTCTATCTTTCGGGCACCAACACGCGGCGGGTGAAGCGCGCGCTTCATACGCTGTTCAAGAGGGCGCGGACCACGAACGCGATCGAACGCCTGAACGAAGAGTTTCGTCGAAGGATCAAGACCCAGAACGTGCTGCCCTGCGCCGAAACCGTGCCGATGCTGCTCTGGGCGCTGTTCGCCTCAGGTCAGATCACCATGCGCAAAGTCGACGGATGGCAAACCCTCGCGCAGCCAATTGAACCGATGACACTTGACCTCGTCGCCTGATCAGGCCCAAATCAACCCGCTCGGAGATCGCTGCCAGAGAATTTCCACTGCTTTCGAGACACAACCCCCAGAGCGAACTTTAGATTCTGTCCCGGTGACTATAACTATTTGAATATAGTGTAGTTTAAGGGAACTAAATTCGCTCTGCCGCAAGCCGCTAGGTGTGGCGAATTTCGTTTCCACCACACTAGCGCTGCATCTGTGGCTAAGAATTATGCCCGGCCAGATTTTCAAGCGCTTTGCTGTTTACAAGGCTCACCGCGCCGCGCGATTGCTCGATCCAGCCGCGGCGCTGAAATTCCTGAAGCTGGCGCGAGATCACCTCGCGCGCGGTGCCAAGCTCGACCGAGAGCTTTTGATGGGTGGTGGCAATCATCTTCTTGCCGCCCGAGAGTTCAATAAGCTTGTCGGCAAGACGCACATCGAGGCGTTGAAAGGCAACCTCGTCAATCATCACGAACAGATCGGTGATGCGCTTGGAAAACGCGGCAAAGACGAAATCGCGAAAGGATTTTGATCGCGCGACAAGTTCGTCGAACACCGCGCGCGGGATCGCGGCGGCCTCGACCGGGGTCTCTGAAATACCTTCGGCGGTGTAATCCTCATAGGCCAGAAGACAGGCGGTGGTCAGCACACAGCTTTGCCCGGCGTGAATGCGATAAAGCACGATTTCATGCCCGGTCTCGGAGGTCTGCTGCACCCGCACCGTGCCATCAAGCAGGAACAGCATATTCTCGGGCGATTTGCCGGGACCAAAGATCGTGGTGTCCTTGGGGACGGCCACGATCGCGCTGCGCGACAGCAAAATCTGTTTGGTCTTGGGGTCAAGCTGGGCAAGGCCGGGAAAGCGTTCGACCCAGTGTTCGGCGAAGTCGGTCATGTCAGCGCCTCCGGCGCCCTTGGGCATTTCAAACGGCGCGATCCGGTCAAGCAAATGGCCGCGATTTGCCGTCGATATGCGCCACGTCATCCACCCGCACAAGATTGGGCGCCTTGAGCGGCGCTAGCTGCAAAGAGCGCAGCGCATGGTTTGTATAGCGGGTCCGTTTCATGCTGCGTGCCGATGGCTCCATCAAAATCATATTCAAAACTGTGCTTTTGTAAATGGGGCCTGTGTCTTTATCAATCAAGCATCCATTGGGCCACTTGGCTTTATCGGAGGCCGATGTGCGCCGGATAAGCGTCGGTGGCTCTTTCGCCCGCGCCGCCCTTGGCGCCGTGATGCGCGCCGCGCAAGAGGTCAGAACATCCGGCACGTTTCGCTATGCGACGGATGCCATCCCCGACGCCGAGATCAGCGCGCTCATGCCGCAAGACCACGCCAAACGCTAGCCTTGAGCGAACCCGCAACACGACTGCGGGCGCATCTTTTGCGTTCTAGGAGAAGAGAAAGTGGTGGGCGACCTAGGAATCGAACCTAGCGTGCGTCTCCGCGAGGGAGTTACAGTCCCCTGCCACACCTTGCGGCCTGTCGCCCACTTGTCCGGCGAAAAACGCGCCTGACGTGGGGGGCTGATTACAAGCGCCGGGCCGACCCGTCAACCGGAAAATGCCTTGCAAGCGGGCGCGCGGCGTCGCATTGTCGCCGCCCTGAGGAAAGAGGCAGCAGACCCATGAAAAAACCCCGCTGGGTGATCGACAAAGAACAGTCAAAACGTGCCGCCGCGGCCGAGACGGTGTGGCTTTTCGGGCTGCATGCGGTGCGCGACGCACTGGAGAATCCGGCCCGAGAAAAGCTTCAGCTGATCGTGACGCGCAACGCGGCCGACAAGCTGGAGCAAGCGATTGCCGCCTCTGGCGTCGCGCCCGAGATCGTCGATCTCGAAGTCTTGCAGGCGCTCCGGAGGCTGGTCCACCGGGAAGACATCGCCGGGCAAAGGGCGGAAGCGGCG
>JAVVFB010000324.1:0-2781 GCA_032251095.1 Roseovarius sp. | reverse complement strand
GGCATCGTCGCAAGCATCGCGACCAAGGATTCTCATCCTGATTGACGCGCTCTTCTCATCCAGATTGTCGCGCCACACGTATTTACGGCCTTGGCGAGCTGATTGAGGTTTGATGACAGCCGTGATGCACCTAACGCGCCAAGAATCCGTCCAAGCGCTTCGGCGTCTTTTACCGGGCTGTTTCCAGGGCGTTTTCTTGGGGTGACATCATCCCCGAACAGGCAGTCGCGGATATGCGTAGAAAGAGCCTTTGAGCCCCGTGCGACGTCTAATCGCGCCCGTTCTTCAAACGTGAAGCGGATTGAGAAGGGTGGCGGATACTTCGCTTTGCCAGCTCGGTTTTCGGCTGGTTGTTTCGATATGCCATTGAAATTATGGTCTAAAGTGTCATCAATGCACCTCAGACTCTTAGGGTCTAATTGTGCGAGATAGCGTTCCCACTGCTCAAGAGTTTCGAACAGTAAAATCCATTCTTCGGCGCTCAGGGAATTGAACTGACCGTTCAATCCCTTTCCCTTCGGGCGCACCATTTTAGTTGGCCTGCCGCATTTGGCTACTTGAGGCCGGTTTGGTTCGAGGGGTCTCCTCTCACCTGCACTATTTCCCCAATCAGACAAATATGACGCCCGCCCGCCGGTCATCGTGATCCGGCGCTTTTGAAATTGAACCGTCCCTCGATTTCCAGCATGTCGCATGTTCGGATCGCTCAAAACCGGGTCCCACTTTTGAGCAACATGCTCTAACCCCAGATCACATCGCCCAGAAAGATATAGCCCGCGCCATAGATCGTCTTGATCAGGCGCGGGTTCTTGGGGTCTTCGTGCAGCTTGGTGCGCAGGCGCGAGATGCGCACATCCATCGCCCGGTCAAAGCTTTCGCTGGCGGCCCCGCCAAGCGCCTCTTGCATGGTCTGGCGCGAAATAAGCCGCTTGGGCCGTTCCAGAAACAGCCGAAGCACCTCGCCTTCGGCATGCGAAAACGGGGTTTCGGTGGCGGTTTCATCCTCAAGGATATAGCGATCAAAATGCGCCACCCAGCCGTTGAATCGTGCGGTTTCGCCGCTTTGCGGGCTTGGTGTGCCCCGGCGCAGGCGGGCGCGGATGCGCGCCACCACCTCGGCGGGGTCAAACGGTTTGATGATGTAATCGTCGGCCCCAAGTTCAAGCCCGGTCACCCGGTCCTGTACCTGCGCGCGCCCGGAAATGATGATCACCGTCGCGCCCTGTTCAAGCGCAAGGCGATGCACAAGCGTTAGCCCGTCACGATCCGGCAGCGATAGATCGACAAGGCAGACATCCGGCGTTGTGGATCGCAGCGCCGCCTCGAATTCGGTCGCGCGGCCAAAGGTCATGGTGCGAAACCCGGCCTCGTTCAAGGCATCGGCCAGCATGGTGCGGATGGCGGGTTCGTCATCCAGAATGGTTACAAGCGGTGCGATCATGGGCGAACTCCGGTGTTGAGGGCCGCGTCAAGCTGGGTCGCGGTGAAGGGTTTGCGCAGCACCGGTGCCGCATCGGCGGCGGCGCGGTGCAACGGGTCATCGGGCGGCAACGACGTCATGAGAACAAGCGGGCAATCGGCCCGGCGCGGCAGAGCGACCAGATCAAGCCCGGTCTTGTCCCCCTCTAGCACGATATCGGACAGCACCGCAGAAATCTCGGGCAGTTCAGTGATAAGCGCCTGCGCTTCATCCACGCTGGTGGCTTCGATCACGCTATGCCCGGCGCTGCGCAGCATGTCACGCAGGGTGCTGCGCAAATCGGGGCTGTCCTCGACCAAAAGCACAAGGCCCGGCGGCCTTGTCGCCCCCGCCGGGCGCAGCGGCAGGCGCAGCGCGACGCGTCCGCCCGTTTCCGTGTTGCCAAGCGTGATGCGCCCGCCGGCCAGCTTGGTCATGTCATAGACCATCGACAGCCCAAGCCCCGAGCCTTCGCCGCCCTTGGTGGTAAAGAACGGATCAAGCGCCCGCACAAGCGCCTCGGGGGTAAAGCCGGGGCCGGTATCGGTGACCGCGAATTCAAGCCAGGTGTCCTGTAACGGGGCCGCCGTGAGGGTGATGCGGCCGCGCATGCCACAGGCATCGCGCGCGTTCAGCAACAGGTTCAACAGTGAATCCTGCAACATGCCGGCATCCAGAAGATAGCGGTCACTGGCCCCCAGGGTTTCGATGTTGAGGGTGATGCCGGGGGGCAGCGCCGAGCGCGCAAGCGTTTCCAGATCGCCCAGAAAGGCCGCAAGATCGGTCGGCACCGGTTCATGTTCGCGCGGGCCGGTCATATCGGCGATCCGGTTCAAGAGACCGCCGCCGCGCCGCGCCGCCGCCAGCGTGGCATTGATCAACGCGTCCGCCTGCGCCGGCAGGCCCATCCGCCCAAGCCGCGATTGCATGCCAAGAATGATCGTCAGAA
Organism: Roseovarius sp.; assembly: GCA_032251095.1. Lineage (GTDB taxonomy): Bacteria > Pseudomonadota > Alphaproteobacteria > Rhodobacterales > Rhodobacteraceae > Roseovarius. The sequence continues at coordinate 373 of JAVVFB010000324.1, read as the reverse complement.
GGTTCGAGAAGTCATGCGCCAGCCCGCTGGTAAGCTGAGCTGCCATTTCGCGCCGCCGGGTCTGTTGCAAGGCGGCGCGGGTCTGGCTTTCCTCGGTGATATCCATCGACAGGATATAGACCCCGCCGGTGCTTTGATCCGGTGTCAGAGCCACCCGGATGCGGCGAGAGCTTGGCTCGTGCGAGAACTCGAACACCGAGGGGGCGCCGGCATAGGCCTTGTCAAGCTGCGGCCCGATCACCGACCAGGGCTGTGGCCCGAGCACTTCGGCGGCATGCACACCGATAATCTCGGCCTTTGATCCGGGCATCACCGTGGTCAGGCGGCGGTTGGAATAGGTGTAACAGCGGTCGGGGCCGACGTGGGCGATATG
>JAVVFB010000323.1:0-2786 GCA_032251095.1 Roseovarius sp. | reverse complement strand
GCAATGGCATCCCGCACTGAAACCATCGTCCGAAATCGCAATGGCCGCCTGATTGCCCCACACTTTGCGGTACTCTCCTTATATGACGGCGGACACGCTGAAGGGTGACAGCGCGCGGATGCGCGGGCAAAAGCCGGTCCTGTTTTGGGTCCTGCGCCCTGCGATATGACAAGGGCGAGGTGGTGATCCGTATCATCGAGGCGGACGGGCTTCGCCGACCCTGAGATCGGCGATTGCTTTACGCGCTCAGCGCCGTTTCGATGGCACCCGAGAGCTTGCCCACAAGCTCGGCGATCTGATCGTCGCTGATGATAAAGGGCGGCGCGAGAAGCACGTGATCGCCGGTTTTCCCGTCAATCGTGCCGCTCATCGGGTAACAGATAAGACCGGCCTCGAACGCCGCCGCCTTGATCCGCCCGGCGATTTTGCGCGCGGGGTCAAACGGCGCTTTGGTCTCGCGATCCGCGACAAGCTCGACCCCCTGAAACAGGCCCCTGCCCCGGATATCGCCCACATTGGGATGCTGGCCAAACTCGGCCTCAAGCGCCGCCATCAATTTCTCGCCTTGGGTTTGCACCTGCGGGATAAGGTTGCGCCCGATCAAGGCGCTAAGTACGGCAACACCGGCGGCGGCGGCGGTGGGGTGGCCAAGATAGGTATGCCCGTGCTGGAAAAACCCGCTGCCGTTTTCGATGGTGTCATAAATCTGGCGGCTACAGAGCATCGCGCCAATCGGCTGATAGCCCGCGCCAAGGCCCTTGGCGATACAGAGGATATCAGGCGAAACGCCGTCTTGTTCACAGGCAAAGAGGCTTCCTGTGCGGCCCATGCCACACATCACCTCGTCAAGGATCAAGAGAATGCCGTATTGATCGCAAATCTCGCGGATGCGTTTGAAATAGCCCGGCGCGGCGGTCATGGCCCCTGCGGTGGCACCAACAACCGGTTCGGCGGCAAACGCCATGACATTTTCCGGCCCGACGCGCAGCAATTCCTCTTCCAGAAGGTTGGCGGCGCGAAGACCGTAGTCTTCAAGGCTCTCGCCCTCGCGCCTGAGGCGGTATTCATAGCAAGGGTCAATATGGCTCATGTCGATCAGAAGCGGGCCGAACTGTGCCCGGCGCCATTCATTGCCCCCCGCCGAAAGCGCGCCCATCGTGTTGCCATGATAGCTTTGCTTGCGGGCAATCAGGCGGCCGCGCTTGGGCTCGCCTTTTTCTACGAAATACTGGCGCGCCAGCTTTAGCGCGGCTTCCATAGCCTCGGAGCCGCCCGAGACAAGATAGACCCTGTCAAGATCACCCGGCGCATGGGCGATCAGAAGATCGGCCAGTGTTTCGGCGGGTTCAGAGGTGAAAAACCCGGTATGGGCATAGGCCAGTTTATCAAGCTGTGCCTTGACGGCCTCAATGATCGTCTGGTCGCCATGGCCAAGGCAAGACACCGCCGCGCCGCCCGAAGCGTCAAGATATTGCTTGCCGCTGGTGTCATATAGATAGCAGCCCTCACCGCGCGCGGCGATCGGGGGCAGTTGCTTGGTATGGCGTGGAAAAATATGCGACATCGGTCTCTCCTATGCGGCGCCCGGTATTTGCACATGGCGCCCGCCTTCGTGAAAATGATCCATCGTTTGCGCCCAGACAGTGCCCGGCCAGCGGATCTCCATCTGTTGCAGACGAGGGCGATAAACGGCGGTGTAAAGCGTGCCAAACCCGGCGGAAAAGGCGGTTGAATAGAGCGGCGGGCGCAGGAAAGCGTTGATGAACTTATCCTCGGGATCACGGTGCAGGGTCAGGCGTTGCAGCAGATAGCGCTCGCGCTCGACCGTGGCGGTAAAGCGCGCGTGGCTGACCCATTCGACGTTTTCCTGATGGTTGGTGGCCACGGCGGCATGGGTGATCACCGCCGGGCGGTCAGGCGCCATCATCGCGGTCAGATATTTGCGTTTGGCATCCAGTACGGTGACATTATAGCTCATATGGGTCGGTACACGCGCCAGAACGCGGCCCGCTTCCTGGGCGGTCTCGCAGGTTTGCAACACATAGCGCAGGATCAGCGGCACGCCGAACCCGTCGCCGACCACCCGCCGCCCGCCAAAGGTAAGCGAGATGGCAAGGCCTGCGTCATTCATCCCGTCAACAAGCCCCCAAAGCCCGTCAGAGGTGCCGATGACACGCCGCCCCTGCCAGCCGGTCTTGAGGATCAGGCTGTCGAAGGCCCGGGAATCATAGTCGTAGTTGCGCACAAGCACCGGTTCCTTGCCGGTCCAGATCGCCTGGCTACAGCCCGAAAGATAGGGGGGCGGGCAATAAAAGCTCAGGAAACGCGCCGCCTGATCGCCGCCGCCGGCCAATTCGCACAAGGTATCATAAAGCGGCACCATCTCGGGCATGTGCTGCTCAAGGGCGCGTCGGCTTTCAAGGTATTTCGGCCGTGCCGCGTCACCCTCTTTGAGCCACCAGCGTTTGTAGTCGGGCCAGTATTCGGCGAAAAGCCCGGCCCATTTCGGGCCGGGCAGGTCTTCGCTTAATGCGCGCCAGAGCATCGCAACTTCCTTACATTATCTTGAAGGCCGGATCGGCAAGGGCAGGCCCCGCACTGGCAACCGGCAGGGGCTTGCCCGCGACGGTTTGCTTGATCCCGTGAATCCACTTTTTCGCGCGCTCATTGAGCTGAAAGCTTTTGGTCATCGAGCGCCCGCGTGTCACCAGAATGCCGATATCGGCACCCTCATAGCGGTAATCGCCGGGTTGAAGGATGCGCAGGAAGAACGCCTCGTTTTCGGA
>JAVVFB010000322.1:0-2786 GCA_032251095.1 Roseovarius sp. | reverse complement strand
AGCGATGCCCAGGCTCGCGCGGTCCTCGGGTGCATCGATCGGCAGACGCCCATCGGTTGCCGCGACTACGCTATGTGTTTGCTCCTGTATACCTACGGCGTGCGCGGCGGTCAGGTCCGCGAACTGCGAATCGAGGATCTGGATTGGGCCGGTGATCGGATACGGTTCCGCGCCCTGAAGCATGGCAAAGAGACGGTACTGCCGCTGACCAAGGATGTGGGGCTCAGTCTTTATCAGTATCTCCAGCAACGTCCGTCCCATTCCTACCGCCGCATCTTCCTGAGCTCGCGCGCGCCGTTCGTGCCCTTGCTACGCAGCTCCAACCTGTCAACCCGGGTGGCCACCTATCTGGATCGGGCCGGTATCGAGCATGGCCCGCGGGGTGCCCACGGCTTTCGCCATGGGTTTGCGACGCGCAAGCTGGCTGAGGGCCACACCCTCAAATCCATTGCCGACGTCCTCGGCCATCGTCATTTGGACACCACGTTCATCTACACAAAAGTCGATTTTGCCCAACTCGAGCAGGCCGCCTTGCCATGGCCTGGGGGTGGACGATGAACGCTCCAGACTTCCACAGCGCGTTGGCAGAGCCCATCGAGCAGCTCATTGCATTACGCCGACTGTCCGGCACGGACTACCTCAGCCAGACACGGTTGCTGGGCGCTTTTGACCGTTACGTAGCGACTCGGTCGGGCATCACGCGTCCCACTTCGGACTTGATCGAGGGATATGAAAAGACTCTGATCGGTCTTGCACCACGGAGCCGTTCCAATCGGATGTCCGTCGTGCGCCAGCTGTGTGAGCACATCGCCCGCAACGACCCCAAGGCCTTTGTGCCGCCGCCAATGCGTGCGCGCTCCTCGCGCGCGGCTTTCAAGTCCTATATTTACCGCGATGAAGACATTACGGCGCTGCTACGCGCCGCCAGCGAGCTCCCCGGTGTGCTGCGTGCGGCCACCTACCTGACCCTGATCGGTCTACTCTACAGCACCGGTCTGCGCATTGGCGAAGCCATGGCGCTCAACCTCGCCGACTGCTTTGACGACCCGCGGCTGTGGGTGGCGCAAGGCAAGTTCCGCAAGGCGCGCTGGGTTCCCGTCACCTCTTCCACGCATCGGGCGCTCATGGGCTATGTGAACCGGCGCCGATCGATGGCGCCCAACGCGCCTGATGCGCCCTTGTTCCTCAACGAGCGCCGGAGGCGCTTGCAACACTGTATCGTCGCAGCTACCTTCCGCCGATTGCTCGGTCAATGCCAGATCACCGGCCTCGGCCAGCGCCCCCGGCTACATGATCTGCGCCACACCTTCGCCTGTCACCGCTTGCTGGCCTGGTATCAGGAGGGTGTTGACATCAACGCTTGCCTGCCCGCTCTGGCCACGTATATGGGCCACGTGAACATCGCCTCGACGCAAGTCTATCTACAACCCACCACTGCCTTGCTGCAACAGGTCAACGAACGCTTTCATCGTCATTACCAGCGACACCTAACCCCCGGAGACCTGCAATGACCTCCATCGCGCCCCTGATCAAGCTCTTCTTCGCTCACTATCTGCCCATCCAAAGAGGCCTGTCGGCCCACACCATCGCCTCTTATCGCGATGCGGTCCGTCTGCTGTTGCGCTACCGGGCCGATACTCTGGGTCGGTGTGTCGATGCGCTTCACATCGAAGATCTCAGCGCCGAAGCGGTTCTCGCCTTTCTGGATCACCTCCAGGACCAGCGCCACTGCAGCGCGCAAACCCGCAACAGCCGCCTGGCTGCCGTACGCAGCTTGTTCGCCTTCCTCGGTCGACAGCAACCCGAGTTGCTCGCACAATGCCAGCAAGTGCGCGCTATTCCACTAAAACGCGCGACCAAACGGACTGTCGGTTATCTGGAGGAGTGTGAAATACACGCTATCCTCAATGCCGTCAATCCCGCTTCGCGCACCGGGACGCGCGATCGGGCTTTGCTGATGTTGCTCTACAACACCGGCGCCCGGGTCAGCGAAGTGGTCACCTTGAACCTCCAAAGTTTGCGTTTGCAAGGCCGCTTTCAGGTCGAGCTTCGAGGCAAGGGGAATAAGTCGCGAACCTGTCCGCTGTGGCCCGAGACCGTTGCTGCCATCAAGGCCTACCTGACCCAGCGCGAGCCCGCCCAGGCCAATGAGCCACGGCTACTCCTGAATGCCAACGGCGCCCCCATCACCCGCTTTGGCATCCGCTACATCGTTGCCAAATACGCCGCCAGCGCGACGGAACAATGCCCTTCGTTAGTCGGTAAAAATGTCACTGTTCACACTCTACGCCACACCACGGCGATGCATCTTTTGCGGGCAGGTAACGATATCGTCACCGTCAGCTACTGGCTCGGCCACGCCGACATCAACACCACCCACGTCTATCTGGAAATCGATATGGAAATGAAACGCCAGATGCTCGACAAAGCGCCGCCGCCATCATTGGCTGATCCACCGCCGTGGAAACAGCCCGGGATCATCGAATGGCTCAACCGGCTCAATCGCAATCCCGAATTATGTGCAGCGCGCTCGCAGCGAATCCCAGTCAGCACACCCTCCGAGGTCAATCACTTCACATAACGCCGAACTTCACATAACATTACCATGTGATCCTGAAGATCAATATTGATCAGGCGGCTGCCTGGTCCATGCATGAAGTGCTGGAACGCTGGGGTCGTCTGTTTTCCGGCCATCCGATGGTACAGCGGTATCTGGCCAATCCTGACATGAGTTCGGCTGAACTGGACAAGGTGTCTGAGTTTGTCGAGTGTTACCGGTCCAGATT
>JAVVFB010000321.1:0-2793 GCA_032251095.1 Roseovarius sp. | reverse complement strand
AACGGTGTACTGTGTGTCGAAGCGACAGCCCTCTAGCCTCAATGTGCAATCTTTTCCACGGGCGTTTGTGCGCAACCTATCGGCCTGGCGGGCCTTCCGCTTAGGGCTTATCTTGCGCATCGCGGTGCGTTTCATAGGATACCTTGCTCTTTGAGTTCCTCTATTGCCTCGCGAACCCAATATTTGGCATGGACACCTTGCGGTGCGCGCCCGGTGCTGCGAAAATCCAGAGGGCCGTCGAAAAGCCATTCAACGGAGACATTGAGAATTCTGCATATGGTAATGAGTTTAGACGATGATGGCATAGCCGTATCGTCTTCCCACTTCTTTACCGCCTGCGCGCTACACCCACATGCTTGCGCCACATCGCGCAAGGTTTTTCGTGATCTTCCGCGCGCCGCCCGCAATCGTTCGCCTATCATTTATCCGTCCTTTCCCATGCGTCAAACCCCATGGCCGCGATGAATTTCATCTGCGCCAGCCTGAAATATGCCGCAAACTCGCTCTCAGGCATGGCATCGAAAGCCGTTGACTGCACCCGCACTTCATCGCGTCCGGTCAGGGGGTTGTGATACACGCTCAAATATCCGCAGAGACGCTTTAGATCGTCGTGCAGGTGCTTCGCAGTTGGCCATGCGTCGGTTGCCTTTACGGCGGCGTTCAGCCCCGCCCAGTATGCGCCGTTGCGGGGCAGGGTGCGGCCCTTGCGCGGCTTGCAGGTAAGCACCTGACCGTTGACCATATCCGCGATCTGTTCTTCGCTGATCCTGTCATATGGGCGCAGCCCGTCGGGGCACTTCTGGATCAAGATAGCCGGTGGGGTGTCGTGGCCCATCAGTTCGGCCCCATCTGGTCGATATTGCAGCGGTGAACGTCAAAGCTCAGGGCGACCACCCACGGGTTGTCATCCCACGCGCAGGGGCCATGGATGCTGTTCCACGTCTGTTCAAACCATGATCGCGGGAAATCCTTCGCGCCGAATTCGCGCGAAACGCGATCAATGCTTGGGTGCGAAGATGGACCGCCCTCGGCCACAGCATCCGCCCCGCTGATATCCTGCAATCGCTGCACCCGAACATCGGTGACAATCAGCGTCAGGCGGGACGCCCAGCGGGGCATGTGGATCGAGGGGCGCTTCTTGCCGTCTGATCCTAGTCCTCTGCGCGTGTCTGGGGGGCCGTCTGCCTCGTAGTGGACCGGCCAGTGCGACCATTCAGACGGCGCATAATTGTCATAATCTGCATCGCCGCGAAATGCTTCGCGCACCCACAAGCGGTTGCCGGGGGCAAATCGTGTGCAGATCGGCCTTGCTGTTCCGTCTGGTAAAAGCGCCGACGCGCTGTAGTCGCGATATTCTTTGTGTATCAACCGCGTCTGCGTCTTGCGCCCGTCAAGCAAAGCCCGGATCATAGGCGCGTTGAGTATGATCGGTTTATCTGCCATCAGTTCGGCCCCATTATGCTGAATTCATCGCGCCAGACCCGCTCTACTACGACAAGCGAATCCCACCGCGACATCATATGCGCCCGTGCTACATCAGCAACGGCGCGGTCAACGTTCTGCGCATCGACCAGCCCCTCGGCCAGACCGGCCTTGAGGCTGTTATAGGCGGTTTTCTGTTGCGGGGTTCGGGGCATATCACCACCCCGCTGCTTGGAATTTGCGCCAGATCGAGCGTACCCGTTCAACGTCATCACGGCAGTATTCGGCGATCTTTTCGTGTTCGCCGTTCGCCCATGCAGCGGCAACATCCGCGCCTGAAAAACTGTCCTTCCCCGGAATGCCAAGAGCAGCGCATAGGTTGTCCAAGCTGATAGTGCCCTTCGTCCCGGCCCATGCCGTCATGGTGTCAAAGACCTGCCCGCCCCATGGCTTAGGGTCGCGCGGGATGCTGCGCGGTATCTTCACCCCAAGAACGACAGCCCGGCACAGGATAAACCGCAGATCGAAGCCGCTGATATAATGCCCCACAAATTCGTGGTGGTGATGGGCATCAATCGTATAGAAAAACTTGCTCAGAATGTCGGGTTCTGACAGCAGGTCGTCATTGATGCTGGCGGTCATAACGTCGCCATCATCTATGGCCCAGCCAATCGTGCAAATGTGACCTTGTGCCGGATCAAAGCTGGTTTTTGCGGTAGCTTCCAGCGCCGCCGCATCTCCGTTTTCAATTTTCCACGCAGCGATGCTTTCGGGTTTTTTAATGCTACCCGGCGGCCTGATCCCGTCGCGGATAGCCGCAATCGCGCTTGGTGATTGTGTCGGGATCGTTTCGATATCGATGAATATTGTGTGTTCCATGGTTTCTATCCTAGAAGGTTATCTTATCGCCGCCAAGATCATCGGCGGGGGTGAATTTCTCACGGGCCGCGTTAACGGCCTGTGTAACATCGTCCCCATGGCCGGGGTGTTCCTCGGCTAACCATTGCCAAGCCGCGTCAAATTTCGCGCCGCCGATCTTGGCGTTCAGATCGTCCTGATCGGTTGCGACCGCGACCACCTTGATCAGACTGTCGCGCACGGCGTCCGGGTCTCGTGGCGCTGGCGGAGGGGCATCGCGTTTTGCGAAATCCTGCGCAACCTCCGCAATATATTTGTTGTCATCCCACCGCCCCAGAAAGATGTTTGCGGCGATACCGATCTGGGAAGCCGCTTTTGTTATTGCGTCCGTTAGGCTCTTTTTGGGCGCGTCCTCATCAACCTTTAAAAACCCCCCTGAAGTCATGTAGGCCATTTTGGTCTGGCCATATGCCTCGAACGTACTAGCCCGGTCGGTATGCCAAAACTCAATTC
>JAVVFB010000320.1:0-2855 GCA_032251095.1 Roseovarius sp. | reverse complement strand
GGGGCGCAAGGTGGCGGTCGATGCGGTGTTCGATTCCGTCTCGGTGGTGACCACGTTCAAGGAGGAACTGGGCCGCGCGGGCGTGATCTTCTGCTCGATCTCCTGGACCCGTTGAAGCATCCGGTTCCAACGGGCTTCCAGTTCTGCAGTCACCAAGCGGTTCTCAGGGTCCGATGCATCATACTGTCGGAATGCACGGTCAGTCGCATATTGCGCTGCCTCCAGATCACGGCAGAGCGCATCGTGAACCTGATCCCGTTGACGCACCGCTTGCCGGGCGGCCGCTTCAGCGGCGGCGATCGCGCCGGGGCTGACCACCTGCAAGAGCGCCTGTTCAATGGCATCATCGACCCGCAATCCGCCAAAAGCGATGCAGCGCGCTTCGCCATTGTCCAAAAGGCCACGCCAACAGGAGTAACGCGGGATATCATGCTTCTTGCCGGTGTAGCGAACCGTCAACTTACGCCCGCAGCGACGGCAGCGCAGAAGTCCGGCCAGAAGGGCGGAACCATGCTTGGCCGCGCCGTGATGTCGGCTCTGAGGGACGTTGTCGCTGACCATTTTGCGGATCGCCTCTGCCCTCTCCCAACTCACGTATCCTTCGTGCGCGCCCGGCTTCAATGCCAGCCACTCATCGCGATCCTTCCTGCGCGTGGCGGACGCCCCGAACCCTACCGATGTCCGGGTCTTGCCGTAGGCATAAGCCCCGCCATAGGCCGGGTTGACGATCATGCGATGGATGGTGGCGTATGTTGGTCGCCGCCAGACCAGATCACCCTGCTTGCGAAGGCAGGGCAGTTCAAGACCATGTTCAATGAACCACATGAGAGCCTGCCGCGCGCTCCCCAGCTCGGCGACCTTGTCGAATACCAGACTTATGGCATCTTGCACGCGACGATCCGGATCCTTCTCCAGCCGGTCGCCAGCCTTCACGAAACCGACAGGAGCAGCGACGACAAGTTCGCCGCGCCGTGCCTTCTCATAGCGTGCCGCAAGGGAACGTTGTCTGAGGAGATCGAGTTCGTATTCGTTCAGACTGCCCTTCAGGCCCAGCAACAGGCGGTCATTGCCATTGCGCGGCGCATATACCGTCTCCTGATCGATCAACACCGTATCGACAACGCGGCACATCTCTACGAGATGCTGCCAGTCTCTGCTGTTGCGCGCGAAGCGGGATACTTCGCGCGCGGCAACGGCACCGACCTTTCCCAGACAGACATCTGCAATCATCCGGTCAAAGCCTGCCCGCTCGACGCCGCCGGCGGCAGACCGGCCAAGATCGTCATCCACGGTCTCGATCTGGCTCCAACCCAGATCGGACAGCCGTTCCCGCATCGCATATTGCAGGGTGCTGCTTTCCCGGTTGTGCAGGACCTGATGGGCTGATGACTGCCGGACGTAGAGGATCGCCTTGCGCTCCAGGTGCTGCGGACCGATCTTCTCATGCTTCATGATAGCTCTCCCCGTCCGTCGCGCCGGCATGTTCCACCATCAGGCGCGCCATCAACCGCGTTAACGCATGCCGCGTGTCGTCGGGCAGGCTCTGCCAAGGCGGGATTGGTGTCGCAGCTGTGGAGTGGGTCTCCGGAAACAGCTCGAGTTGCGTCGTCATCGTTTTGCGCGGCATTGGCCGACCTCCGAATCGTGGGTTCAGAGTCCAATGCTGCGCCAGCGCGTGATGAGGAGTCGGACTTATCGAATGAGGCACGGCCAGTGTCGCGGACCAGTTCCGCAAGCACCGTCAGGGTATCCAGACCAACATGTGCGGCATCGACACTGCGACAGCCGGCACATGCGGCCCGGTCAAACATCCAGACAGGGACTTCCAGAGACCGGTCCCACCGACTGCCAGTGAGATTGCATCGAAACACCGCCACACCAGGTTTATCGATCACCTCATGGACATAAACCGATCGGCCAAACCAAGGGTGCCATCGATAAAGAACCTCGCGCCGATCGATAACGTGGGTGTTCTGGCGTTCAGTTGTACAACGAGGAACGGCCACATAGCGCGATCGGTAACAAAGCTCCGATCACGCTGACAAAATCGGGGGGCATCACCAGCCTGTCACCCTGATCGAAGCCGGAAAACTCTCGCCAAGGGCGGTAGAAGGTTCGGGGTCGGACCATGGGCGAGGACCGCGCTGAGGTGTTTGTAGTCGGTGATCGCGGCTTGCGTGAAGCGCTACTGGTGTGGATCGAAGATGGTGCGGGGCAGGACGACGCCATTGTCGCCGCACCTGCTGTGCGACATAGGTTTCGCGCCCGATCCCGGATCGCACTCTCCAGCCCGCGATGTCTGGGGGAAGGAAGGGCTAAGCATCGCGGTTGTCAGACAAGATATCGGTGCGGAAGTTCGGATCGAAGGTTTGGCGGATCCATCGAACAACACTGCCCCATGATCGAAACCATGAGCGAGGCGGCGTGGTGGGCTTGGCGATTTAACCCTGCGTTTTCCGGCTCTTCCTCATTCGCAGTCCTGCAAACCCAGCGAGGCCAGTTAGGAGGAGCGGGAGACCAGCGGGCAGCGGTATCGGGGTCGGGGTCGGGGTGAAATTTAAATTGGAACCCGGATTTGCGACCACTTCATCTGGGCTGCCAGACAAACCGGCATTCCCCAAAGTAAAAATTAGCGACGCGTCCTGGACAGCGGAACCTGTGTTATCTGCGCCAAAGGAATTAAACTCAGCAGAAGTGATAGATCCGGCGGAAACTGTGAAGCTGTTTACGGTTGGCGAACCGACAAACTCACCTAAACCAAAGTCGTCACCGTTCGATAAGACCTCGACGCTCGACGCGGCGCCGGTCGTATTGTCGCCCAAACCCCTGATTACGCCGGTGACGGCGCCCGTTCC
>JAVVFB010000031.1:0-19133 GCA_032251095.1 Roseovarius sp. | reverse complement strand
CTGCAGCGCTTCCCCATCGAACGGGTGATCCTGGTCGCGGATCGCGGGCTCCTGAGCTTCGACAACATTGATGCCCTGACATCTCTGGCCGAGCAGGGCGGGCGCACGCTGGAGTTCATCCTGGCTGTCCCCGCGCGCCGCTACAGCGATCTCGTCGAGACCTTCCGGGCGCTCAGCTTTGACGAGCAGGGGCTGGCCGAGGCATCCTTCGCCGGTCACCGCCTGATCGTCGCCCATGACCCTTTGCGCGCCGCCGAACAGGGCGACCGGCGTCGCGACCGCATCGTCGGGCTTCGCGGTGGCCGCTTTGAACGGCTTGCTGATCCAGAGACCTGCTTTGATTTGTTTCGCGCCGCCGAGCTGGAGGCCATGGCCGAGAAGATGGTCGGCAAGCTCGACGCGCAGGACGCGGGGAAGACCGCCAAGGGGCGGCGCGCCTCGGACCGCGGGGCCTACAGCCGCTTCACCCGCGCCGTGGCAGAGGCCGAACTGACGCGCTTTCTCAAGGCCGATCTCGATGCCGACCGCTTCAGCTGGTCGGTCAATGAGACCGCCATCGCCGAGGCCGAGCTCTTCGACGGCAAGCTCGCGCTGATCACCAACGCCCCGGACCTCTCCCCTGCCGAGGCTGTCGCGCGCTACAAGGGCCTCGCGGATATCGAGCGCGGCTTCCGCGTGCTGAAATCCGATATCGAGATCGCGCCCGTCCACCACCGCCTGCCCGACCGTATCCGCGCCCACGCCCTGATCTGCTTCCTGGCCCTCGTCCTCACCCGCGTCATGCGCATGCGACTGAAAGCCAAGGGCCACAGCGCAAGCCCCCGCACCGCCCTCAATCTTCTCGCGCGCATCCAGCGTCACAGCGCGAAAATTGGTGAGCGAACGCTTGATGGGCTTTCAACAACAACGACGGAACAATTGGAGCTATTCGACACGCTGAACTTGCCAAAACCCGCCTGAGGGCCGTCGCGTAGTCACACAAAGGCTAATCCCGCCTGAGTAAAATCAATTACTTAGTTGATTTTCTGTTGAACTTGGGCGGTCGAGTGATGATGTTCACAAATGTTCCAGATTTTGGCCACTTTGGCCACTTTGGCAGCTTCGAGCCCGTTAGGCCCACCCGCAAGACCAAAATATTTGCGACAGAACCCGTCAACGTGACAACACCCGTTCGGGTGATTCTGGATCATCCGGAGATTCCGCGATTTTCAAATTTCCCCCACCTTCACGACGCGACCAGTGGCGTCATGAACACCTCGGACAGGGGTCGCCGAACGTAGTACGATCTCGGCTGTGATGGACACAGGCGCGCCGTCGCGTTGCAATGTTCCCCTAAAGATAGTCCCCGATATATCCACCGCCGACAGGGCAATCTGTGCTGTTCCAGAGCGCAGGTTTCCTTCGGTAATGATGAACTCGGTGATTGCCGAGTGCATATTCGGCGCATCACCAAACCGTGCGCCATTCAAGCTGCCCAGCCCCATGATTGCGCCGTTCCTGATACCAAAGCATTTTGCCACCTCTTCGACGGTGCGGCTGATGTCCATGTTCGGGCGGATCGTCATCATCACCGCATCGGGTGTTTCAATCCTGCACCCAACCGGGCAGGCGCGAAACAGATCAAAGCAGGTCTCTGGATCAGCAAGCCGTTCAAAGCGGCCACCGCGAAGCCCGACACCGTTCAGGATTATGGGTTTGGCGACGATGCAATCGGGGGCCAGCATATGCCCAAGGGCCTCCCCGCCGGAAAATTCCCACAAACCGTGGCAATGGGTGAAATCCCCTTGGCCCAGGCGCCCCACCGACAGACCGCCGACGGCAACGTGCACCTTACCGGGCGGACGATAGGTTTCGCTGTACCAGGCGACGCGACGGCCGTCAGGCGACGCCGCAGGCATGACATAGGCGAACGGTTCGGCGACCAGATCCGCGATATCCACCCAAGCGGCATCACAACCTGCATCTGCCACTGCGGTGCAAATTGCCGCCTCAACGTGATCGCCGGGACGCAATTCAATCGCCAGATCTTGCGCCATCACAGGCACTGCGGCAACACGCTCTTGTGTGATTTCGCCAGGGTGCCGCATCGCTGGGTTCACAGGCCCGTGTTCGCTCATGGTGTGTTGGGGCCTTTCAGCAATCCTCGTGCTTCCAGTGTTTCACGGATCAATTTCTTGGTGATCTTGCCATAGGCCGATTTTGGCATTTCCTCAATCACGATCACCTGTTTGGGCAACTTGTATCCGGAAATCTTTGGCTTCAGCCATGCCAGCAAAGCATCGGGCGTGACCTTTGCACCTGCGTGCAATACACAGACCGCAATACCCGCTTCGCCCCATACCCGATCAGGCACACCCAGAACCGCCGCCTCGCTTACCGCGTCGTGCATCAGGATTTTTTCTTCGATTTCGCGCGGGTAAATGTTCGAGCCGCCGGAGATATACATGTCGGATTGGCGCCCGGTGATAAACAGATAGCCCTCCTTGTCCAGATATCCCAGGTCACCGGTCCGAAACCAGCCATCGCGAAAGCTTTTGGCGTTGGCCTCCGGGTTGTTGTAGTAGCCCGCGAACACGGCCGGGCCACATACGCAAATCTCACCCGTCTGGCCTGCGGGCATTTCACGGCCATCGTCGCCTTGAATCGATACTTCGATTCCCGTGCGCGGATATCCACAACTGCCGACACGCATGGCATCGTCATCCTCGGAATGCTCGGCGGCGGGCAGGATGGTGATGTTGCCCGTCACCTCGCCCAGGCCAAAATATTGAACCAGGACCTTGCCCAGCACCGAGAGCGCGAATTTCTGATCCGCGCGATACATCGGCGCACCGGCGTAAATCACATGGCGCAGCGTGCTCAGATCATGGTGGTGCACGCTGTCATGTTCGACCAGCAATTTTACAATTGTCGGCACGGTGAACATATTGCTGATACGTTCCTCTTGAACCATCTTCCAGGCGATCGCCGGATCGAACCGGCCCGGCGGGAACAGGATCGTCGCCGCACCCGCCGCCACCTGTGTCATCTGGTGCACGCCCGCGCCGTGGCTGAGCGGGGCAAGACACAATGACCGATCGGCAGGGCCAGTGCCGGGCATCAGGTCGTTCAGGTGATTGACCAGAACAAACGCCATTTGCCCATGTGTCAGCACGGATGCCTTGGGCCGTCCCGTTGTACCGGAGGTAAAGAAGAACCAGCAGGGATCGTCGCGATCCACTGCCACATCTGGAACCTGCATGCCCAGGTGATCATTGATCAACGTATCAATATCACCGTCACCATTGCCGCCGATTGCAAGGACAAAGCGACGCATATCGGTTTCGCAAGCGGCTGCGTGATCGGGGAATTCAACCCCGCAGATCATTCCGACCGCACCCGAGCTTGCGCCGAGCCATGCCACCTCCTCCGGGGTTTGACGAAAGTTTGCGGGCACATAGACAGCGCCCAGCCGGAAACAGGCCAGCATGGTTTCAAACATCTGGTTGCAATTCTGCGACTGCACCAGGATCCGGTCGCCCTTTTCAACGGCATACACGTCGCGCAATCCCGCCGCGAGCGCCGACACCCGCCCATCGAGTTCCGCCCAAGTCCAACGGTTTGCGCCGCAAACCAGCGCAAGCTGATCGCCAAGACGGCGCGCATTGCGCGTCAGATGTTGCGCAAGGTTCGCCACCCGTGTGCTTGATGGTGCAAGACCTCCCTTCGGGTCCGACCGACAGGACGCCCAATCATTCATCTTACGCGTTCCAGCACCGACATGTAGTTGGCGACGGCGGCACCACCCATATTGAAAACACCCGCAAATGTGGGACTTTTGGCTTGTATGCCTTCAGGCGCTTCGTCCGCCAGTTGCATCGCTGCCATGATATGCATCGATACGCCGGTGGCTCCAATCGGGTGGCCCTTGGATTTCAGCCCGCCCGACAGGTTCACCGGCAGGCGGCCATCGCGCGTGGTCACACCCTCGCGGATGACATTGGCCCCCTTGCCGGGTTCGGCCAGACCCATTGCCTCATATTCCAGCAGTTCCGCCACGGTGAAACAATCATGCGTTTCGACTATATCCATATCGTCAAGCGTCAGTCCCGCTGCGTCCAGCGATGCAGCCCAGGCCCGGCGCGCGCCGTCAAAGCGGGTCATGTCACGGCGCGACATCGCCAGCACATCATTGGTATGGGTCCGGCTGCGAAAAGCAACCGCATGTTTGAGATCGGCGGCCACATCCTCTGACGCCACGATCATCGCTGCGGCACCGTCTGACACAAGCGAACAATCAGTGCGCCGCAGCGGCGGGGCAACGTAGGGATTGCGATCCGATACGGTATTGCACTGCTCAAAGCTGAAGGACTTTTGCATATGCGCAAATGGATTGTGCAGGCCGTTCACGTGGTTTTTGGCGGCAATCATCGCCAATGCGTCCGAGCAATCGCCATATTTCTGGAAATACTGTTGTGCAATCAGGCCGAACAGCCCTGCAAACCCGCCGGCCACATCGGCCTCTTCCGCGCGATAGCAGGCCCCCAGAAGAATATCGCCCACCTCGACCGTAGGCAGCGCGGTCATCTTTTCCGCGCCCACGACCAGCGCGATCTTGCCACGTCCGCTTTCGATGAAATCCAGCGCGCAATAAAGCGCGGCAGACCCCGTCGCGCAGGCATTTTCCATCCGCACCGCCGGGGTCATCCCGAGTTCCGGCATTGCCATACCTGCCAGCGCGCCCTGAAAATCCTGCTTTGAAAAGCCGTTGTTCATCACGCCGATAAAAATTCCGTCGATATCCGGCGGCGAAACGCCCGCGTGTTCCAGCGCGGGCGCGATGACCTCGGCCATCAAATGTTCGGTGTCAGGGGCGTTGGATTTGCCGAACTTGTTGTGTGCCCAGCCAACAATTTGTGCCTTGCTCATTGTGGTATTCCTTTCATGAAGGGCCTATTGCGTCGCTGAAACGGCGGCGCTTTGGCCTGCGGATCGGCGCGGCGGTGATGGTTTCCGTGCATTCGGCAAGGCAAATGCCTTGGCCAGACGTGTTTCCACTCTGGTAGCCTCGCGCAGCAATGCCGCGCCCAGTTCGAGCTGCCTTTCCGCACCCATGCGGCTGTCGATTGCTGCAATCGAGATCGCCCCGATCACCCGCCCGCCGGGTTGGCGCAGAGCAACCCCCACAGCCCAGGAGTTTTTCAACACAAGACCCGGATTCAGCGAAAAGCCGCGATCATGGGCCTGGGCGATCAGTGGCTCCAATTGCGCAGGCTCGCACGCCGGAAAATCCCGGGCCAATAGCGCCCTGTTTCGCGCCAGCACGTCAAAGCGTTCGTCTTCCGGTAGCGCCGCCAGCATTGCCAGTGATCCGGCACCAACGCCCAACGGATGACGATAGCCAACCTCCAAAGCATTGGTACGAATTGGAAAAGCACCTTCTTCCTTGTGGATACACACGGAAAATGCGTCGCGCCGCACCGACAAAAAAACCGTGTCACCACTTAGGGCCGCCAGATCTGTCAGGCTGTCCAATGCCACATCCAGAAGGTTGAACCGTTGCGCGGCCAAAACCCCCAGCAGATATGCTTCCTCGCCAAGTGAATAGCGGCGACTTTCCGCATCCTGCGCGATCATCCGCGCACGCATCAACGCCAGCAGCAATCGACGTGCCGTCGGACGGTTCAGTCCGGATTCTTCGACGATCGTAACCAGCCCTATCCCCTCGACGGTATGGCGACCGATCAGCGACAGCAGCGCCAAAGCCCGATCCACGCTTTGCGCACCGGAACTATCGCTTGAAGATTTCTGGATCGCCATCCTCACCCCACATCCATAATATGGATCATAAGAGCCCTTCAGGCGGGCTATTTATGCGTCCCAAGTGTTGTTCGGGTGAGTGTTTAGCAAAAAACACCACTTTTCAAGGCGATTTACGAAGAGAACTTGATTTTTTGCTCAGAAAGCTCTTGTAACACTGACCAAAATATGGACCCTTGCGGCAGAGCTTCGGAGGAAGGTTCGCTAAATCGAGGAGGAGATACCGTGTCCAAAATGACTTTCATTCTAGCTGGGGCCATTACCGTGGCTGCAGCCCTGTCAGGTGCTGTGCAGGCTGAAACGCTGCGCTTGTCGCACAACACCGGCGACACCACGTCCTGGCAACTGGGCTCCGAAAAATTCGCGGAACTGCTTGACGCCGCCACGAATGGTGACATGAGCGTGCGAGTTTTCCCGAATGCCCAGCTATCTGGTGGCGATCAGATGAAGCAAGCCGAAATGGTTGGCCGGGGTGCGCTTGACTTTGTGGTGACTTCGGCGATCAACGTCACGCCGATGGTGCCGGAAATGGCCGTATTTTCGTTGCCTTATCTTTACTCCAGCTACGATGAGGTGGATGCAACCACCAACGGCGCACCAGGCGACAAAATGAAAGGGATCATGGCCGAGCACGGAATCATCGTGCTGGCATGGGGGGAAAACGGTTTTCGCGAGGTGACCAACAATGTGCACCCGATCAAATCACCCGAGGATTTGAAGGGCCTCAAAATGCGCGTGGCTGGTCCGATGTATATTGACGTGATGTCAGCCCTTGGCGCCAACCCGCAACAGATGCAGTGGACAGAAACCTTCAGTGCCTTGCAGCAAGGGGTTGTCGACGGACAGGAAAATCCGATCGGGGCGGTGATCGTGCCGCAGCGCGTCTACGAGGTACAGAAATATATCACCCCCTGGCACTATTCCTACGATCCCATTTTTCTTGGCGTAAGCCAAAAGAAATGGGACAGCTGGGATGCGGACACGCAGGCCAAAGTGCAAGCTGCGGCAACCGAAGCAATGGCCTATCAAAAGAAAATCACCCGCGAAAGTACGGCAACCGGTCTCGACAAACTGATGGCTGAAGGCATGGAGGTCTACGAACCTACCGACGCGCAACTGCAAGCCTTTCGCGATGCAACTCAAGAGCCATTTGACAAATGGGCTGCCAAAGTCGGGCCCGAACTGGTCGAATTGTTCCAGTCCGCAATCGATCAAAGCAAGTAACCCACGATCCGGCAACCGTGACACACCCGCCCCTTTGCGCCGGGTGTGTCATTCAGAAAGCCATTTAACAGGTGCCGCTACCGGCCAGGTTGGGATGCTATGCACATATCCTCGTTTTTCAAGCATCTTGACCGGCTCGAAGAGTATATTTGCAGCATCATCTTTCTTGTGATGACGCTTGTCGGTTTCGCAAATGTGCTGGTGCGCTATCTGACAAAATTTTCCTTTGCGTCCACACAGGAAATCTTGTTGAACGGCTTTTTGTTACTCACTGTCTTTGGTGCGGCTATTGCTGCGCGTCGTGGTCAACATCTGGCGGTGACCCTGTTCGCGGATTTTCTGCCTGCCCCGGGTCGCGTGACCGTTCAATGGATCGCCACGGCACTTGGCGTTTTTCTGCTTTTTCTGTCGGCCTATTACTGTGTTGAACTGATCGCGAACCAGCGTGCCAGCGGCATCACTTCGGCAGGGCTTCAGGTGCCGTCATGGTATTACTCGCTTGGCCTGCCACCGGGCTTCGCCTTGATCGCATTTCGATTGGTTCAGGGCACCTTGCAGGCAAGGCAGGATATGCCCGATGTCTGATCTCGACAGCGGAACACAGATGCTGATTTTGTTTGGCGTGCTTCTGGCCATGCGGGTGCCGGTTGCCTTTTCTCTGGGGCTGTCGTCGCTTTATGCGATGTGGCGGATCGGGTTTGGGCTTGATCTGGTTGGTGATCTGCTGGCCAGTGGCGTCACCAAGTTTTCGCTTCTGGCGATCCCTTTCTTCATACTTGCGGGCATTCTTATGGGCACTGCGGGCATGGCTGACAGGATGATCCGTTTCTTCCGCGTCCTGATCGGCAATCTGCCGGGTGGCATGGGGCTTGTCGGCGTGGTGGTCAGTCTGTTTTGGGGAGCGGTTTCGGGTTCTGGCCCGGCCTCGGTCGCGGCGATTGGCCCAATGATCATCCGCGGCATGGAGGAAGACGGCTATCCCCGTCCCTTTGCCGCTGCGATGGTCTGCACGGGGGCTGCGTTGTCCATCGTGATCCCACCTTCGATCGGGTTGGTCATCTACGGCGTGATCGCCGAGGTTTCGATAGGCGATCTGTTTATCGCTGCAATCCTGCCGGGTGCGATCATGGGCGCGCTCATGCTCGTGGCCTTGCCACTGGTCAGTCGTCAGCGCTCTGCGGCAAAGGCGTCGAACCTTGCCCAACTTGCGCCGATGCCATACGGAGATCACCCGTTTCCAGTCAGGCTTTGGCTCAGCTTTCGTGAAGCGGTTTGGGGGCTGTTGACCCCTGTGGTGATCCTCGGGGGAATTTACGCGGGAATATTCACACCCACCGAAGCGGCCATCGTTGCCGTCGTCTATGCGCTTTTCGTTGGGTTCTTCGTCTATCGCAGCCTTAGCGTTGCAACCCTCTTTACGGCCCTTAATGACGCCGCCGCCTCATCTGCCGTTGTTATGCTGGTGGTCACCTTTGCCAGCCTGTTTGGCTGGGTTGTGACGGTCGATGACGTAGTTGGCCGCTATTCCGAGGGGCTTTTGACGCTGTCATCATCACCTTGGACCATTTTGCTGGTGATGACGGTGATCCTGCTGATTGCCGGCATGTTCATGGACGCCGTGACGATCATGTTCATCTCATTGCCGATCTTTTTGCCAGTGGTGCGCGAACTGGGCTGGGATCCGGTCTGGTTCGGGGTGTTTTTGATGATCAACCTTGCCATCGGCCTGTTTACCCCGCCGGTTGGCATCAATCTTTTTGTGGCGGCCAATATCGCCAAACTGTCGCTCGAGCGCATCGCGCTTGCCGCCGTGCCGTTCCTGATCACCAGCGTGATCGGACTGGCGATTGTCGCCTTCTGGTCCGATCTGACCACTTACCTGCTCATCTGGATGAAATAAGCGCGGAGTTTTCCATGACCGATCCAATCACGAAAATCGCCCTTGTCACCGGTGCCGCACGTGGCATCGGGCTTGCCACAACCCATGTGTTGATCGAGCAGGGCTGGCAGGTCGCGATGATCGACCGCGATGGCGACGAACTGACCACGGCTGCCGGGAAGCTCAATCAGGCACGCCCCTTTATCTGTGATGTGTCTTACCCCGATCAGGTCGATGAAATGATCGGTTCGGTTCGCGATACGTTTGGCCGTATTGACGCATTGGTCAACAACGCGGGCGTGGCGGATTTCTGCCCGCTTGAACAAACCACTTTTGCCCAGTGGCGACGCGTGATGGAGACCAATCTGGATGGCGTTTTCCTGACCTCTCAGGCCAGTATACCCGCGCTGAGGGAAACTCGCGGGGCGATTGTCAATATTGCCTCTATCAGCGGCTTGCGGGCCTCTACGTTGCGGGTGGCGTATGGCACGTCCAAGGCGGCCGTGATCCATCTGACCAAACAGCAAGCGGCGGAACTGGGCGAACATGGCATCCGCGCCAATTGCGTCTGCCCCGGCCCCGTGCGCACCAAGCTGGCGATGGCTGTCCACACGCCCGAGATCATCGCCGCCTATCACGACGCAATCCCGCTCAATCGCTACGGCTCCGAGCGCGAATTGGCTGAAGTCATCGCCTTTCTTTGCTCTGAAAAGGCAAGCTATGTCACCGGTCAGGTGATCGCAGCCGATGGAGGGTTTGACAGCACAGGCGTCGGCCTTCCCGCCCTGCGCGAGGGGTAACGATGAGGACGTAGCAATACTCGGGGGGCATGCTGTCATTTTTGACATGAGACGGCGACCCGTCCGTCGTGGACTGCGGCTTTTGTGGCCGCGACGGAGTGAGCCGCCTTTGGTGACCACCTCTTCCGTCGCCGCTTTCCCATAGCAGTGTTCCCGACCAAGCCTACTTCAACCCGCCGATGCCCGAAACGGTGGCGGCATAACCGAGGCGGAAACCCACTTGGAAAACGCCCGGAACCTGTTCAGACAAACCGAACCACCCCTGAAGTGATCGCCTGAAAGGGAAAACCCAGCTTCTCACAAACGGACTTCACTACCTTGGCAATGCCTACTCGGGAAAGAAGCAGGCGGCGCGGTGACTGTCGCCCGAAAGTTCGGGACGCGAAAGACGGCAGGTGTCCTGCGCCTTCCAGCAGCGCGGCGCGAAGGGGCAGCCGGGGAGTTCGTCGAGCGGCGAGGGAAGCTCGCCTTCGAGCTTGATCCGCTCGCGCTTGCCATCCGGATCAGCGCGGGGCGTCGCGGAAAGAAGCGCTTTCGTGTAGGGGTGGCGCGGGGCGGCAAAGACCTCGGTCTTGCTGCCGGTTTCCACGGCGCGACCGAGATACATCACGACCACATCGTCGGCCACATGGCGCACCACCGACAGGTCGTGGCTGATGAAAAGATAGGCAAGCTGGAAGCGTTCCTGCAAATCGAGCAGCAGGTTCAGGATCGAACTCTGGATCGACACGTCAAGCGCGGATACCGGCTCGTCCAGCACCAGGACCTTTGGGTTCAACATCAGGGCGCGGGCGATCGCGATGCGCTGCCGCTGGCCACCCGAGAACATATGCGGATAGCGGTCGTAATGCTCGTTGCGCAGTCCGACAAGTTTCAGCATGTCGCGGGCCTTGGCCTCGCGCTCGTCTGACGCGACGCCGTTGATCTTGAGCGGTTCGGCCAGAATAGAGCCAATCCGTTGGCGCGGGTTGAGCGAGCCATAGGGATCCTGGAACACGATCTGCACCTCGCCGCGCAGGCTGGCCCAAGTGCCGGGCGTGGCCGGTTTCCCGGCCAGCTCAAGCGTGCCGCGGGTCGGCACCTCGATCATCGTCACAACCCGCGCGAGGGTGGATTTGCCGCAGCCGGATTCGCCGACCACGGCCAGCGTCTTGCCCGGATAGAGCGTGAAATCCACGTCCGACAGGGCGCGAACGGTCTGCGGGGGCGAAAACAATCCGCCGCGAACCGCATAGTGCCGGCTCAGGCCCCGGGCAATGGCAGCGGGGGTGGTCATGCCTTGACCCTCTCTGCGACATTCAAGGGATGGATGCAGCGCGCATAGCCAAGCTCGGGGCCGAGGGTTGGCGGCGGCGCGGCGCGACAGGCGTCGGTCGCAAAATCGCAGCGCGGCGCGAAGAGACAGCCGGGCGGGCGATCGAACTGCCCCGGAACCACGCCCGGAATCGAGGGCAGGCGCCGTTCGGTTGCGCGTTCCGGAAGCGCTGCGAGCAAGGCTGCGGAATAGGGATGGTGGGGCGTACGGAACAGGTCGCGCACCGATTGCTGTTCGACTTTCTGCCCCGCGTAGTGCACCGACACTCTGCGCGCGGTCTCGGCGACCACGCCCATGTCATGGGTGATCAGCACCAGCGCCATGCCGCGTTCATCGCGCAGCCGCACCAGCAGATCAAGGATTTGCGCCTGAATGGTGACATCGAGCGCAGTCGTGGGCTCGTCGGCGATCAACAGTTTGGGGTTGCAGGCGATGGCCATGGCGATCATCACGCGCTGGTTCATCCCGCCCGACAACTGGTGCGGAAAGCTGCTCAGCCGTTCCTCCGGCGCGGCGATGCCGACCTGCCGGAACAGGTCGAGCGCGCGGGCGGCGCGTTCGGAGCGGTCGAGACCGAGATGAATCCGCAGCACCTCCTTGATCTGGAAGCCGACGGTAAAGCAGGGGTTGAGCGAGGACATCGGCTCTTGAAAGATCATCGCGATGTCCTTGCCGACGATCTGGCGGCGGGCGCGCGGGGTGAGACGCCGCAGGTCCTGGCCGTCGAATTCGAGGGTATCGGCGGTAATGTCGGCAGTCCAGGGCAGCAGGCCCATCAGCGCCAGCATCGCAACCGACTTGCCCGACCCGGATTCGCCGACAATGGCATGCAGGTCGCCCGCGGCCAGATCCAGATCCATCCCGTCGACGGCACGGAATCGGCCGGCGGTGGTTGCAAAATCGACGCTGAGGTTGCGGATTGAAAGAAGGGACATGTCAGCTCCGCTTCAGCTTGGGATCGAAGGCATCGCGCAATCCGTCGCCCATCAGGTTGATCGCCAGCACGGTGACAAGGATCGCAAGACCAGGCAGGGTGACGACCCACCAGGCGCGCAGGATGAATTCGCGTGCTTCGGCCAGCATGGTGCCCCATTCGGGCGTCGGCGGTTGTGCCCCCATGCCGAGAAACCCGAGGGCGGCGGCGTCGAGGATCGCGGTGGAAAACGACAGCGCCCCCTGAACGATGATCGGGGCGAGGCAGTTCGGCAGCACCGTGACGAACATCAACCGCGCGCGCCCCGCCCCCGCGACACGCGCCGAGGTGACGTAATCCTTGCCGCGTTCACCCAGCACGCTGGCCCGTGTCAGCCGGACATAGTGGGGCTGCAACACGATGGCGATCGCGATCATCGCGTTGGTAAGGCTCGGCCCGAGGATCGCCACCAGCACCAGGGCAAGCAGCAGCGACGGGAAGGCCAGGATGATATCCATCAGCCGCATGATCAGGGCGTCGAGCCATTTCGGGGCAAACCCGGCCAAGAGCCCGATCACGATACCGCCCGATGCCGCCACGGTGACAACCACGATCCCGACATAGAAAGAATAGCGCGCGCCGTGCAGCAGGCGGGACAGCATGTCGCGGCCCAAAGGGTCGGTGCCCAGAGGGAACTGCCAACTGCCGCCAGTCTGCCATGCGGGCGGGCGCAAAGTGGCGGCGCGGAACTGCTCGGTGGGGTCATATGGCGCGATGAGGGGGGCGAAGATGGCCACGAGGATGAAGGCCGCAAAAATCCACAGGCCAAAGACCGCACCGCGGTTTTCGCGGAAATAGAACCAGAATTCGCTCAGCCGGCCGGGGCGTTTCTCGACCGTCTCGGCCTCGGCGGATAGGGCGTCGTCGACCATCTCAACGCTTCCTGATCTTGGGATTGATGAAACCGTAAAGCACATCCACGGTCAGGTTCACGACCATCACCATCACGGCAATCAGCAGCAGACCGCCCTGCACCACAGGATAATCGCGGCGAAAGATCGAATCGACCATCCACTTGCCGATGCCCGGCCAGGAAAAGATCGTCTCGGTCAGGATCGCCCCGGCAAGCAGGGTGCCGACCGACAAGCCGATCACGGTGATGACCGGTATCAGCGCGTTGCGCAGGGCGTGCAGCCCGTTGATCCTGAGCGGCGACATCCCCTTGGCGCGGGCGGTGCGGATGTAATCCTCGCCCAACACCTCGAGCATGGCAGAGCGGGTCTGTCGCGCGATGACCGCCAGCGGGATCGTCCCGAGCACGATCGTCGGCAGGATCAGGTGGCGTATGGCCGAGGTGGCGGCCCCCTTCTGCCCCGACGCGATCGCATCCCAGATCATGAAGCCGGTCGGGTCGGAGAAGTAATACCGCAGATCAATCCGCCCCGATACCGGGGTCCACCCGAGGTTGCCCGAGAACACGATGATGAGCAGCAGCGCCCACCAGAAGATCGGCATCGAATAGCCGATGAGCGCCGTGGACATCAGCGCGCGATCGAAAAACTTCCCCCGGTTCACCGCGGCGATCACCCCGGCGGGCAGGCCGAGAATGACAGCAAAGACCATCGCGAAAAGAGACAGCTCCAGCGTGGCCGGGAACAGGGTAAAGAATTCGTCCCAGACCGGGCGTTTCGTCACGAAGCTTTGTCCGAGGTCGCCTTGCAGCACGCCGGTGAGATAATCCCAATACTGTGCCCAGATCGGTCGGTCGAAGCCGAATTGTTCGACCAACTCCTGATAGCGTTCGTCGCTGAGGCCGCGCTCGCCGGCCATCACGATAATCGGGTCGCCCGGCAGCACCCGGATGAACGTGAACGATATCAGGGTGACGCCGATAAAGGTGGGAAGGAAGGTCGCGATGCGCGACAGGACGTATTTCAGCATCAGCTTGCCACCACCATCAGTTCGGTGGGAAAGGTCGTCAGCGACTCGGACCCGGTGTCAGTGACCAGCACCACATCCTCGATCCGAACGCCGAAATTGCCGACCTGGTAAAGGCCGGGTTCGTTGGTGAACACGGTTCCGGCGGCAAGAGGGACGTGGTTGCCGCGCATGATATAGGGGGCCTCGTGCACGTCGCGGCCCAGACCGTGGCCGGTCTTGGTGCGGATCCGGTCGGAAAAGCCGGACTGTTCCAGCACCCCGGTCACCGCATCGTCAATTTCATGCGCCGTGACGCCGGCACGGGTCACCTCGTGACCCCGGCGGTTGGCGCGCAGGACGGTGTCGTAGACTTCCGCCCCCTCGTCGGTTGCGTGACCGACGAAAACGGTGCGGGTGATGTCGGCGGCGAAACCGTCCTTGCGGGCGCCGAAATCGAGAAGCAGGGCGTCGCCCGCGGCAACCCGGTAATCGGCGCGGGCATGGGCGTGGGGCTGCGCGGAATTGTCGGCGGCGGCGACGATGGGCGGAAACGCCAGATCGTCGGCCCCCTCAGAGAACAGGGCCTGCACCAGCATCATCTCGATCTCCTTTTCGCTCTGTCCGATCCGCACCCGGTCGAGCGTGGCGGCAAGCGCGGTTTCGGAAATCCTGATGGCGGCGCGCAGGGCCGCGATGTCGGGACCGGACTTGACGATGCGCAGGCCCGAAATCGCCGCCTCGCCGTCGCGGATGTCACAGCCGGGCATGGCGGATTTGAGCGCGTGATGCACGAAGACCCGCATCACCTGACCCTCGACAGCGAGGCTGCGCAGCGGCATTGCCGAGGCCAGCGCGGTGAAGGCGGCGGCGTAACCGTCCTGATCGCGCCAGTCGAACACCGCGCCGGGAAATCCGACCGTTTCCCATGAGGCCAGTTCAAGGTTCGGCACGATGGCAGCCGGATCGCCTGAACGCGGGACGACCACGACAAAGGGCCGCTCGAAACCGCCAAAGGCGCGGCCGATGACCCGGGTAAAGTTCGGTCCCGGCACCAGCGCCACGGCATCACAGCCGAGACCGTGCGCCACCTGCCGCAGGTCGGCAAAGCGGTCGGTCATGGAAATCTCCCGTCGCAAGGGGAGGTCCGGGGCCGCAACCGGCACCGGACCTCGTGTCGCTTATTCAGCGAGGCTGACCTCGTCGAAGATATGGCCGCCCAGCGGGTGAACGACATAGCCTTCGACCTCTTTGCGCATCGGCATGAAGACCACCGAATGGGCGATGGTGGCCCAGGGTGCCTGTTCCTTGAAGATCACCTGTGCCTGCTCGTAAAGCTTGGTGCGTTCAGCCTGATCGCTCAACTGGCGTGCCTTGGTCAGCAATCCGTCGAACTCTTCGTTGCACCACTGCGCGCGGTTGGCGCTGCCGACCCCGTCGCAACCCAGCAGCACGCCGAGGAAGTTGTCGGGATCGCCATTGTCACCGGTCCAGCCCAGCAAGACCGCGCCGTCGCGGTCTTCGGCCTTGGAACGGTCGAGATACTCGCCCCACTCATAGGAGACAATCTCGACATCGACGCCGACCTTGGCAAAGTCTTCCTGCATCAACTCGGCCATGCGGCGCGCGTTGGGGTTATAGGGACGCTGCACCGGCATCGCCCAGATCTTCATGTTGAGGTCGGTGACACCTTCGGCGGCAAGTGCGGCCTTGGCGGCCTCGGGGTCATAGGGATCGTCGACGATGGCCTCGTTGTAGGACCACATGGTTGGCGGAATCGGGTTCTTGGCAATCTGGCCCGAGCCCTGGAACACCACGTCGATGATCGACTGCTTGTCGATCGCCATATTCAGCGCCTTGCGCACCTTTGGATTGTCGAACGGCGGCATCTTGGTGTTATACGCGAGATAGCCGACGTTCAGGCCCTCCTGCTCCATCACCTTCAGGTCGGGATCGTCCTGCATCGCCTTTACGTCGGCCGGGGCCGGATAGGGCATGATGTGGCACTCGCCCGCCTGAAGCTTCTGATAGCGCACCGAGGCGTCGGGCGTGATCGCGAAGATCAGCGCTTCGACCTTGGCCGGATCGCCCCAGTAGGTATCGTTGCGCAGAAACCGGATCACGGCGTCCTTCTGATAGGCCTGGAAGGTGAACGGCCCGGTGCCGATCGGGGCCTGGTTCAGCATTTCCGGGGTACCTGCCGCAGCCATCGCGTCGGCGTATTCGGCCGACAGGATCGACGCGAAATCCATCGCCATGTTGGCGAGGAACGGCGCTTCGGGACGGGTCAGGTTGAACACGACGGTCAGGTCGTCGACCTTCTCGACCGACGAGATCAACGAGGGCATCGACATCGATTCGAAATATTCCCACGAACCGCCCGAGGCGTTGTGGAACGGGTGATCGTCGAGCCGCTGCCGCTCGAACGAGAACACCACGTCATCGGCGTTGAAATTGCGGGTCGGGGTGAACCGGTCGTTGCTGTGGAACTTGACGCCGGGACGCAGCTTGAACGTGACCGTCAGGCCATCGTCGCTGACCTCATAGCTTTCGGCGAGGCCGGGGACGACTTCGGTCGTGCCGGTCTTGAACTCGACAAGCTGGTTGTAGACCGTGTGCGACGAGGCGTCGAAGGTCGTACCCGCGGTGAACAGCGCCGGGTCAAACCCTTCAGGGCTACCTTCGGAACAATAGACAAGCGTCTGAGCCTGAGCCGCGAATGACATGGCCAGTGTGGCCACGCCCGAGGCAAGGATGGTTCTAAGTTTCATGATGGGCTCCCATGGATTATTCGAGACGGTCGTTGGGGACGGGATCCCGGTGCGGATCCTGTGCCGCTCTGGCGTCGAGCTTGGCGCATTCGATCAACCACTGCAAGCGATGATCGGCGGGCGCGTGACCGATCATTCGAAAATCGCGCGGTCACGCGCCGATGATTTCTTGGGAACTTGCCAAGTTATCAAGTCATTGAGGCCCACTTGTGAGAAGCTTGACTATCCTCTTTCAGGCGGTCATTTCGGTGGCATAACTTGCCCATAGGCCGAAAGCATCAACTCCGGCGTGGTGATAGGATTGGCCGAGGGGCAGTAGCGGCGGAGCTTGAAGATGGCGTTGATCTGGTCATGGGCGGCACGAAAACGCTGTCCCTGTCTTTGTGACTTGAAACAACCCATGATCCTCTCTCGTCGCCGCGTTGGCCTGTGACTGCCCTCGATCCGGTTGTTGGGGCATTGCAAGGCCGCGCTCCGCCAGGAGATCCTCAACATCCGCCGTGCTCAGCGCAAAGCGATGGTAGGCCCAGACCGCATAGGCGACGATCTCGCGGGGAAAACGAAAGCCCTTCAGGCGCGGCATTGATGACGGTATCTGCATGGCACAACCGGTACCAGCCTCACAAGCCGCAAATAACTTGGCAATGCCTCGCGATGCTCTGGCTCAGCGGCTGCGCGACGGGCGGTTCTGATGTGCCGCTCGTGGTTTGCCCGCCGGTGGTGGAATACAGTCGAGCTGAGCAGGCCCAAGCGGTCGCCGAGATCGAGGCGCTGCCGGAAAGTGCGATCGTGGTCGGGATGCTAAGCGACTACGCGGTCCTGCGTGATCAATCGCGGGCCTGCAGGTGAGAGCCGGGCCGGGTTCCTGCGGGAAGCGCCACCTGCCGCCGCCCCGTCTCGATAGTTTTGCCGGATCCAAAATCCGGGACAAGCCTTTCCTGAAGCCTTATGTTCTGGCAATGTTCCGGCATGCCCCTCCCTGCTCGATTTCCGAGGACACACCGATGTGCAATTTGTACTCCCAGACCAAATCCCAGGACGCGATGCGGCATATCTTTGACGACATGATCGAGGGGGATGAGGCGTTCGAGGATCTGGTCGGCAACCTGCCGCCGATGGCAGGCATCTTTCCCGACTATGCCGCACCGATCATCCGGCACGGGCCGCAAGGAGGTTGGCAACTGACCAGGGCACGCTGGGGCATGCCGACGCCGCAGGTGTTTCTGGAAGGCAAGCGCACCGACCCCGGCGTGACCAACATACGCAATGCGGCCTCACCGCACTGGAAGCGCTGGCTTGGGGTGCCGCATCGCTGCATCGTGCCCTTCACCAGCTTTTCCGAGATCGACGCCCGCCCCGGCGCACCCCGCAATCACCCGGTCTGGTTCGCGCTTGAGCCTGACCGGTCGCTGGCCTTTTTCGCTGGCCTCCGCACCGAATGGACATCCGTGCGCAAGCTGAAGGAAGGCGAGGTGACGACTGAATTGTTCGGATTTCTGACGTGCCCGCCCAACCGCGAGGTGGCCTCCGTGCATCCCAAGGCGATGCCGGTCATCCTGACCCGGCCCGAGGAATGGCGGCGCTGGCTGACCGCCCCGACAGAGGAAGCCCTGTCGCTGCAACGGCCCTTGCCGGACGGGGCGTTGCAGATCGTGGCGGAAGGGGTGCGTGAAGATGCGGCCTGACCCCACCCCGAATGGTCCCTTCGACCTGCGTCCGCACCGCGTGCATGAGGCCGAAGGGCGGGGCCGCCGCGCCTTTGCGCTGTTTCAGGCGGTGCGCCGTCCGGGCCCGCTGGTCTGGATCCTGCCTGCCCATGTGCCCGAACTGCCGATGCTGCGGGGGTTACCGCGTGGTGTGGGCGAACGGCTGCACCTCTTGCGCCCCAATGGCGAGACCGATCTTCTGTGGTGCATCGAGGAAGCCCTTCGCGCCGCCCCGGTCAGTCTTGTCATAGCCGAGCCTTCAAGCCCCCTGTCCCTGACCGCAGGACGGCGGTTTCAATTGGCCGCCGAGGCGGCGCGCACCACCGGCCTGATGCTGATCCGCGAAGCGGCTGGCAGCAATGCCACCGAGACCCGCTGGAAGTGCGAACCCGTGGCAAGCGCGGCTGTCGACTCGACTCTGCATCAATGGACCCTTAATAAGAACAAAAGAGGAACTTTGGGAACCTGGGTCGTTAACTGGCATGGCGCGTCGGCTGCTTTCCATATGGTTTCCGAGGCTCGCAAGCGACACGAGCTGTCGCGTTGCCCTTTAATCTGAGACGCGACGCGTTTGGCGACAATTTTTGCCCTTAATTGTGAGATACGGCTGTCATGGGGCCCCTGTTTCTCGCGCACCTTTGCGCGATGTGATCAACCGCGGCAAGCAATCGAGGCTCCTTCTCGAAGGCGCGCAAGAGAGCAACCCTTGCATAGTCGTCGATGCTTTTGCTGACGATGGCTGCCTTAGCCAAGGGATGAGATCGAGCGGCGGCGATTGCGGCGAGGCAGAACAGCCTAACTTCCGATCT
>JAVVFB010000319.1:0-2896 GCA_032251095.1 Roseovarius sp. | reverse complement strand
CGCTTGGACACCAGACTCGACAATAGCTCTTTCCCCTCAAGGCACCCCCCACACATCGCCGCGTTGATGACGCCAAATTCCGCGCTCCCCTCAACGAGGGACACGCCCTTGTGGCGGGCGGCCGCGATCTCGGCAAATCGCATCAGACCCACGCTCTTCCCGAAGGCTATCACGATTCTGTTTTTCTCGACGTCTGGTTCTTACGGGGGCGTATGGGGCAAGATCGCCTCAGGGGCGAGTCCTTGATGATTCGACAATCCTTAGGTGAAAACACTACCCCACAAACAATCACTGCCCCTGGCGGATCATTCCGGCTGCCAAGTGCCCAATCAAGGCCCAATAGAAGATGGATCACTCGATGAAACTCCCCCAGCGCGAATTCTATACCCTGAACGAAGTGGCGGCCCGTTGGGGGTGCACCCTGGCCGACATTGCCGGTTGGTCGGCCGCTGGTCAGTTGGATGTGATCACCGGCATTCCTCCCACCTTCTGCGACACCGAGAGAGTTTCAGGCACGGTTGTCATCTGCACCATGGACATCGTGCAGATGTTTCGCCGCTGTGGGACCGGCCCCAAAACCGCGAAGTTGCGCCGCCTGCGCACCGAAGACGCCACCGAATGGCTGTTTGTCACCGATCCGCCCGAGGGCATCGATGTGTCCATCGCCGATCTCTTTGTGCGCAGCAAACAGGTCATGAAGTTTGAAGACAAGCATGATCTGCTGCGCCGGGTCAGTGGCGGCACCGGATCAACCTCGCCCTATGATTGGGATGGCATGACCAAGGCCTTCCTGATCCGCATCCATGACCACGGCATTCCGGCCAGCAAAGCCGAGATGATCAGCGACATTCAGGACTGGTTCGTGGCAAATTCGAACGGCGACGATATCCCGAGCGAGCGCTCCATCCGGCGCCATGTCGATGATCTCTGGAAGATGCTGAGTGAGCTCCGACAGGATGAGAACGCCTGACCCGGCGCGTGGTCAGGCCTGTTTGCGATCACTGTCCGCATCGCGGACCAGCGTCGGGCGGGGCCGGAAGATATGCGCCACCGCGTCAACGCCCGCCCGCAGGGGCGAGTCCATCAGATGCGCATAGCGCTGGGTCGTCTGCATCTGTGTATGACCCAGCAGTTTGCCGATCATTTCCAGGGATGCACCACCGCTGACCAAGAGCGAGGCGAAGGTATGGCGCAGATCATGGATGCGCACATCGGGCAGGTTCGCGTCCCTCTGGACGTTGATCCAGAAGCGGCGGATTTCCTTCACGGGCTGGCCGGGCACATCGCCGGGAAAGAGCCATGGCACGCCGCTTGGGACCAGCAGCTGGCGCTGGCGCACAATAGCCGCCACATCGGCCGAGACCGGAACCCTGTGGATCTTGCGCTGCTTGGTGGTGGCGGCAGGCTTTGACCAGACACCGAGCTCCAGATTGAACTGTTCAAACCGCGATTGCCGCACTTCTCCCAACCGCGCCCCGGTCAGCATGCAAAGCCGGATGATCCCCGCCGCGCGCTGGTCTGATGCTGCATCCAGCGCCGAGGCCAGTCGGGCGATTTCCTGCGGGCTCAGGAACCGCTCGCGCGCGGACTCGATGCGGCGATGGAAGCCAGAGGCAGGATTGTCTTCGCGCCAGCCCCAGTCGATCGCCAGCGTGAACATCTTGCGCAGCACCTCACCCACGCGGTTGGCGCGCACCGGCGTGGGCTTGGGTCCCTGCAATTTGCGTGCGCGGTTGTTGGGTTTGGCCTTGGCCGGGCGCGCCCTGCCCTCGGCGATCTTCGCCAGCAGCTTTGCCACATCGGTCTTGGTGATCGCGGTCACCAGCTTGTTGCCCCAGTGCGGTGCCACCAGCTTGGACAGCATCGCCTTTTGATCTGCGGCATTGGCCGGGGCCAGTTTGACGACATGCTCGGCGATGTAGCGCTCGATCATGTCGCCCACATGCGGGGCGGTGCGCAACTCGCTTTTCCCGGCCAGTGGATCGCCACCCTCGTCAATCTCGCGGCGCAACTGCCGGGCGCGGTCTCTGGCGGCGGTCACGCTCCATTCCGGCCAGCGCCCGATGGTCATCCGGCGCTGGCGACCGGCATAGCGATAATCCAGTGTGAAGGCCCGGCTGCCAGATCGGTAGATGCACACGGCAAAGCCGCGCACCTCGGTATCAAAAATCTGGTAGTCGCGCCCTTTCACCGGCATGGGTTCGCGGACCGATTTGTCGTTCAATCTCATACGCTTGGGCATGTCACCCTCCTCTCAATGCCCTTGTCATGACGCGTGGATTCGCGGGCATATCAAGGTAATCATGGGCTTGCGGGCGGCGGGGAGGCAGTGACCGGCGCTGAATTGACACTGGCTGGCACTGGAATTGCACCCAGGTGCCGCCGTTGTTTTGTGAGATTTCGGGCAAAAGCGGCGCGCGCGGCGGTTTTGCCCAAGGATGATCGCCGCACGACCTGCACGCCATTGCGGCCCAATGTCGCCCGATGCCGCGTCGCCCGGGAAAACCCCAATGAAATCAATCACCGGCACCGAGGTGCAAAGCCACTGTCACTCAGTGTCACAGCGCCGTTCGTGCCCAGCCGCCCGAATCCCTTGTTTTACAGGGTTTGGTGCCTGTCGCGCTGCCACGCTCATCCATGCGCGCCCCAAACAGGCGACGCATCCCGCGCGCTGCACCGCAGCATGACTTTAGCCGAAATCGCGAAATCCCAATAAAACAAGGGGCGGCACGGGGGTGCAAAGCCAGTGTCACTCAGTGTCACTCAGTGCCTTCCCGCCGCCCCCGCCGATCTGCGCCTTCTCAAACCGGCAAACGCCCCGTTCGGGCAACAACCGGGAGAAGACACATGACGCAGACACATCGACATTCCGCAGCACCGCCTGCGCCCTTGATGG
>JAVVFB010000318.1:0-2901 GCA_032251095.1 Roseovarius sp. | reverse complement strand
CGCCTGGCCGTAATGGCCCTTGATCGACGGATCGCGGATCAGGTTTATCTTTTCGCGCAACACCTTGTCAAACGCCGCCCTGCGCTCGGGGCTGTCAAAATCGCGCCCGTCGGTTTCGCGCTGCCACAGCACCTGAACCATCGGCAAGGCCCTATCCAGCAAAGCCTGCACCGCCCCCGCCCCCTCGGCGCGCAACAGGTCATCGGGGTCCTTGCCCTCGGGCATCAGCGCAAAGCGCAGCGATTTGCCGGCCTCCAGCAGCGGCAGCGCCAAATCGACCACCCGATAGGCGGCGTTGAGTCCGGCCTTGTCACCATCAAGCGCGATGATCGGCTCTGGCGCGACCCGCCAGAGCATCTGAAGCTGATGCTCGGTCACCGCCGTGCCAAGCGGCGCCACCGCCGCGCCAAACCCCGCCGCGACAAGCGCGATCACATCCATATAGCCCTCGGCCACGATCAGCGGCTGGCCCTTGCCGGCCGCCTCGCGCGCAGGGCCGTGATTGTAAAGCGAATGGGATTTGTCAAACAGCTCGGTCTGCGGCGAGTTGAGGTATTTGGCGTTGTCGTTCGGGTCCATCGCGCGCCCGCCAAAGGCAATGCAGCGTCCGCGCGCATCGCGGATCGGGAACATGATCCGGTTGCGAAAGGTGTCATAGGGCTTGCCACCCTTCTGGCTGGCCTTGGCCAGACCACAGGCAAGGATCATCTCTTCGCTGACGCCCTTGCCGGTCAGGTGATCCCAAAGCCCTTGCCAGGCATCGGGCGCAAAGCCGATCTCGAAGCGGGCCTGCGTGTCCTCGGCAAGCTTGCGCCCGGCAAGATAATCCCGCGCCGCCGCTCCGGCCCCGGTGCGCAATTGCAAGGCAAAGAACTTGACCGCAAGATCCATGACCGCCACCAATTCGCTGCGCCGGTCCGCCCTGACCTGGGCCTGTGGGTCGCGCTCGGGCATCTGCATGCCGGCCTCGGCTGCGAGAATTTTCACCGCCTCGATGAAATCGACATTCTCGGTCTCGCGCACAAAGGAAATCGCATCGCCCTTGGCATGACAGCCAAAGCAATAATAAAACCCCTTGCGGTCATCGACGTGAAACGAGGCCGATTTTTCCTGATGGAACGGGCATGGCGCCCACATGTCGCCCTTGCCCTGATTGGACTTGCGCGTATCCCACATGACCTTGCGCCCGACCACCTGACTAAGCGAGATGCGGGTTTGCAATTCTTCAAGAAATCCGGGTGGCAGGCTCATGCCCTATATATCGGGCGCGAGCGCGTCACTGTCCAGTGGGCGCAGGTGATTTCGCTGGGGATAAAACCCCGCGCGCCGCGCTATTGCGCAAGACAGGCCGCGCGATAGGCATCGGACACGTTATCGTCAAGCTGTTCTTGGGACAGGGAATAGACCCAATCGACCAGCGGCTGAACGGCGTTCTTGTAGCGGGCCATGTCGCCGGTGTAGTTGGCGCTGATGGTCTTGATCGCCTCGGGCGATCCGGTGCCCGCCACGCGCGCATCAACCGCCGCCTGCACGATATCGCCCGAGGTATCGCACAAGGGGTTTTCGGCCTGCGCGGTCATCGGCAGGACAAACAGGGCGGTGATCAGGGCAAGTCGGCGCATCGGGAACCTCGTGAACATGGGATAAGTTGTGCCTAACCTAATATAATTGGCCGCCAATGTAAGGGGGCGCGCATAGAGAAAATTCCCCGAAGGCCCCTATTGAAGGGCGACGACGCGCGCCATGGCGGTTTTCAGTTCATGCACAAGCGTCGCCGCCATCGAGCGGAACACCATGATCTGAAACGCCGCATCGCCAAGCCGGGTGATCGAGGCGGGCATATGCGCGCAGTCACTGCGCGCCGTGTGCCCGCGCTTGAACGCTATGAGGCGCAGATCAAGCGGCGTCATGCGTGCCAGAACATCCTGCGCGCCCGCCCCCCCAAAGTGCAAAGCCGCCCAACCATCCGTTTGATCGCTCGGCGCGGTAAACTCTGCCAGCCCGGCATCGGGTGCGGGGCCGATCAGCAAAATCACCCGCTGGCCGAACCACAGGGCGCGCGCGCTGCGCTTCCCACTCGTCCGCCCGACGCCGGGCGCGCCCGCAGCGTAAAAACCCAAGGCCGATCACATGGCCCAATGTCGGCGAGAAACACGCCGAGGTGACATAGCCCGGATCATGCGCGCTTATAGACAAAATCGAGAAACGCACCGGCACCCGGCCCCTGAACATCAATCTTGCCAAGCGTCGTCACATCGCAAACCCCAACCGCGCCGCGCACCATGTTGACCTCGCGGTCACAGGATTGGCGCCAGTGGGTTTCCTTGTCTCGCGGGAAATAGCTTGGCCGATACCAAAGCCCCGCCTCGATCATCGGCGCGCCGCTTTTGAGGGTCTCACCGTGCGAGGGGGTCAGGCGCTTGGGCGCAAAACCCTCGCCGCTTCCGCCCGCGCCCATGGCGGCAATCGGCACTGGAACGTAAGGCGGGCGATAGGTCGTCGTGCCGGTCTCGGGGATGCCCCGCCCGGTTGCCTCGGCCAGCACCGCAAGCGCCGCGACGTTGGAATTCTTGCCCTGATCAGGCGCCATGCCCTACGTTTCATAACGCTTCATATGCTTGACCGTGCGAAAGTTTTCGCGCGCCGCCTGCTCCACATCCTTGACCGTGACGTCGTTCTGAAAATCAAGCCAAGCCCGCCCGCGCCCCGGCACCTGCCAAAGCGGGAAATGTCATAAGGCGCATCCTCGGCCATGGGAATGGCACGCGCGCGCCTTGTACCCAAGGTCGCGCGCCGCCTCTTGCCCCGCCTGCGCGCCGCCTTGCAAACAGGCGCGGGTCGAGAAATCGCCCGCGGCGGCCCCTGCGGCCACCGGCCCCGGCAGGGCATCCTCGGGCGGTA
>JAVVFB010000317.1:0-2926 GCA_032251095.1 Roseovarius sp. | reverse complement strand
CAGCCCGCAAAAACCCCGATATTGCCGTCAAAACTTTCCGGCGGATGCCCGGCATCTTCAAGCGCCTCCCAGGCGGTTTCAAGGAAATGACGGTGCTGCGGGTCGAGAATGGCGCTTTCCTTGGGGCCAAAGCCGAAAAACTCGCCATCGAACATGTCGAACCCGTCAAGCGGCGCGCCGAACGGGACATAGTTTTTCTGGCGGATCATGTGCTGGCTTTCGCCGCTCGCCAAAAGCTCGTCTTGCGACAGTTTGCGGATCGAGCTTATGCCGCGCCGCAGGTTATCCCAATACTGCGCCACCGTCTGCGCCCCCGGAAGATGCGCAGCCATGCCGACAATCGCAATGTCATTGTCGTCGGCCATTGGGGGGATCATGTCATCTTTCATCAAATTCACTGCTTAAAATATAGGTGTTTTGATATCGCCGAACAATGCGAAGAATTTGGGGCAACTCCTTGACGATACCATAGTTTTTACCCCTTCTGTGCGCCCTACCACCCCGAGGCGCGCGCCAGATCACTCACCGCGTCAAGATTGACCCGGATCGCCAAGGCGCCGATCCCAAGCCCGACAAGCGCCATCGACGCGTCATGCAACGGGTCCCAGGCACGCATTCGACGCGCCAGCCAGACCACCACCGGATAGGCAAACAGCATGGCCACCCCATAACTTATCAGCGCCCCCATCAAGCCGCCCCATTCTAGGCCAAGGATAAGTGCGGCGATCATCACCGCGGCCTTGGCCAGCGTCAGGATGAAAAACCGCCGCGAATCCCCGGCGGCAAGCGAGGCCTGATCATAGGTCATCACGATGATCTGCGGGATTTGCATGACCGCCATCATGACCACCACCGCGCCGGCCATTTCATAGCGATCATCATACATCACCCCGACAAGCCAGACCCCCAAAAGCGCAAACACCGCCACAAGCCCCAAAAGCGCAAGGGTGACGGCAAAGCGCATGCGTCTGAGCTTGGCAAAGTTTTCGCGGCTCTCGCCGGGGGGCACTTCGCGATAGATCGGGATCAGAAGCCGCCAGGTCAGCATATTGCCCAGAAGCATCGGGAAAGAGGCCAGGAAAAAGCCGATATTATAGACGCCGAAGACCGAGAAACTAAGGTATTTCCCAAGGATAAGCTTATCCGCCTGATTGAACAGAAAGCCGCAAATCGTACTCAGGAAAATCCATTTTCCAAAGGTGACAAGCTCTTGTGCGGCGGGCTTTTCCCATCGCAGGCGGTTGCCCGGACCGGGCAGAAAAACCCAGTAAAGCACCAGCGCCACAAGCGCGCTGATCAGCCCGGAAATCACCAGCGCCCAGACCGAGTGCAACCACCAGGCAAGCCCGACAGCGGCCAGAATGCCCGCGATCTGCACGGCGAAATCAATCGCCGTCACCCGGCCAAAGCGCAAATGCCGCTTGGCGCTGTCAAGCCGCGTCGGGTTGAACCCGGTGATCAGCAAGGACAGCCCCGCGACCGGCAAAAGCTGCATCAAGAGGGGCGCGTCGTAGATCTGCGCCACCGGCCAGGCCAGGGCACAGGCCGCCAGCCAGAGGCCAAGCCCGCGCATCATCTGAATGGTCCAGGCGGTGTTCAGGAAATCCGGGTCATCGCCGCGTTTGCTCTGCATGATCGCCGGGCTGACGCCGACATCGGAAAACTGCATCAGGCCTTGGATGATAACGCTGACAATCGCCATGATGCCGAACGCCTCGGGGAACAAAAGCCGCGCGAGGATCAGGTTCGAGGCAAGCCGAAGCACCTGAGAGCTGGCAAAACTGGCTACGGTCAGCGCCGAAGAACGCATCGCCCGAGCCAAAAGCCCGTCTCCCGAGAAAACCTGCGTTATAACGCGCACTCTGAACCCCGTGTTAACCTTGATGGTGGCACCACGCCGCTATGCCGTAGCATTACGGCGGTTCTGCGGCGATTCCATTGAAATCGCAGCGCATTAGCGCCCACGTGTCCATTCGTCGCTGGCTTTGCCCATGCGCACGCCAAGCGCGACGGCGACATAGGTCAGAAAGGCCAGCGGCGTGCGCCATGCCGCGCCGATGATCCAGTCACGCCCCGATGGGCGGGTGTCGTCATTGGCCAAAAGGGCCGGATAGGTCTTGGCAAGTTCGGCCACACCGCGATCCTGTCTGCGCCGCACTTTCACAAGCGCGCCGAACCCTTCGACGATGGGCCAGCGATACCCGGCCGTGACCGCGATCCGTTCGCTCGGGGCGAAGTTCAGCCGCGCAAAGGTGTCATCCGAAATGATACCGGGCCAATCGCCCCACCGCGCCCGCCCGACGCGGTTCATCGCGAAAAACCCGCACCCCGGCACGCCATGGTGAAAGAACGGCACCTTTCGGTAAAACCGCGCATAGCTGCGGCTAAAGGCGCTTTGCGGCGGTGGAATGATCACGCGGCCACTGGCATAGGCCGGGTCCGGCCCGCTTAGCGCCTGCGCGATCTGCGCCAAGAGCTGCGGGGAGACCTCTACATCGGCATCAAGATAGGCAAGCACCCCGCCCGCCGCCGCCCGCTCGCCCGCGTTAAGCGCGCCGGGTTTGCTTCCCTCAGCAAGATCAAGCACCTGCAAGCGCCAGCCCCGCGCCGCGGCGGTGGCGCGCCGGGTTTCGGCCTCGGGCAGGGTGGTGTCGGTACAGCCATTGGCAACCACGATCACCTCGACCCCGTCCCCGGCCCAATCCGAGGCCAGAACCGCATCAAGGCAGGGCCCGATCAACCCGGCCTCGTTATGGGCGGGTATGATGACGCTAAGGCCGGGTTCGAGGCGATCCATCAACAGAGGGTTTCCAATTCTTTCTTGCGCAAATCTTATGCGCCCGCGCGTCCTGTGCTAAGCCCCTATTTAGCAAACCTTTCATAAGCGAAACAGCAGATGCCAGAAACCCCGCCGACAAAACAGGAT
>JAVVFB010000316.1:0-2949 GCA_032251095.1 Roseovarius sp. | reverse complement strand
CGACAGGTTGGCAGGCAGATAGTCGAGCCGATCAGACAGCCCGACAAGGTCAAGCGCGCGCGCGGCGGCACGTCGCGCAAGATGGTCCGGCACGCCGGGGCGCACCTGCACGCCCATGATGACATTCTGCATGGCCGTCAGGCTTTCGTGGAGGTTGTGGGATTGAAAAATGAACCCGAGCCTCTGGCGCAGCGCGGTAAGTTCCGCCTCGCTTGCGCCTTGCAATTCGTGGCCCATGAGGCGCACGGACCCATCCTGCACCGCACGCAGGCAACCGATCAGGGTCAGCACCGTGGTCTTGCCCGAGCCGGACGGCCCCATCAGCACGGTCAGGCTGCCGCGCGGCAGGGCAAGGTCGATGTCGAACAGCGCCTGCTTGCGCGCCTCGCCGGTGCCGAACCAGTGGTTCAGCCCGCGCGCCTCGACAATCATGTCAGTCTCCATCCACCGCCCCTTTCAAAACAGATCGGCCGGATCAGCCGCCGCCAACCGCCTTGTGGCGATCACACCCGAAAGGATCGAAAATACCACGGTGCCGACAAAGACCGTGATCGCCATGGTCGATGTCATTGCAAGCGGCAGCGTCGTCACCTTGCCCATCAGCGTCAGGATCGCCGTGCCGACGGCCAACCCGGGCAGGAACCCGAGCAGCCCCAGAACCAGCGCCTCTTCGATGACAATACCAAGGAAAAAGCGGGGACCATAGCCCATGGCCTTGAAGGTGGCATATTCCCTCAGGTGATCGGCCACATCCGCAGACAGCACCTGATAGACGATGACCAGCCCGACAAGCACCCCGATCAGAACGCCAAAGCCAAAGATCACACCGGTCGGGCGCTGTGTCTGTTGATAGCGCAGATCCTCCTGCGCGGCCTCGGCAAAGCTACGGATGCGCAGGGTCTTGTCAGTGATCAGCCCGCGCAGGTTTTTTGCCACAGTCTCGACATTGGCACCGGGGCGCAGGCGCAGCAGGATATGGTCCGGGGCCGCCGAACTGCGGTCGGGAAATAGGGACAGGAAGGTCTGGTCGGAGACCAGCATAAAGCCATCCCCGCCAAAGCCGCCACCACCGGCGAATGTGTCGAGCGCGGTCAGCGTTCGCCCCTTTGTCTCGAACGACAAGGGCGTCTGCGGTCGGATCGCCGCCGCCTCATCGCGCGACATGCCGCGCGCGAGCCTGTCGAGCAGTGCCACATCCTGCATCTGCAACAGCGTGCTGTCAGAAGCGATCTCGGGCGCGAGAAAGTTCCGCTGCCCCGGATCGATCCCGAACGTCGTGAAAGTGATGTCTCTTTCGCCCCGGTCCCAAGGCACATCGCCGACGAAAAGGCCCAGTCCGGCTGTCACATCCGGGTCGGCGAGGGCTTGGAGCATCCATTGCCGCGCGACATTTCCACCTTCCGAGAGCGCGTTTGCATCGGTCGCCGAAATCATGATGTCGGCCTTGAAAAATTCATAGGGGCGCAGCGTCGCCGTCGCCATTGAATTCATGATGCCAAGCTGGACGAACACCAGCACATTGGCAAAGGCCACCCCGGAAAGTGCCGCGAAAAAACGCCCGCGTTTGTGGGTCAGTTGCATCCACCCGATCGGCAGGCGACCAAAGATCCATTGCAGAAGGCGGCTCATTCAGCGGCCCGCGTGCCCGCGGCGGTGTCGACACGCGCAACCGCCTCAAGGCCGACAAAGCGCGCGGCAAGACGGGCAGAGGCGGCATCGAGCGCGACCAGAACCCGGATCACCCGCGCATCGGAATTGGCGGCGGCGTCATCCGAGATCAGGCCCTGTCGCCCGACGGTCAGCCCGATGCTTGCCACCGTGCCGCGCAGCGATTGGCCAAGCGCGGGTGCGGCCAGTTCGACCGGTTGGCCGATGGCGACGCCGCTGATGCGATCCTGCCAGATTTCGACCTCTGCCATCATCACGTCGATATCGCCCATCTCCATGATACCCTCGGGGGGCGGGCGTTGTCCGGGTGTGGCGTGAATGTTCAGGATCGTGCCGTCGATGGGCGCGCACCTCGGCACGGGCCATGTCCATCCGTGCGCGCGTCAATTCCGCCTCTGCCGCGGCAACGTTGCGGGCGGCGACGACAACGTCGGGCTGATCGTCGAGCGCGCCGGTGGCGAAACGG
This sequence comes from Roseovarius sp., assembly GCA_032251095.1. Classification (GTDB taxonomy): domain Bacteria; phylum Pseudomonadota; class Alphaproteobacteria; order Rhodobacterales; family Rhodobacteraceae; genus Roseovarius. Next base: position 815 of record JAVVFB010000316.1, on the reverse strand, counting down.
GTAAGTGTCGCCTCGGCGCGGGCAACGGCAAGTGCGGATTCGCGGGCTGCGGTGCGCGCGGCATCGAGCGTGGCGCTGGTGGCGACACCGCGCGCGGCCAGTTCCTCGGTGCGCACGCGCGTGGTCTCGGCCTCTCGTGCGGTGGCGCGCACCTGATCGAGGGTTGCCTGTGCCTCGGCCCGGCTTGCCGCGATGGCACTGCGGCTCTGGGCAAGCGTCGCCTGCCGGACAGCAAGATTGGCCTCGGCCGTCAACACCGCGCCTTCCAATGCCTGGGCGTTGTCCAGAGTGGCAACAGGGGCCCCACGCGCCACGCGCTCCCCTTCCGCGACAAGGATTTCGGCCACCCGCGCATCCCCTGCGCCGTAGGGGGCGGCCACGATGGCAATGTCACCACGCGGCATCAGCCGCGCCAGCCCGACCACATCCGTGGGCAACAAGGTTTCAGCCATGTCTTCTGGCAATGCGATTTCGGGTGGCAGCGCAATCGGGCTGGTCGCCCCGCCGCCGGGTTGCAGGCCACTCAGCGCATAGAATTTCTGTAACGCAGGCGGCTGGAAATAAAGGCCGATCACGGCACCCGAGAACATGAAGACCGGAATCAACAGAACCAGAAGATACCTTTTGTGCAGCCAGCTTCGGTGCTTTGGAGAGGCTTCGGCCATGTCAGGCGCCCGTTCCAGATCTAGCGTCAGATCGGGCGCATCCTTGGTGGTCATCTGGGCAAACCTTTCTTGTTCTGAACCAGCGCGGTCCACGCGTCATATTGCGACAGGAATACTTTGCCGTCCATCTCGTCGAGGAAATGACTGCGT
>JAVVFB010000315.1:0-2980 GCA_032251095.1 Roseovarius sp. | reverse complement strand
CTGCGTTACTGCTCGGGTCGCGCGGATTCAATCGTGTCGGTGGTCAACGTGCCCGAAAGCTCGATCGCGCGCGAAAGCGACCTGGCCCTGCCGATCCATGCCGGCGCCGAGATTGGCGTCGCCTCGACCAAGGCCTTCACCTGTCAACTGACCGTGCTGTTGCTCTTGGCGCTCAAGGCGGCGCAGGCGCGCGGGATGATCAGCGATGACCGGCTGGCCGATTTGCTCTCGGCGCTGCGCGCCTTGCCCGCAACGCTGAACACCGCGATGGAAAGCAACGAGGATTTCAAGACTGCCGCACGCCTGCTTTCGGCCTCGGACAACGCGCTGTTCCTCGGCCGTGGGCTGATGTACCCAATGGCGCTTGAAGGCGCGCTTAAACTTAAAGAAATCAGCTATATACATGCTGAAGCTTATGCATCAGGTGAACTCAAGCACGGCCCCATCGCCCTGATTGACGAAAACATGCCGGTGATCGTTCTCGCCCCTTGTGACGCGCTGTTCGACAAGACCGTATCCAACATGCAAGAGGTGATGGCGCGTGGCGGCAAGATCATGTTGATTTCCGATGCCAAAGGCGCGGCAGATGCAGGCGACGGGGTTTGGCAGCGGCTGATCATGCCCGCGGTCGAGCCGATCCTCTCGCCGATCCTCTACGCCCTACCGGTGCAGCTTTTGGCCTATCACACCGCCGTTGCCAAGGGCACGGATGTGGACCAACCCCGCAACCTGGCAAAATCGGTGACTGTGGAATGACGACCCTCCCCAAATCGGGCGCAGAGGCGCTTGACCTGCTGCGCGCCCATGGCGACGCCGAGCGCGCCAAAGGTCTGGCCGAGCATCACAAACTGCCGCGCGAGTACCTTGGCATAAGCAATGGCGCCCTTGGCGATATGGCGCAGGCATGGCGGCAAGGGCTTGACCTGACCACCCGCCTTGCGCTTGCGGATGATCTCTGGAAAACCAACATTTTTGAGGCCCGCATCACCGCCGCAAAGCTTTTGACCCAGGCGCGGATTCGCCCCGATGATGGCGCGGTCTGGGATGTGATCCTGTCCTGGATGCCGGATTTCGACAGTTGGGCGATTGCCGATCAGGTCATGACCGCCGCGCAAAAGCGGCTTGTGGCCAACCCTTCGCGGATCGAAACCGTCGCCGGTTGGACGGCCTCTGACGATCACTGGATCAAACGCGCGGTGATGATCATCACCCTGCCCTTTACCAAGCAAAACCACCCCTCCGAGGTTGAGCTTGCCATTCGCATGCAGGTGTTGGCGTGGGCCGCCGCTTATGTGCAGGATGCCGACTGGACATTGCAGAAATCGGTTGCCGGCTGGCTGCGCGATCTGTCCAAACACGACCCCGAGCGGGTGCAGTATTTCCTGTCAAACCACGCCAAGCACATGAAGCCCTTCGCGCGTAAAGAGGCCACCAAGCATCTGACAGAATAGAATGTTGCGTCGCTCAGGGCAGCTGGTACACCCGCACCTCGGGCAACCCGGTCAAGGGCGCCTCTAACAGGCGAAATGCCGCCAGCGACATCCGGCTTCCTGCGCCCTCGGGCCCCGCAAGCGGGATAAGATCGACCGCGACCGATTTGCCATTGGCGCCATAGTCCACCCGCCCCTTTGCGGGCGCTGTCACCAGCGGAGTCTTGAGCCAGAACCCCGGCTCTGACGGTGCCCCAAGCGAGGCGATGGTGACCCCCAGATCCCGCGCGCCTGCCTTGGCCGCAACAGCGACCGCCGCCGCACGTTCTTTGGCGGTGGTGGTATCAAGTGCGGCGGGCGTTCGCGGCCCCTTGATTGGCACTCGCGGCACCGATTCGGGTGCAATCGCGGGCTCTTGCACCGCCGTTTCGGGCAACGGCGCATCGGCCTTGGGTGCGAACACACGCTCCACTTGTGCGCAGCCGCCCAAGACAAGACTCAAGCCGAAAATCATAACACAATTTCTCATTTGTCCACTTTAGCCCCGCAACAATCGCGCTTCAACGGACAACATGACCCTTGCCCCGCTCGCCCCGCGCGCCTAGGTTTCAGGCATGAAAACACCTCTTGTTGATCCCTTTCAGCGCGCCATCAATTATTTGCGCGTTTCCGTCACGGACCGCTGCGATTTTCGCTGCGTCTATTGCATGTCCGAGAACATGACCTTTTTGCCCAAAAAGGAACTGCTAACGCTTGAAGAGCTTGATCGCATGTGTTCGACCTTTGTCGGGCTTGGCGTTGAAAAGCTTCGGATTACCGGCGGCGAGCCTTTGGTGCGCAAGGGCATCATGACCTTCTTTGACGCCATGACCCGGTACCTTGACGGCGGCGCGTTGAAAGAGCTGACACTCACCACCAACGGAAGCCAGATGGAGCGCTTCGCCGATGATCTTTACGCGGCGGGCGTGCGCCGGGTGAATATCTCACTCGACACGCTGGACGATAAGAAATTCGCCGATATCACCCGCTGGGGCCGCCTGCCGCAGGTGATCAAGGGCATTGATGCAGCGCAAAAGGCGGGGCTTCGGGTCAAGATCAACACTGTCGCCCTCAAGGGGTTCAACGAGGACGAGTTGTTCCCCTTGCTTGAATGGTGCGCCAGCCGCGACATGGACCTCACCTTTATCGAGGTGATGCCGATGGGCGATATCGGCAACGAAGACCGGCTTGATCAATACTGGAAGCTCTCGGACCTGCGCGCCACCCTGCGCGAGAGCTTGACCCTGACCGATCTGCCCGAGCGCACAGGCGGCCCGGCGCGTTATGTCAGGATCGAGGAAACCGGCCAGAAGGTCGGCTTTATCACCCCGCTCACGCATAATTTCTGCGAAAGCTGCAACCGCGTGCGGCTGACCTGCACCGGCACCCTCTACATGTGCCTCGGCCAGGAGGATGCCGCCGATCTGCGCCGACCCTTGCGGGCATCCGAAAGCGACGAGGCGCTGCAGGCGGCCATCGACGAGGCCATGACGCGCAAACCCAAGGGCCAT
>JAVVFB010000314.1:0-2997 GCA_032251095.1 Roseovarius sp. | reverse complement strand
CAACCGCAACAGGCCCCGGCCCGGATGCAGGATGAAGACGAGCAGATTGAAATCCCGGCGTTTCTGCGCCGTCAGGCCAACTAAGGCATGCTGCTCAAAAGTGGGCCCCGGTTTTGAGCGATCCGAACATGCTAAATAAGAGATAGGTGGTCGCGCACCGCGTGACACAAGGGCCGCCCTCAGGGGCGGCCTTTTCGTTTTATCCCAAGGCATTGCACGGGCCGCACTCGGGTGGCGGAATCCCGCCCAAAAGGGCGGCTCGCATGTTTCAATCGGTTGCAAAGATTGAGTTGAGACAACGCCTTTAGCGCCCTAAACGATACTTGACAGGTTCCGGTTCTATCTATGCCATAGGGGGCTAAGACTGTTTTGCAGAGGACGATCACACATCCGGTGACATTTCAGGGTGTTGGTTTGCATTCCGGGCAACCCGCGACAGTGACGCTTTGCCCGGCACCTGCGGGGGCGGGCATCGTGTTTCGCCGCGTCGATCTGGCCATGGCGCGCAACCGGATCCCGGCGCTCTGGCATCTGGTCGAGCATATGCCGCTTTGCACCCGTCTTGTGAATGACGACGGCGTATCCATCAACACGGTCGAGCATGTCATGGCGGCCCTTGTGGGCTGTGGCATCCATAACGCCCTTGTCGACGTGGACGGCCCCGAAGTTCCGATCCTCGACGGCAGCGCCGAACCTTTCGTCATCGGCATCCTGGCCAAAGGTCTCTGCCTGCTTGGCGAGCCGGTCAGGGCGCTACGGGTCTTGCGCCGCATTGATGCGCGGCGCGGTGGTTCATGGGCCTGCCTGATGCCGCATGACACCCTGCGGATTGAATTTGACATTGCCTTTGAGGATGCAGCGATCGGGGTGCAGACCAAAAGCCTCGACATGGCAAATGGAAGCTTTGTGCGCGAATTGTCCAATAGCCGGACATTCTGTCGCAAGGCGGATGTGGAGCGGATGCACGCCAACGGGCTTGCGCTTGGTGGCACGCTTGAAAATGCCGTGGTGGTCGAGGGCGGTCAGGTGCTAAGCCCCGGCGGATTACGCCATGCCGATGAGGCCGTGCGCCACAAGATGCTGGATGCGCTTGGCGATCTGGGGCTTGCCGGCCTGCCGATCCTTGGTCACTACCACGGGTTTTGCGCCGGTCACGCCCTGACCAATGCGCTTTTGCACAGGCTCTTCGCGGATGCGGACAACTATGAGGTGATCCTTTGCCCGCCTGACATCGACGCGCGTCTGCCCGGTGTCGGCCTGCATTGGGGAAGAATTCCGCAAGTTGCGTAAGATCATGCGACAGAAATGTGCCAAAGGCGTTTTGCACCGGAAATTTCTGTGCTAGGACCTAGACGACACATGGGGCCTTGCCCCTGTTTTCGTAGTTTAAAGTGAGATCGCGCATGAACGTCGGCAAGTCCCGGGCAAAACTGGTCGGTGCCCTTCTTGTGGTTGTCGCAGCTGCCGGATGCTCTAACAAAGAGAGCGTCGAACGCGGCAACGTCAATTATGAGAATTACACCGCACAGCAGATTTTTGAGCGCGCCGAATATGATTTGGCGCAACGTGATCCCGATCTCGCCGCCAAGAGCTTTGCCGAGGTCGAGCGGCTTTATCCCTATTCCGAACTGGCCAAGCGCTCGGTGATCATGCAGGCGTTTTCCTATCATCAGGACAAGGACTATGAAAACAGCCGCGCCGCCGCGCAGCGTTTCATTGATTTCTACCCCACCGACGAAGATGCGGCCTATGCGCAATATCTTCTGGCGCTCAGCTATTACGACCAGATTGACGAAGTGGGCCGTGATCAGGGCCTGACCTTTCAGGCTCTGCAATCGCTGCGCGAGGTGATCGAACGCTATCCCGATAGCGAATATGCCTCGTCGGCGATCCTGAAGTTTGATCTGGCCTTTGATCACCTTGCCTCCAAAGAGATGGAAATCGGGCGCTATTACCTGCGCGGCGATCATTTTTCGGCGGCGATCAACCGATTCCGCGTCGTGGTCGAGGATTTCCAGACCACCACCCACACCGCCGAGGCGCTGCATCGTCTGGTCGAGGCCTATCTTTCGCTTGGCCTGACCGATGAGGCACGCACCGCCGGCGCCATCCTTGGCCATAACTTCCGCGGCACCGAATGGTACGAGGACAGTTATAAATTGTTGACCGGCCGGGGTCTGACGCTGGAAGCGGCGGGCGACAACTGGCTGCGGCAGGTGTACCGACAGATGATTCAGGGCCGGTGGCTGTAACCCGGAACTGAGGGGGCAGGGCAAAGTGCTCAGGGGTCTCGATATTCGCGACATGCTGATCATTGACCGGCTGGACCTTGTGTTTCAGCCGGGCCTTAACGTGCTGACCGGCGAGACCGGGGCGGGCAAGTCGATCCTATTGGATTCATTGGGCTTTGTGCTTGGCTGGCGGGGCCGAGCCGAGCTTGTGCGCGCCGGGGCAGAGCAGGGCGAGGTGGTCGCGACCTTTGACATCGCCCCGGAGCATCCTGCGCGCGCCGTGCTGCGCGAGGCGGGCCTGCCAGAGGATGACGAGCTTATCCTGCGCCGCGTCAACGGGGCCGATGGGCGCAAGACCGCTTGGGTCAATGATCGGCGCTGTTCGGGCGAGGTGTTGCGGCGTTTGTCGGAAACGCTGGTAGAGCTGCATGGCCAGCATGATGATCGCGGGCTTTTGAACACCAAGGGCCATCGCGACCTGCTTGATAGTTACGGCGATCTTGGCGGCTTGCGTGACGCGGCGCGCGCCGCTTGGCGCGATGTGGCGGCGCGGCGCAAGGCGCTTGAGGCCGCCGAGGTCGCCCTTGCCAAAGTGCGCGCCGAAGAGGATTTCCTGCGCCATGCGGTTGGCGAGCTTGACGCGATTGACCCGCAACCCGGTGAAGAGGCGGCGCTTGATACCCGCCGCCGCCTGATGCAATCGGGCGAACGTATCCGCGAGGATATCGCGCGCGCGGCCGAGGTGCTTGGCCAACAGGGGGCCGAA
>JAVVFB010000313.1:0-3019 GCA_032251095.1 Roseovarius sp. | reverse complement strand
GCTCAAAACCGGTTCCCACTTTTGAGCAACGTGCTCTAAGCGCCTTTCACCTTTCCATAAATAATCAAATCTAGCCCAGCCCCTTAATGCAACTGTTGCCAGAAAACACCTAGGTGCCGCTGCATGATATCGGCGTAGCGTCCGCTTTCGCGCAGGGCCATCAACCCAGCATTCACCCGGTACAAATGGGTCGTCCCGCGCCAGTGCTTTTTCGAGATCACCAAATGCAGCGTCTCGCTTGAAAGCGCTGTCTCAAGCGGCACAACGCGACCGCGCAATCCCATTGCAACGACCTTTGACGCCCCCAGAAACACATTCAACGTCACCGCATCCACCTCGCCCGCCATAAGCGCCTCGAAACAGGCCTCGGGGCTTGGTGGCCGGAGCAGCGTGATCTTGCCCTCGCTCAGCCAACGCCGGTCGGCGCGGTCAAGGTCATCGGTCCCCTCTCCCGCCGGACGACAAAGCCGCGCGCCCATCACATCGGCATCGCTCTCGTATCCGAGAGGGCTGTCGGCCCGCTTGAACAGCATGACCGGCAAATCCATCACCGGGTCAGAGAAATGAAACCCCTCACAGACCCGGCTCGACGAGGGCAGAGCACAATCGGGCTTTGCCCAGGGAAAGCCCATGTCATAGCTCTGTTCATCGAGCAACGGAAACAGGTGCCGGGACCAATCATCGACCCAGATCACCTCGTAGGGCACTGGCGACGGGCTCAACTCCAGGGCGGCGTTGATCAGTTCGGTCACAAGCCCGTTGCCGGGCCAGTCCTGATCGCTGAAAGGCGGGTTGTGGCTTGCGGTCAACAGGGTCATTTCTGCCCCCGATTGCAAAAGTGGCGTCGCGTCGGGCGCGGCATTTCTGGTCGGGCACGGGATGTAGATCTCCAATCCCGCCGCCACCTCTTGCTGGGTGCTGCCAAGATTGGCCGGGTTGGCATGATAGATCAGCGTCCACTGGCCCTGGTCCTCATAATGCGCGGCCGCAATCGAGAAAAGCGTGTCCCCCGGCTGCGCCCGGTAGGTCACATCACACAGCGCCTGTGCCATCCCCGGCAGACACAGCATGATCGCTGCGCCGCATAGCTTTCCAAAGCCCGCCGCCATCGGATCAGAACCCCGCCCAGATACGGGTCATGTGGCTTTCCATGATCAGTTGATAGCTGGCATCCGCCTTGATCCCGGCCAGCCCCTGATTGAACAGCGCGATGATCTCACCCCCATGCGGATGGGTCTTGTGCACCACCAGATGCATGCCCTGAATCGATAATGGCCGGGTCTGGACGATTTCGACCTGCGCCTTGATGTTCATCTCTTTAAGCGCGGTGCGGCCGGTAAACTCGTTGATCGCCACCGCATCAACCTTGCCCTGAACAAGCAAGGCAAAACACTCCGCAACGCTACGCGGTTGCTCAAGCGTGACCTTGCCCTCGCTCAGCCAGCGACGCCCCGCGCGATCAAGGTCATGGGTGAAATATCCCGCCGGACGACACAGCCGCTTGCCGATCAAATCGTCATCGCTGTCAAAGGCCAGCGGCCGCGCCTTGTCGGTGAACAACAGGATCAGGATTTCAAAAATCGCGTCGGAAAACAGGAAGTTCTCACAGAACGACATATCAGGCTGGGCCGCGCAATCGGGCCGATACCAGGGAAAGCCCGCATCCAGAAGCGTGTTCGACAAAAGTGGCTCAAGATGCGATGGACGATCTTCGACCCAATGGATCGCATAGCCCTGCGCCGGGGCCGCCTTGGCCATGGCGGCGTTGACCACATCGGCCAGCAATCCGCCATTGGGCAGCGTCCTGTCGGTGAAAGGTGCAAAATCACCCGCCGTCAAAAGGTTGACCTTTGCGCGACTGGCCGCAGGCCCGGCCACCTGAACAATCGGGGCCGTGGCGCGGGTGGTGGGCGGCGTATGGCGCGCCTCGGTGCCCCCGCTTAGCCCAAGCGGGCGCCCATTGATACAAGCCAGCCTCAGGATCATGCCGGCATGGATCGCATCCGGGCTTTCGCCGATTTTAGAAAGGTTGGCGTTGTGGATCGCGGTCCACATGCCCGCATCCTTGTAGAGACTATCGGCAATCGTAGAGAGGCTGTCGCCGCGCTCCACGGTATAGACTCCGCCGCAGGTCTGGGCTGTGGCGGCTGTGCTGAAAAAGCCAATAGCGGCCATCATGCCACCAGCAATAGTGTTAATCATAATACACACCCCCAGATAATGGGGCAATAAGGCCAGACCACAGGCTTGGGTCAAGGACCGTTTTAGGGGAAAGTAAAAACACGGCGCGCGCCACACTTGTAGCGCCTTGAAATGCGGTGATTTTACATCACTGTAATGCGCGCCTGAAGGCGCAGGGCATGGCTTGGGTCCCGGCTTGCGGCGGGCAAAATCGGGTCATAGCCGGCCCGGATCAGCGCGGCAATCTCGGGGCGCAGAATCACCTGCCCTCCCTCCGGAAGCGTCGCCAGCGGCGAACGGTCCTGAAACGCCCGGTCTGACCACAGAAGGATTGTCTGCACAATCTGGCCAAGCGCCAGCGTTTCGGCGGGCACCGCGCCAAGCTGATCGTCCATGCGCAAAAACACGAAACAGGCCTTGATCGCGCCGCCCTCGTCAAAGCGGAAAATCCGGTACTGATTGGCATCCACCGCCACAAGGCGCGCGACAAGCGGCGCAAGATCAGGCACAAGCCGGTCAAGATCGGGCACCTCAAGCAATTCCTGCCAGTCACGAAAGAAAAACAGCATCAGGTTCGCGCCAAGTTCGGGGTCGGTCTCGGCCATCTTGTGATTGGCCAGCGTCACCACGGCCTCGATCGCGCCCTTGACAACGCTCAGGGTCTTGTCATCGACACCAAAAACGATCGGCACGATGGGGCGGCCCCAACGGGCAAACAGGAAACTGTCGTCGCTGCGCGTGAACAGCGCCTCAACATCTTGCGGCGTCAGCGGCTCGCTCATCGGGGGACCCTTTCGTTTTGCGCCCCCCCGATAGCAAAACCGCCCCGCTTGCGCCA
>JAVVFB010000312.1:0-3024 GCA_032251095.1 Roseovarius sp. | reverse complement strand
GCGGCAAGCGGATTCGCGGGTTTCTGGTGATGGAGACCGCCCGGTTGCATGATGTGGACGGCGCGCGCGCGCTCTGGCCTGCCTGCGGCATCGAGGCGCTGCATGCCTATAGCCTTGTGCATGACGACCTGCCGGCGATGGATGATGATGATCTGCGTCGCGGCCAGCCGACGGTGCATGTCAAATGGGATGAGGCGACGGCGGTTCTTGTCGGCGATGCGCTGCACTCCTTGGCGTTCGAGCTTGTCACCCACCCCGAGGGCGCAGAGGCCGCCGATATCCGCGCCGACCTTGCCCTTAGCCTTGCGCGCGCCGCTGGCGGTCAGGGGATGGTTCTTGGTCAAGCGCTTGATATAGCGGCGGAAACCGCAGCAAACCCGCTGACGCTTGCGGACATCACCACCCTTCAGGCGGGCAAGACCGGCGCGCTTTTCACCTGGGCCGCCACCGCCGGCGCGCGCATGGGCGCGGGCGATCTTGAGCCGCTGACGCGCTATTCACAGGCGCTCGGGCTGGCCTTTCAGATTCAGGACGATGTGATTGACGTCACCGGCGATGCCGCCGAGGTCGGCAAGGCGGTGGGCAAGGACGCCGCCGCCGGCAAGGCCACCTTCGTGTCGCTTCTCGGGCTTGATGGCGCGCGCGCCGAGGCCCGGTCGCTTGTTGACGCGGCCTGTGATGCGCTATCTTGCTATGGGGACAAGGCCGAGACCTTGAAGCAACTTGCGCGCTTCGTTATCTCGCGCCAGACGTGATCTTTACCCCGCCAGGAGGGGCCGCAATGCCGAACCGCCCAGACACACCGCTGCTTGATCAGGTCGCCACGCCGGCCGATCTCAAACGGTTCTCCGATGCCCAGCTGACGCAGCTTGCGCATGAGTTGCGCAGTGAGACGATTTCGGCGGTCTCGGAAACCGGCGGCCATCTTGGCGCGGGCCTCGGCGTGGTCGAGTTGACTGTGGCGCTGCATGCGGTGTTCGATGCGCCGCGCGACAAGATCATCTGGGATGTCAGTCACCAGTGTTATCCGCATAAAATCCTGACCGGACGGCGCGACCGCATCCGCACCATTCGCCAAAAGGACGGTCTAAGCGGGTTCACCAAACGCAGCGAGAGCCCCTATGACCCGTTCGGCGCCGCCCATAGCTCGACCTCGATCAGTGCGGCGCTCGGCTTTGCCGTGGCGCGCGATCTTGGCGGCAATTGCCCGACCGGGCATGGCGATGCGATTGCGGTGATCGGCGATGGCGCGATGAGTGCGGGCATGGCGTTCGAGGCGATGAACAATGCCGGCCACCTCAAGAAGCGGCTGATTGTCGTTCTCAACGACAATGAAATGTCGATTGCCCCGCCGGTCGGCGCGCTGTCGTCCTATCTCTCGCGGCTTTATGCCGGTGAGCCGTTTCAGGAATTCAAGGCCGCCGCCAAGGGCGCCGTATCGCTTTTGCCGCCGCCCTTTCAGGAAGGCGCGCGCCGCGCCAAGGAGATGCTCAAGGGGCTTGCCGTCGGCGGCACCTTGTTTGAGGAACTTGGCTTTTCCTACGTCGGCCCGATTGATGGCCATGACATGCAACAGCTTTTGCCGGTGCTGCGCACGGTGCGCCAACGCGCCACCGGGCCGATCCTCATTCATGTGCTGACCAAAAAGGGCAAGGGCTATGGCCCGGCGGAATCGGCGCGCGACGGTGGCCATGCGACGGCCAAATTCGATGTTCTGACCGGCAAGCAGGCCAAGGCGCCCTCGAATGCGCCAAGCTATACCCGCGTTTTTGCCGATGCTTTGCTGGCCGAGGCGGCGCGCGACGACAAGATTTGCGCGGTGACGGCGGCAATGCCTGATGGCACCGGGCTTGATCTCTTCGCAAGCCGTCATCCCTCGCGCTGTTTCGATGTGGGCATCGCCGAACAGCACGCGGTGACCTTTTCCGCCGGGCTTGCGGCCGGTGGGCTCAAGCCGTTTTGCGCGCTTTACTCGACATTTCTGCAGCGCGGCTATGATCAGATCGTGCATGATGTGGCAATCCAACGCCTGCCGGTGCGCTTTGCGATTGATCGCGCGGGGCTTGTCGGGGCCGATGGCGCAACCCATGCCGGCGCGTTCGACACCGCCTTTCTGGCCAACCTTCCGGGCATGGTGGTGATGGCCGCCGCCGACGAGGCCGAGCTTGTGCATATGGTCGCCACCGCCGCCGCCCATGACGCGGGGCCGATTGCATTCCGCTATCCGCGCGGCGAAGGCTTGGGCGTCGAGATGCCCGAACGCGGCGAGGTGCTTGCGATCGGCAAAGGCCGGATGATCGCGCAAGGCAGCCGCATCGCGATCCTTTCGTTTGGCACCCGCCTTGGCGAGGTTCTGAAGGCGGCTGAGGGCTTGCGCGCGCGCGGCATCACGCCGACCATTGCGGACGCGCGCTTTGCCAAGCCGCTGGACGCGGCGATGATCCTTGATCTGGTGGCCAATCACGAGGCGCTGATCACCATCGAAGAGGGCGCCATCGGCGGCTTTGGCAGCCATGTCGCGCAATTGCTGGCTGAACACGGCGTCTTTGACCGGGGCTTCAAATTCCGCTCGATGGTGCTGCCGGATATCTTCATTGATCAGGCAAGCGCAGATGACATGTATGCGGTCGCAGGGCTTGATGCGGCCCAGATCGAGGCCAAGGTGCTTGATGTGCTGGATATCGCCCAAATCGGTGGAAAACGGGCCTGACACCCCCATGTCAAGGGTAACCTGATGGGTGCATCATACCGATATGGAGGCGAACCGATGTTCCGTTTTACCGCATTTATTCTGGCGCTCGGCCTTGCGCTTGGCCCGGCACAGGCCATGGACAGCAGCGCAGGAAACCTCACCGTGACGCGGATGGTGGATCGGCTTGACGAACCTTGGTCGATCGGTTTTTTGCCCGAGGGCGGCGTGCTGATCACCGAACGCGGGGGGGGCTTTTGCGGGTGGATGCGACCGGGCGCAAGGCGCTCAAAGGCGTGCCAGAGGTGGCGGCGCGCGGGCAGGGCGGCTTGCTT
>JAVVFB010000311.1:0-3049 GCA_032251095.1 Roseovarius sp. | reverse complement strand
ATGCGTGCGGCGCGCCAGGGCTAGGGCGGTGCTGATCTCAGCGCTGCGCGCGGTCCTGCCGCCCGGTGTTGCCCTTGGCCGCGCTGATCCGACCGCGCCCGAGACCGGGCTTTGGCCCGGCGAAAGCGCCGCGATGCGCCGCGCCATCCCTGCCCGACGGCGCGAATTTGCCGCCGGCCGGCGCGCCGCGCGCGCCGCGATGCAGGCACTTGATGTGCCGGCCGCCGCCGTTTTGCCCGGCCCGGATCGTGCCCCGATCTGGCCTGACGGGATCATTGGCAGCATCAGCCATGATGGCGGCGCCTGTGTTGCAATCGCGGCGCGACAGGGAAAGATCACCTGCCTTGGCCTTGATCTTGAACCGGCCGAGGCATTACCCCACGATATGATTGAAACGCTCTGCACCAAGGCCGAGCGCGATGCGATTGCGGCGCATGATCTTCTTGGCAGGGCGGTGTTTTGCGCCAAGGAGGCCGTTTACAAAGCACAATATCCGCTCAGCCGCCAGATGCTTGAATTTCACGACCTGGAAACCAACATCGACCTTGCCGAGGGTCATTTCGAGGCGCGTTTCACACGGGCTTGCCCGCCCTTTCAGGCAGGCGCGCGGATGGCCGGGCGCATCGTGGTCGCACAGGGGCATATCTGTGCGCTGGTGGTCCTTTATTCGACTTGAGATGTGCCAAGAACAGAGTGTTTCCAATCCCGACCAAATAAACTGTGGCGGGAATGTGGCAACATCGCTAAATTAAGGCCAAGATTAGACAAAAATCTGTCAGGGCCGTTTGGGGGCATTCGGTCGGCAGGGTGTTTTAGGTGTGCAATGCCCGCAACGCCCGGTCGATGTTTACGCACCTCGGGCGGCTTTTCGTTTCAAACGACGCTGAAAGGTGGATGATGGGGTCGATCCAATCCTTGCCCGGTTTATATCGCATGCTGCGCCGCAGGGCGTGGCTCATCGTGCTTGTCACGGTGGTCGGAAGCGTGGGGGCAGTGTTTTTCGCACTCAATCAACCGCGCGCCTTTGAGGCGACGGCGGTTATCCAGATCGAAACCCCGCAAGTGGGCCGCGACATCACCGGGCGCATAGTGCCAAGCGATGCGATGCAGCGCCTGCAATTGATCGAACAGCGTCTGATGGCGCGCGACAACCTGATCAAGGTGATCGACAGGCATGGGCTTTTTGCCGATGCGCCAAATATGCCGTTACCGCAAAAAATATATAACCTGCGGATCTCAACGCGGATCGAACAGATTTCCGTCGGACTTCAGGGCGTGGCGACAACCCCTTCGGGCTTGAGCATCACGGTGCGCCTTGGGGATGCACAAAAGGCCGCTGATATCGCCAATGAATTCGTCGACACGGTATTGACCCAGAACCGGGAACGGCGTCTGGATCTGGTGCGCGAAACTTTGGGTTTTTACAGTGCAGAAGAAGCCCGGATCAGCGCCCAGATCGCCACGCTTGAGGCCGAAATCGCGGCCTTCAAGCGCGCGAATGCGGATGCTCTGCCAGAGAACGCGGGTGCGTTGCGCACCCAGCTTAACATGCTCAATGAAACCGCGCTTGAGATTGATCGCCAGATCATCACATTGCAAAACGAAAGTTCCCGTCAGCGTCAGGAAGTGTTCGCGCGTCAGGTAGAGCAGCTAAGGGATCAGAGCGCCCTTGTCGCAACCCGCATCGCCCGGATTGAAGAGGCGATTGCCGCAGCCCCGCGCGTAGAGCGGGAATTGGGCGCCTTGCTGCGCAGCCAGACCCAATTGCAGGAACAACTCAACACGATCACCCGCAACCGGATCGAGGCTGAAATGGAAAGCGTGCTGGAACAAAGCCAGCAGCAAGAGCGTTTCGATATCCTTGAGACTGCGATTCCGCCCGCGATCCCGGTGTCGACCAGCCGCAAGAAACTTGCGGTGATGGGCGGTGTGCTCAGCCTTCTTCTGGGGCTAGGTCTGGCATTCGTGCTTGAGATCATGAACCCGGCCTTGCGCAGCGCCGCGCAGCTTGAGCAAGAGCTTGCGATCACCCCGGTGGTGACCATTCCGGTGGTGCGGCTGCGCCACGAGCGACGCAAGCGGGTGGCCAAGATGATTGGCGCATTTCTGCTGGCCCTTATAAGCGTTCCTCTGGTGTTGCGTTTCATTCACGAGCGGATCATTCCGCTTCGATTTCTGGGCAATAACTAAGGCGCCTCAGTAGCCGTATTTCGCGATATCGCCATCCTCGGCACGGTTCATCACCACGCCAAGCAGGGGGGTATCCGCGCCAAAGCGACGTTTCACATCGCGCACCTCCTGGGCCGTGCTGCGCCCGCCGCCGATCACCAGAAGCACCCCGTCAAATTGCGGTCTAAACGCAAGCACATCGTCATGATAGAGCGCCGGGGGCATGTCGAAAAGCACCACATCCGGGCGCAGGCGGGCGTAAAGGTTGTCGAGCACTTCGCCTGTCCGGGGCGATTGCAAAAGCTCTGCGGCATAGGTTTCGACCCGGTTATTCAGGCCAAAGGCAAGGTTTTCGCCAATGTTCAAGGCATTGTCGCCGGGACGGGTAAATTGTTGTTCAAGCGGGGTATCACCTGTCAGGAATGACGCCATCGGCCCCGGCGCAGACAGACCGAAAACGCGCGCAAGCGACGGACGGCGCAGGTCAAGATCCATCAGCACGGTATGCACGCTTGCCTGACGCGACAGGCTGATCGCGAGATTCGCCGCGACGAAAGACTTGCCACAATCAGGCGTCGGCGAGGTAATGGCAACACGATGCCAACCATTGGCGCGCAGGGCCGCCAAAAGCTTGGTGCGCAGCACATCAAAGGCCACATGCGCGGGGTCTTCGCGGGTGGCACTGATCAGGCGATTGCGCGCCAGATGCTTGGCATCCAACGTCACATGGCGCAGCTTTGGCCAAAGCAGGGCTGGCTCCTGTTGGGGCTCTGCAAACGGCGCGTGACTCTGGCATTCGACGGGCTCAGGCTCAGGCTCAGGCTCAGGCTCAGGCTCAGGCTCAGGCTCAGGCTCAGGCTCAGGCAGATGTTGAACTGGG
>JAVVFB010000310.1:0-3054 GCA_032251095.1 Roseovarius sp. | reverse complement strand
ACAGGTTCTGCGGTCGGATCGGCGGGATCGACAAGGTCGCATCCAGAATACGGGAGGAGGTGCGTTTTATCATGCCTCAATCGATACATGCCGAAAGCGGCAATATCTCGGCAAGGATGTGTGCTTTCCGCGAAACCTCGCGCCGCCCCCCCCCCCCCCGGTCAATCGGCCCCCTTCCGGGCGCGGGGCGGCTATTTCGTGGACCTGTCCGACTCGTCCTCTTCGGAGGAATGATCGCGGAACACCTTGGTCTGGGTCAAGAAAAACACGAAAATCGCCGCTGTCAGGCCGAAGGTCTTGAAATAGACCCAGGTTTCTTCGGTCTGGGTGCGCCAGATCAGCTCGTTCAGAACCGCGAGGCTCAGGAAAAAGTACATCAGGCGGCGCGTCAGGATCATCCAGCCCTGATTGGTCAGCGGCATCATCCCGTCCATCACGTATTGCAGGTAAGAGCGCCCCTGCAAAAGCCCCCAGCCCAGAATGCCGCCAAACAGCAGGTAGATGATCGTCGGCTTCATCTTGAAAAAGCTCGGATCGTTGAACCAGACCGAAAGCCCGCCAAAGACCACGATGATCACCGCCGTAACCGCCTGCATCTTCGAGAGATGCCCGGTCAGGCGCCACAGGATGCCCATGGAAATCAGGAACACCGGGATAAACCCGGCAGTGACCACGACAAACCCCTCATATTCGGTGCCGCCGATGGTGAATGTGCGGCCCTTGAGCCAGAGATAGGCCACGAAGAAGGCGAGCACAGGCCCCATCTCAAGCGCGGTTTTTGCCCATGCGGGCGGTGTTTTATCGGCCATCAGGATGTCACACACTCTGTTTCAGGTTCAGGGATGATCTTAGGTTCAGCCACCAAATTCAACTATGACCGCGCCGGTCGCGATCAAAGCCATCAGGGCAATACGTCGCGGCCCCACCGTCTCGCGCAGCACCAGCCAGCCGATCAGCGCGGCAAATACCGTCGAGGTCTCGCGCAGCACCGCCGCCTCGCCGACCTTGTCGAGCCGCGTCGCCAGCATGATCGAGCCAAACGACATGAACGCCACCAGCCCGCCCGCCACCCCGCGCACCATCAGCGGGCCAAAGGTTGGCCGCACAGGCATATTGCGCCAGCGCAGATAGGCAAGCACCGGCATGAACAGCCCGTCGAGAAAGAAAAACCAGGCCAGAAAGGTGAACGGATTGGCCGTAGCGCGGATGCCATAGGCGTCATAGGTGGTGTAAAGCGCCACGAAAAGCCCGGTCATCACCGCCAGCCCAAGCGCCAGAGGCATGGTATCGCGATTGAGCGTCAGCGTGCGCAGGTTATAGACCGCCAGCCCGTAAATCCCGACCAGAAGCACCCCGATCCCCATCCACTGGATCACGGTAAAGACCTCACCAAACAGGAAATACGCGCCAATCACGGTAAACAGCGGCCCGGTGCCGCGCACCACCGGATAGACCACCGTATAGGCGCCCTTGGTATAGGCCAGCCCCTGAAGCAGTTTGTAGAGGGTGTGGATCACCAGAACCCAGCCGAAAATGGGCCACATATGCGGCTCGGGCCAGGGCACGACGAAAAGCGCGAAGGGCGCGGCCATGGCAAAATAGGAAAAGTCGATCACACCGCGACTAAGCCAGGGATCATGCCGCCCCTTTTGCAAGGCCCCAAAAATGGCATGCAAAAGCGCGGCCGAGAGCGCCAGCGCCATCGCCAGATGACGCCCGGCCTCGGTTCCCTCAAGGGAAATCAGCCAGTCGCTCATGCGTGGCGCGCCTCAAACCACAGGCGAAGTTGGGGGGCCAGCCCCCCAAACCCCCCGGAGTAGTTCAGCCAAGAAGAAACATCAGGGCGCGTGATCATTCGCGCTCGAGCCCGGTCAGGGCGGCGGCGAAGTCTTCGGGGTCAAACGGGGCCAAATCGTCGATCTGCTCGCCCACACCAATGGCATGGATCGGCAGGCCGAACCTATCCGCAAGCGCCACGAGGACGCCGCCGCGCGCGGTGCCGTCAAGCTTGGTCATGACGAGACCCGAGACATCGGCGAGTTTCTGGAAGATTTCCACCTGGCTCAGCGCGTTTTGCCCGGTTGTGGCATCCAGCACCAGAAGGGTGTTATGTGGCGCGCTCGGGTCTTTCTTGCGGATCACGCGGACGATTTTCGAGAGCTCTTCCATCAGGTCGGCGCGGTTTTGCAGCCGCCCGGCCGTGTCGATCATCAAGAGGTCGGCGCCATCGGCCTCGGCGCGTGTCATTGCATCAAACGCGAGGCTTGCGGGATCGGACCCTTCCGGCGCGGTCAGCACCGGCACCCCGGCGCGATCGCCCCAGACCTGAAGCTGTTCGACAGCGGCGGCGCGAAAGGTATCACCAGCAGCGATCACCACGGATTTGCCCGCCGCCTTGAACTGACTCGCGAGCTTGCCGATGGTCGTGGTCTTACCCGAGCCGTTGACGCCAACCACAAGCACCACCTGCGGGCGGTTGGGATAAAGTGGCATCGGGCGCGCGACCGGTTCCATGATGCGGGTGATCTCTGCGGCCAAAAGTTGCTTGATCTCTTGCGAGGACAGGCGTTTGCCCATCCGCCCCTCTGCCATGTTGGCGGTTACGCGCAGGGCGGTATCGACGCCCATATCGGCGCTGATCAGCAGCTCTTCAAGCTGTTCCAGCATGTCGTCGTCAAGCGCGCGGCGGGTCACGGCCGGCTTGTCGCCCCGCCCCAAAAGGCGCCCCAAAAGGCCCGCACGCGCCGCCGCAGGCGCGGGTTTGGGAATTTCCAGTGGCGCGGGTGGCGCGGTCGCCTCGCGGGGGGCCTGCGGCACTTCGACGGGGCGCTCGACCGGGATTTCGACCGGCGGGGCCTGTGGCACCTCGTCGGGGCGCGGCGGGCGTTCGCGCGGCGTCGGCTCGGGATTGGACGGCGGCGGCGCCGGGATGGGCGTCGAGCGCGGCGAGCACCCGGTCGATCACGGCCTGCGTCGGCATGGGCCGGGCGCCGTCGTGGATCAGCACGCGGGTGGTGTCGCCGCCGGCCAGCGCCTCCAGTGCCGCACGGACCG
>JAVVFB010000030.1:0-19167 GCA_032251095.1 Roseovarius sp. | reverse complement strand
CGACAGCCCTCCGCTTCATCCCATCGCGATACTGCGCAAGCGCGAAACCAATGGGGCGTAGCCGCCGCATACCTTGAGCCCGCCGACAAAGCGCTGAACCGGTGAATAGGAGCCCGTGTAACCCTCCGCAACAAGCGCCTCATAAAGCTTCTTCGCGGTGCGACGCTCACGGCGGCGAAGCTGCAGATCGTGCTTGAAAAACTCCCTGAGGCGCGCCTCGAATTGCGCGTTCAGCTTGTGGCCAACGCGTAGTTGCCGTTCCCGATACTGCGGTTGCTCCGGGTCCTTCAGATACTTCTTGATCGTCGTCCGTGAGATCCCAGTCTCGCGCGCCACAGCCCGGATGCTGCGGCCATCGCCCAAGATCCAGCCACGGACCTTCATTGCCGTTTCCATCAGTAACACCTGCTCTTCCTCCGCGCCAAAACGCACGCATGTTAACAATGCAGGTGGGTCAATTTTAGATGATCATAACCCACCCAAGTGGGTCACTTTTGCATGCTGATTCACACACCTGACCAAGCTAGGCGGTAAAATGGCCTTGCTGGCGCCCATTGGGCGTTGGGGCCGCTCCTGATCCAGGTTGACCTTACGGACAGCCCTGAAATTTATCCTTGACCCAAAGTTTTTTTACTTGCAGCCTTCACCTCTGCGATCGGGCTGCCTTGTCGGCCCTGGGGGATGCTGTTGAAGGCGCTGAAACAGGTTTCTGTAGACGAGTTCAGCAAGTCCGAGTGGCGCATGCGCCATCGGGTCTCGATGCCGCTTGAGGCCAGCGGATCAAAACTGCGCAAGGCGGTTGGCGGTCAGGCTCCGGTGAAGCGCCCCACAGCGATCCCTGTCACTCCTGCTGCGGTGCGGCCCAACCTGCGCCGCCCATAACAAAACGACATAACAACAGAGAGAAAGAGAGCGAAAATGTCTATCAAACTCAACTTGGCTGCGGGCCTTCTGGTCACCGCGCTTGGCGTTTCGGCCGCTTCGGCGCAAACGCTGGTTTACTGCTCGGAAGGCTCGCCCGAGGGCTTTGACCCGGCGCTTTACACCGCCGGCACCACCTTTGATGCCAGCAGCCACCCGATCTATGACCACCTGACCGAATTCAAGGTCGGCACCACCGAGGTGATCCCCGGCCTTGCCGAAAGCTGGGCGGTCTCGGAGGATGGCAAGACCGTCACCTTCAAGCTGCGTCAGGGCGTCAAGTTTCACGCCAACGACCTGTTCACACCAAGCCGCGATTTCAACGCCGATGACGTGATCTTTTCGTTTGACCGTCAGGGCAACCCCGAGAACCCCTATAATCAGGTGTCCGGCGGCACTTGGGAATATTACAGCGGCATGTCGATGCCTGATCTGGTCGAGCGCATCGAAAAGGTCGACGATTACACCGTCGTGTTTCACCTGACCCGCCCCGAGGCGCCGTTTATCGCCAACACGGCGATGGATTTTGCCTCGATCGTGTCCAAGGAATATGGCGACGCGATGCTGGCCGCCGGCACGCCCGAAATGCTGAACCAAAAGCCCGTCGGCACCGGTCCCTTCGCTCTTCAGGCCTATCAGAAAGACGCGGTGATCCGCTATCTGCGCAACGACGCCTATTGGGGCGACAAGGCCAAGGTGCAGTCGCTGATCTTCGCGATCACCCCGGATGCAAGCGTGCGCTATCAGAAGGTCAAGGCCGGAGAATGTCACGTCATGGCCTATCCGACCCCGGCGGATGTGCAGGCGATGAAGGATGACGCCGATATCGTGGTGATGGAGCAAGAGGGCCTGAATGTCGGCTATCTGGCCTATAACACCCAGATTGCGCCCTATGACAATCCCAAGGTGCGCAAGGCGCTGAACATGGCGATCGACAAGCAGGCGATCATCGACGTGGTGTTCCAGGGCTCTGGCGAGATTGCCAAGAACCCGCTGCCGCCGACCATGTGGTCCTATAATGACGCGGTTCAGGATGATGGCCACGACCCGGAAGCGGCCAAGAAGATGCTGGCAGAAGAAGGCATTACCGATCTCAACATGAAGATCTGGGCGATGCCGGTGCAGCGCCCCTATAACCCCAATGCGCGGCGCATGGCCGAGTTGATGCAAGAGGATATGTCAAAGATCGGCGTCACTGTCGAAATCGTATCCTACGAGTGGGGTGAGTATCTCGATCGCTCCAAGGCTTTGGATCGTGATGGTGCCGTTCTTCTGGGTTGGACCGGGGATAATGGCGATCCTGACAACTTTCTGGCCGTTCTGCTTGGCTGTGACGCGGTTGGCGCCTCGAACCGTGCGCAATGGTGTCACAAGCCGTTCGACGATCTGATCCAACAGGCCAAGGTTCTGCCGACACAGGCCGAGCGTGCCCCGATTTACGAACAGGCGCAGGTGATCTTCAAAGAGCAGGCGCCTTGGGCCACCATCGCGCATTCGGTGGTCTATATGACCATGCGCCCCGAGGTAGAGGGCTATGTGGTGCACCCGCTCGGGGGTCATATCTTCAACCAGGTTGGCCTTTCGAACTAAAGCCAATGCAATCCGGGGCGACGCAACAGGTGCCGCCCCGGTTCCCTTTCCCTCAAGCAACGGGACGCAGAGCGTGGCACATTCGCTTCACGATCGCCTTGCCGATTACGCCGCAGTTGCCCACCGTCTTGGGGTTGACGCCATCGCCCTGGTGCCGGGGCCGAATTTCACCCGCGCCCTTGGCCATTCCTTTGCCAGCCATGAACGCCCGTTTCTTGTTGTGATCAAGGCCGACGGGCAGGCGGCGGCCCTTGTGCCCAATCTTGAACTGGGAAGCTGGGGCCTTCTGGGCTTTGACGGCGCGCTGTTCGATTGGCGCGATCAGACCGGCTATGACGCGGAGTTTGCCGCATTGCTGGCGCATCTCGCGATTGGTTCGCTGGCGGTCGAGGGCCAGGTGATGCGGGTCTTTGTCCATCACGCCCTGATCCGCGCGCAACCCGATCTCAGGATCATCGACGGCGAGCGCGAGATTTCCGCGCTGCGCATGCTCAAGAGCGCCGAAGACATCGCCGCGATGCAGGCCGCCATCGCCATTTCAGAACGCGCCCTTGCGCGCACGCTTGCCACCATAGGCCCCGGCCAGAGCGAACAGCAGATCGAACAGACCCTCGTGCAGATGCTGTTTGCCGAAGGCGCCGATGATCTTGCCTTTGCACCGATTGTCGCGGCCAGTGACGCAAGCGCCCTGCCCCATGCCAAGGCCCGGCCCGATTACCCTGTCAAACCCGGCGATGCGATCCTGCTTGATTTCGGCGCGCGCAAGGACGGGTTTGCCGCCGATATCACCCGTACCTTTTTCCTCGGTCATGCCAGCGACGAGGCGCGCGCGGTCTATGACACGGTGCTGCGCGCCAATCTGGCCGGCCTTGAGGTGACGCGCGCAGGCGTCACCGCCCACGAGATCGACGACGTGGTGACCGGCGTGCTCGAAGCCTCGCCCTTTGCGGCCCGCATCCGCACCAAGACCGGTCATGGCCTTGGCCGCGAGGTGCATGAGGCGCCCTATATCATGCGGGGCAACGCCATGCCCCTGCCCGCCGGCACCGTCTATACCAACGAGCCCGGTCTTTACGAGATCGGCAATTTCGGTGTTCGGATCGAGGATGTGGTGCTGGTCACCCAAGACGGCCATCGCTGCCTGACGCAATTTCCAAAGGAGCTTACGGTGATCGCATGCTGAATTATATCCTGAGCCGGTTGCTGACCTTCATCCCGACCTTTGTCGGTGTGACGCTGATTTCTTTCGGCTTTATCCGGGCCTTGCCCGGCGATCCGATCGTGGTGATGGCGGGCGAACGCGGGCTGAGCGCGGAGCGCTACGAACAACTTTCGGCACAGTTCGGCTTTGACCGGCCGATCTATGTGCAGTTCTGGGAATATCTGAGCGGTGTTCTGCACGGTGATCTGGGCAATTCCTTCGTCACCAAGCGCCCGGTCTGGGATGAGTTCTTTGCGCTGTTTCCCGCCACGCTGGAACTGTCGATCTGTGCGATGATCTTTGCGCTTGCGCTCGGGCTTCCGGCGGGGGTGATCGCCGCCGTCAACCGTGGCAAGTTCTTTGACCGCGCGTTGATGTCGACCGCTTTGGTGGGCTATTCGATGCCGATCTTCTGGTGGGCCTTGCTTTTGATCATCGTGTTCTCGGGCAACCTTGGCTGGACGCCGGTCTCGGGGCGCATCGACCTGCTCTATTACTTTCCCGACCCCAGCGGTTTCATGCTCTATGACAGCATCATGTCAGGCCAGAGCGGCGCGTTCCGCTCTGCCATGCGTCATCTGGTCCTGCCGACGATCGTGCTGGGCACAATCCCGCTTGCGGTGATCGCGCGTCAGACCCGCTCGGCGATGCTTGAGGTGCTGGGCGAGGATTACATCCGCACCGCGCGTGCCAAGGGCCTGTCACCGGCCCGTATCAACGGCATTCATGCGCTGCGCAATGCGCTTATCCCGGTGATCACGGTGATCGGGCTTTCGGTCGGCACATTGCTGGCCGGGGCGATCCTGACCGAGACGATCTTTAGCTGGCCAGGCATTGGCAAATGGATGGTCGACAGCATTTTCCGGCGTGACTATCCGGTGGTACAGGGAGGGTTGTTGCTGATCGCGGTCATGGTGATGATCGTGAACCTGACCGTGGATATGCTCTATGGCATCATAAACCCCAAGATCAGGAAACGCTGATGGAAAAGCCCTTGATAGCGGACGCGGAAAACGGCGCAAAGCGCCCCGGCCAACTGCGTGAATTCTGGTTCTATTTCCGCGAAAACCGGGGCGCGGTGATTGGTCTGTGGATCTTTGCGGTGTTTGCCTTCCTTGCGCTTTTTGGCCCCTGGATCGCGCCGCATGACGCCACGATGCAGTTTCGCGGCGACCTTTTGCGCCCACCCGTCTGGCAGGAGGGCGGCAGTTGGCAGTTCATTCTTGGCACCGATCCGGTGGGGCGCGACATGCTCTCGCGGCTGATCGTCGGGGCGCGCTATTCGTTTTTCGTGGGCATCGTCGTGGTCAGCATTGCCGCCACCGGGGGCATCATCGTCGGGCTGATCGCGGGCTTTGCGCCGAAATGGATCGATTCGATCATCATGCGCATCATGGATATCGTGCTGGCCTTTCCGTCGCTGTTGCTGGCGCTTGTGCTGGTTGCGGTGCTTGGGCCGTCGCTCACCAATGCGATGATCGCCATCGCCATCGTGCTGCAACCCCATTACGTGCGCCTGACCCGCGCCAGCGTGATGTCAGAGTTGCAAAAGGATTACGTCACCTCGGCGCGTGTGGTGGGTGCGGGCAGGCTGCGGCTGATGTTTGTGACCGTGCTGCCCAATTGCCTGGCGCCGATCATCGTGCAGGCGGCGCTGTCGTTTTCCACGGCGATCCTTGATGCGGCCGCGCTTGGCTTTCTTGGCATGGGGGCCCAACCGCCGACGCCGGAATGGGGCACCATGCTGGCCGAGGCGCGCGAATTCATCCTGCGCGCCTGGTGGGTTGTCACCTTCCCCGGCCTTGCCATTCTTGTCACCGTCCTTGCCATCAACCTGATGGGCGACGGGCTGCGCGATGCGCTTGACCCGAAACTGAAGCGGAGTTAACCCGATGTCCCTTTTGCTCATCCGTAACCTCAGCGTGGATTTCGCCACCGCCTCGGGCCAGTTTCGTGCCGTGGATGGGGTGGATCAGGACGTCGATACCGGCGAAATCCTGGCCATTGTCGGCGAAAGCGGGTCCGGCAAATCGGTCTCGATGCTGGCGGTCATGGGGCTTTTGCCCTGGACCGCAACCATCACCGCCGATGAAATGAGCTTTGACGGGCACGACCTTTTGCGCATCGACAACCAAGCGCGCCGCCGCATCATCGGCAACGAGCTTGCGATGATCTTTCAGGAACCGATGTCGTCGCTCAACCCCTGTTTCACCGTTGGCTGGCAAATCCGCGAGTCGCTGCGCGCGCATCTTGGTCTGAACCGAAAAGAGCGCCACGCCCGCGCCATCGAACTGTTCGAACAGGTCGGCATCCCCGACCCCGAACGTCGCCTCTCGGCCTTTCCGCATCAGCTTTCGGGGGGGATGAACCAGCGGGTGATGATCGCCATGGCCATCGCCTGCAAACCCAAGCTTTTGATCGCGGACGAGCCGACGACCGCGCTTGACGTGACCATTCAGGCGCAGATTCTTGATCTGCTGGTGTCGCTGCGCGATGACACCGGCATGGGGCTGGTTCTGATCACCCATGACATGGGGGTTGTCGCCGAAACCGCCGAGCGGGTCAGTGTGCAATATGCCGGCCAGAAGATCGAGGAACAGGATGTCGGGCCGCTTTTCGCAAGCCCGCACCATCCCTATGCCTCGGCGTTGCTGGATGCCTTGCCGGAACGCGCCACCGAAAAGCGCTTGCCGACGATCCCCGGTGTGGTGCCGGGGCAATTTGACCGGCCCGAGGGCTGTTTGTTTTCGCCGCGCTGCGCCTATGCGGATGCGCGCTGCAAGGCGCAATCGCCGCCGCCCCTCACCGCCGAGCTGGGCTATGCGCGGTGCTTTCATCCGCTCAACACCAAGGAAAGGATCGACTCATGAGCGCGCCCGTGATGACGGCCACCGGGCTTGAACGCCATTACAAACTCAACCGGGGTCTGCTGCGCAAGCCCGGCACCCTGCGCGCGGTCGGCGGCGTGGATTTCGCGCTTTATCCGGGCAAGACGCTGGCGATTGTGGGCGAATCCGGCTGTGGCAAATCCACCCTTGCGCGGCTGATCACGATGATCGAAGAGCCGACGGCGGGCACGCTGACGCTTGATGACAGGCCGATAGAGACCGAGAACTGGCCTGCGCTGCGCTCATCCGTGCAAATCGTGTTTCAGGACCCCTATGGATCGCTCAACCCGCGCCAGCGGATCGGCGCGATCCTTCAGGAACCGCTGGTGATCAACCGCCCCGACATGCCCGCGAGCGAACGGATGGCCAAGGCGCGCGAAATGCTGGGGCTTGTGGGCCTGCGCCCCGAGCATTTTGACCGCTATCCGCATATGTTTTCCGGCGGACAGCGCCAACGCATCGCGATTGCGCGTGCGCTTATGCTTGATCCCAAGGTTCTGGTGCTGGACGAGCCGGTTTCGGCGCTTGACCTGTCGATCCAAAGCGCGATCCTCAATCTTCTGATCGACCTGCAAGAGCGGCTGCAACTGTCCTATATGTTCATCAGCCATGACCTGAGCGTGGTGCGTCATGTCGCCGACGAGGTGATCGTGATGTATCTGGGGCGCGCCGTGGAACGGGGCAGCAAGGCGGATATCTTTGCCGCGCCGTTTCACCCCTATACCAAGGCCCTGCTATCGGCGACGCCACAGGCCGACCCGACCCTGCACAAGACCCGGATCAAGCTTGCCGGGGAACTGCCCTCGCCGCTTGCTGTTCCCGAGGGTTGTCCGTTCGCGCCGCGCTGCTGGAAGGCACAGGACCGGTGCCGCAAGGAGCGCCCGACCTTGGGCGCCGCGCCCCACAGCGCCGCCTGTTTCTTTCCCGAAAACCAACCCGAGCCGACCTGATCACAGGCTGTAGGGCGCACAAGAAAAAGGGGGCACGAGGCCCCCCAGTGTCACGGATCAGGTGGATTTTTACCGCCCGATTGTTTTTCGCCTGTATCCCGATCCGCGTTCAGGGCGAACGCACCCGCCCCGGAACTTGTTGCGTTTGTCCCTGCGGTCATAGTTCTTCTGGACGGCCCTAAATAATAATTTAGAATCAATGGGCTCGTATCACCATGGGAGTAAAGCTTTTCCGTTTTCGGGGTAAAGGTCTTCTGCATTGCAGAATCGGCACCCATTCAAGAAAAAAGTCCGCCGAAGCGGACTCTTCTGCAAGGGCAATCTGGTGGTGAATCTAGTCGGGTATTTCGACCGATCGTGGCTGCCGTGTCCGGATAGGGTCCAGATCTGACAAGGAAACCCTGATGGACCGCACCGATACCTGACGCCCTTCCCGACTGGCACTCAGATCTCCAGATTTGATCCTGGCCATAATATCACCGGTGCTCCGACCGGTTCTTTTGCAGGCACTGGTAAAATCGACCAGGTCAGGCTGGCCGGTCAACGCGACCGGAAGCTTTTCAATGATGGAGAGGAAGGCGTCCAGATCTCGCCTGGCAAAGGCCAACTTGCTGATGCCGCGCAAGGCATCTGGCCCGACAACAGGGCGCAACACGCCTGCCTGATACATGCTTTCGGCTTGCGTCCTGGAACACCCGATTGCCTCAGGCAAGTGGTGCAAGGAAACGCTATCGATGATGTCGGCACACAGGCGTTCGGCCTCGGCCACCGGAAAAACCAACCGGTTCGCCGCGACGTCCCAGGTTTCCTCGTCAGTAACACCTGCCTGCACGAGGATTTTGCGCAGCCTTTTCAGGTGCTGCCGTGCCGCGATGGAGAGGCTGTAGACTGAATGAAGACGGCGCTCCTGAACCCGTTCTGAACCGCCCCGGGTTTACCGGAGGGCAAAACTCTCGGAGAATTGCCCGTTATGGAACATGCACAAAAGAAGAAAACCTCGAAGCCGTATTCACCGGAGTTCCGCGCGCGTGCGGTGCGGCTTGTCGCGGAGCATCGTGACGAATAGCCGAAGAAACGTGCCCCGTGAATCCCGGTTCGTCAGAATACTGTGGATTACGGCTCTTGATAGACCGAAGTCTCGCAGACTTTGTTTATCTCCGCACCTTTTAGGCAACATCCTCCAAGCCTGAACCGAGCGTATCTGGCGCGATTGTCATTTCAGGATCGTATTGGAGTAAGCCATCTTCTGCCGGCACACCACCGTGTGGCGTTCTCCATCACCCCTTTGACCAGACACCCCCCAAAAGCAGTTTGATGCTGTTTCGAGGCCTCGGCGATCAGCCTAAAAAAGAGGGGTGCCTCATGGGCACCCCGTAGTCTCTTTGAGACAGGCTCAGTTGGTTCACCGCTCGATTCTTTTCTGCCTGCGGCCTGTCCAAAGCTCAGAGCAAGCGCACCTGCTCTGGATCTCGTGCTTCTCTACGTCCGACCGGCCATTCGGGAGGTCGGCTTATCAAATCTGTCGTCTATGCGGCCCTCCAGAAAACCTTTGCCCGAAAACAGACGAACTATGGCCGGAGGGACAGTTTGCCCGTAGGCCTAGCTGCAGCCGCTTGTCGAACCGCAGGTGTTGCATTTCATGCAGGTGCCGTTGCGCACCAGCGTGTAGTTGCCACATTCGCCGCAAGCCTCGCCCTCATAGCCCTGAAGGCGGGCCTTGGTGCGCGCATCCATGCTGACCGTGCCCGAGGCCATTGCCGTGGTGGTGGTCGCCACGGTCGCCGTCATCGTCCCCGCCGACGTGGCCGGCACCAGGGTTTCCAATGCGCTGACCGTGTCTATTCCGCCATTCGCGGCGCGGGCCATGTGCTGCCCCCCGTTCAGAACGATAAGTTCCTGCGGAAGGCGCTTGCGCAGATAGCCGGTCGAGCTGATCTGCTTGAGCACCTCAAGCGAGCGGCTGGCGGCATCGCTGCTCATTTCCGAGACGTTCGACACGCCCTCTTCCTCGCCACGCCCAAGATCGTCAAAGCTTGCGCCTTCGGGTTTGACATGCGCCAGATCGGTGCGATCGAGATAGCTGACCGCCAGTTCGCGGAAGATATAATCGAGGATCGAGGTGGCGTTCTTGATGCTGTCGTTGCCCTGCACCATGCCGGCCGGTTCGAACTTGGTGAAGGTGAAGGCATCGACGAATTCCTCAAGCGGCACGCCGTATTGAAGACCAACCGACACGGCGATGGCGAAATTGTTCATCATCGCGCGAAAACCGGCCCCCTCTTTGTGCATGTCGATGAAGATTTCACCAAGGTTGCCGTCTTCATACTCGCCGGTCCGCAGATAGACCTTGTGACCGCCGACAATCGCCTTTTGCGTATAGCCCTTGCGACGCGCAGGCAGCTTTTCGCGGTGCGATTTCTGGATTTCCTTGACGATGATCTTTTCAACGATCTTTTCGGCAAGAACGGCGGCTTTTTCCTGCGCCGAACCGCTTTCAAGGATCTCTGCGGCCTCTTCGTCATCCTCGACAAGGCTTGCCGCCAGCGGCTGGCTCAGTTTCGAGCCATCGCGATAGAGAGCGTTGGCCTTGACGCCAAGCGACCAGCTCAGCTCATAGGCTTTCTGACAATCCTCGATGGTGGCGTCATTGGCCATGTTGATGGTCTTGGAAATCGCGCCCGAGATAAACGACTGAGCGGCGGCCATCATGGTGATATGGCTGTTAACCGACAGATAACGCTTGCCTTTCTTGCCGCAGGCATTGGCGCAATCAAAGACGTGGTAATGTGCCGGATCAAGATGCGGCGCGCCCTCAAGCGTCATCGAGCCACAAACGTGATCATTGGCGGCCTCGATATCCTTTTTCGAATAGCCAAGATGCGCCAGAAGATCAAAGGTCGGGCTGTTAAGCTGTTCGGCCGGGATGCCAAGAACATTGGTGCAGAACTCAAGCCCAAGCGTCCACTGGTTGAACACAAAACGGATATCAAAGGCCGAGCCGAGCGCGCCGTCGACCTTGGCCAGCTCATTGGCGCCAAAACCATGCCCCACAAGCGAGGTGTGGTTGATCCCCGGCGCGTTGCCAAGGGTGCCGTGACCGACGGCATAGCTGACGATCTCTTCGATCTGCGCCGAGCCATAGCCAAGCTTTTCAAGCGCGGCGGGCACCGATTGGTTGATGATCTTGAAGTAACCGCCACCGGCCAGCTTTTTGAACTTCACCAGGGCAAAGTCCGGCTCGATCCCGGTGGTGTCGCAATCCATCACAAGGCCAATGGTGCCGGTCGGCGCGATCACCGAGGTCTGCGCGTTGCGATAGCCGTGCTTTTCACCAAGCTTGAGCGCCTCATCCCAGCTTGCCATCGCCAGATCGACAAGACGGGTGTCGGGGCAATTGCTCTGGTCGAGCGGCACCGGTTTGACGGCAAGCGCCTCATAGCCTTCGGTCGCGCCGTAAGCGGCGTTGCGGTGGTTGCGGATCACGCGCAGCATGTGCGCCTCATTGCGCTTATAGCCCGGAAACGCACCAAGCTCGCCGGCCATTTCGGCACTTGTGGCATAGGCAACGCCGGTCATCACGGCGGTCAGGGCACCACAAAGCGCGCGGCCCTCGTCGCTGTCGTATCCAAGGCCCATGTTCATCAGCAGGCCGCCGATATTGGCATAGCCAAGACCAAGCGTGCGGAAGTCATAAGAGCGCTGCGCGATTTCCTTGGAGGGGAATTGCGCCATCGTCACCGAGATTTCCAGCGTCACGGTCCAAAGACGCGAGGCGTGCACATAGGCATCGGCGTCAAAATTGCCGTCCTTGTAGAACTTCAACAAGTTCATCGAGGCAAGGTTACAGGCGGTATCGTCAAGGAACATATATTCCGAACAGGGGTTCGAGCCGCGAATCTCGCCATCTTCGGGGCAGGTGTGCCAGGCGTTGACGGTGTCGTGATACTGAATGCCCGGATCGGCACAGGCCCATGCGGCGTGGCCCACATCTTCCCAAAGATCGCGCGCCTTGATGGTCTTGGCGACAGAGCCATCGGTCCGGTTGAGCAGCGCCCAATCGGCATCGTCCTTGACCGCCTTGAGGAAGGCATCGGTCACCCGGATCGAGTTGTTCGAGTTCTGGCCAGACACGCTTGCATAGGCCTCAGAATCCCAATCGGTGTCATAGGTCGGGAATTCGATGCTCTCATAACCCTGCTTGGCGTAATCCAGCACGCGCTTGACGTAAGTCTCGGGGATCGCAACCTTTTTGGCGCCACGGATCGCGGATTTGAGCTGATCGTTCTTCTTGGGGTCGACCGAATCTTCGCTGCTGCCATCCCAGGCGCGGATCGCGGCGAAAATCTCGTTAAGCTTTTGCTCGTGCATCTTAGAGCCGGCCACGATGCTGGCGACTTTCTGTTCTTCCTTGACCTTCCAGTTGATGAATTCCTGGATGTCGGGGTGGTCGGCATCGCAGATCACCATTTTCGCCGCGCGGCGCGTGGTGCCGCCCGATTTGATCGCGCCGGCCGCGCGGTCACCGATCTTGAGAAAGCCCATCAGACCCGAGGATTTGCCACCACCCGAAAGCTTTTCACCCGCAGCGCGCAGGCTTGAAAAGTTGGTGCCGGTGCCCGAGCCGTATTTGAACAGACGCGCTTCGCGCACCCAGAGATCCATGATGCCACCATCGCCGACAAGATCATCGGCCACGGATTGGATAAAACAGGCGTGCGGCTGCGGGTGCTCATAGGCGCTTTTGGATTTGGTCAGCTTGCCGGTTTCGAAATCCACGTAATAGTGGCCCTGGCTGGGCCCGTCGATGCCATAGGCCCAATGCAGGCCGGTGTTGAACCATTGCGGGCTGTTCGGGGCGGCCATCTGATTGGCCAGCATGAAACGCATTTCGTCGTAATAGGCGCTCGCGTCTTCCTCGGTGGTGAAATAGCCCCCCTTCCAACCCCAATAGGCCCAGGCCCCGGCAAGACGGTCGAACACCTGCTTGGCACTGATCTCGCCGCCGGTTTCAACGCCGGTCTCTGCGGGCACAGAGCGCCACAGGAACTCGGGAACGCCCTTTTCCTTGACCTTCTTGAGACGCGCGGGCACGCCGGCCTTGCGGAAATATTTCTGGGCTATGACGTCACTTGCCACCTGGCTCCAGCCTTCGGGCACTTCGACGTCGTCGAGGCGAAACACAGTGGTGCCATCGGGATTGCGGATCTCTGAGCTGGTGGTCACAAAGTTCAACGCCTCATATGCGTCGGTCCCGGAAGTGGTGAATTTTCTTTCGATCTTCATATCGACTGCCCCATGTTCAGTATTTTTAAGTTCGGCCAAAGCCCGTTTTTTCCGCCCGGTCGACACGATAGGCACAAAGGTTTCCCGGTCGCTAGCGCCCTGCGCGCCGCGATGAAAGTGCCCGGTGTCTGTCGCCGGTTATGTGTTTGGATGTTACTCCCTGCCCGGGTCAGCCACTATATCTTGTGGCCTTGCAACCCGCTGCCACAACCTGACGTATCGACCCATAGTTGGTCAACGGAAAATTTTGGCATTTTTACACAAAAATCATTTGACTAAGGTAGAGACCGCCCTGCCCGATCACGCTTGCGTGATTCATTGATGAGTTGTCCACAGGCAACACGGATGGGCGATGCCGAAAGAAGCCTTTTTCTTCGGCTGACTTAGCGGGCAAAGTTGCAAAATGACTGGAAGGCGGCACGAGATTCGCCGACGCCGCGCCACCGGGCCATCGCTGCGCTGCCGCAAAAATGGGCAGGCCCTCGGCGCGCCTGTTGCCCGCCCGCCGGAAAGTGGCCCGCGCGCAACATATCCGGTGGTTAGCGATCACAAGAAAGCAAAAACCGCCCACCTCGACGGTGGACGGTCCAAGCCGTCACATGTGGGATTTTTGGTCGGGGCGGAGAGATTCGAACTCACGACCCCCTGTTCCCAAAACAGGTGCGCTACCAGGCTGCGCTACGCCCCGAACTGAGCGGGTGTCTAAAGACGATTCCCGCGATTGAAAAGCCCTAACTGGCCATCCCGGAATTTATCCGTCACAGGGCCAGGCCGCCACATCCTGATCAAAGCTCGGGTGACGCATTTGCCAGCCTTCGCTGATCCCGATCTTGCGGGCCAGACCGCCGTTGATTTCAAGAACCGCAAAGATATCGTTGCCGCCCATGATCGGGGTTTCGTCAAGCGGTTTTGCGTCGCTATGCACCTTCTTGACCACACCCGCCTTGTCGAGAAAGATCATGTCGAGCGGAATAAGCGTGTTCTTCATCCAGAAGCCCACCCGCTGTGGGTGGGGATACACGAACAGCATGCCCGCACTTTTCGACAGCGTTTCGCGGTTCATCAGCCCCTGCGCCCGCTCGGCCTTGTCGTCGGCGACCTCAACGCGAAAGCGCGCCATGCCGGCATCGCTGCGAAAAATAACCGCGTCTTCACGGCACTCTTCGGCCGAAACCATCGCCCCCGCCAAGGCCAAACCACACGCCGTTACGACGCCGACGATTTTATTGCCATTTCCCATCCACACACCTCGGTTGCCATTCGCCCCCTTTTACCCTCAATAACGCGGATGGCCAATGCCTCACCCGGCTGCAAGTCCGCTAAACCGGAGCGGTGAAGCACTTCTATGTGAACAAACACGTCCTCTTCGCGCCCAAAGGTGTTGGCAAAGCCGAATCCCTTGCCCTTGTCAAACCACTTGACGCGCGCCGGCTCGAGTGGTGCCGCGCGCATGACCTCGGGGTCGATATCTTCGAAATCGGCCAGCCCGACCATATCGGACGGTTCGGGCGGCTCGATCAGATGGACCGCCACCGCCTGACGCCCGCGCTCGGTATCTTGCACGTCAAGTTCAACCCCGGCCCTATCAGCAACCGAGCTTTGGCCAAAGTTCCGCAGAACATTGGCGTGAAGCAAAATATCCGGACCACCTTCATCGGCGACTACAAAACCAAACCCTTTGACCGGGTCGAACCACTTAACACGTCCTTTTATTCTGCGAATATTGTCATTTTCTGTCGTCACGTTGTCCTACCTAACAGTCTTCATCCCCAAGACTGCGTTAACACTTGCGTTATATTGCCCCCCTCTTGCAAGCTCAAAATATCTATATATTTCATGACATTGCATTTCACGTCACGTGAAATTCAAGGATTAAGCCGCTCTATTTTCCATGTTCCACCCGGGGTTGCAGTGCGCCAGACAAAGCGATCATGAAGGCGAAACGCCCCGTCTGCCCAGAATTCAATCTCAACCGGCGCGATTCTGAAACCTCCCCAAAAGGGTGGGCGCGCGGGGTTGGGGCCCTTCTGGGCCGTGACCCTGGCCACCTTCGCCATCAGTGTCGCGCGCGACTCAAGCGGGCGCGACTGCTCCGAGGCCCAGGCCCCGAGGCGGCTTTTGAGCGAGCGCGAGGCGTAATAGGCGTCGGCCTTTTCCCCAGCCTCTTGTACCACCGGCCCGCGAATTCGAATCTGGCGGCGCAGCGATTTCCAGTGCAGGACCATCGCCGCCTTGCCGTTTTCCGCAAGCTCCGTGCCCTTGGCGCTTTCGTAATTGGTGTAGAAAACGAACCCGTCCTCGGCGATTTCCTTGAGCAGCACCATGCGGACATTAGGCAAGCCATTTGTATCGACTGTGGCCAGGGCAACGGCGTTCGGGTCGTTGATCTCAGAGGCTTCGGCCTCGGCCAGCCAGTTACGTGCGATCTCGAACGGGTTTTCGCCTGCGAAAATTCCATCTCTGTGCATGGGGCTTTTTCTTTCGTTGTTGTCGTCTTGATCTGCAATCTGTCGCGGCGTCGCACTGCATCGTGCTGAAAATGCCCGCCGGGCGGTCTATCGCTTACATGTCGGGGGTTGCAGGCCTTGATGCAATGCCCCCTATCCCCTAAAGGACAGATAACGCAGAATTGGGCCGGGGGCTGGGAATGTCAAATAATCTGATGGCGGGGAAACGCGGGCTTATCATGGGTCTCGCCAATGACAAGTCGATTGCCTGGGGCATCGCGCGCGCCTGTGCCGCGCAGGGGGCCGAACTTGCCTTTTCTTATCAAGGGGATGCGCTCAAAAAGCGGGTCGATCCACTGGCCGCACAGCTCGGCTCGGATGTTGTTCTGCCCTGTGATGTAAGCGACATGACATCGGTTGATGCGCTGTTTACCGAGTTGGAACACCGCTGGGGCACGCTTGATTTCGTGGTGCATGCGATCGGATTTTCCGACAAGAACGAATTGCGCGGGCGCTATGTCGACACCAGCCGTGACAATTTCATGATGACCATGGATATTTCGGTCTATTCCTTCACCGCCGTGATGCAACGCGCCGAAAAGATGATGAGCGCGGGCGGCAGCGCCCTGACGCTGACCTATTACGGCGCCGAGCAGGTGATGCCGCATTACAACGTCATGGGTGTGGCCAAGGCCGCACTTGAGGCCAGCGTGAAATACCTGGCCGAAGATCTTGGCAAGGACGGTATCCGCGTCAACGCCATCAGCGCGGGCCCGATCAAGACACTGGCCGCCAGCGGCATCGGCGATTTCCGCTATATCCTGAAATGGAACGAGCTAAATTCACCACTGCGCCGCAACGTGACGATTGACGATGTGGGCCGCTCTGCGCTTTATCTGCTGTCTGATCTGGCAAGTGGCGTCACCGGCGAAAACCTGCATGTGGATGCGGGCTATCACATCGTTGGCATGAAGGCGGTCGATGCGCCCGATATCGACGCAACCTGATGACAGCGGGGCCTTGCGATGTCCTCTCTCGACCTGCTGACCTTCAACGCGGTTTTACTGATGACCCTGCTGAGCGGGCAAGCGGCGCGGCGGGCGTATCTTGGCGCCAAGCCCGGTCTTGACCGGACCGCTGCCCTCATGATGGGCGCGTTGGGATTGAAACTTTTACTGGACAGGTGACTGAGATGAGCGACTGGCTTCCGCACGAAAAAGGCTTTCACGTCAGCTGGGATCAGCTGCACCGCGATGCGCGCGCGCTTGCCTGGCGCTTGCAGAATGACGCCCCCGAGGGCGGCTGGCGGGCGGTTGTGGCCATTACCCGCGGCGGCATGGCGCCCGCGATGATCGTCGCGCGCGAGCTTGATATTCGCATTGTCGATACGATCAGCGTGAAATCCTATGACCATCAAACCCAAAGCGAACCGCACGTGATCAAATCACCCGATATGGAGATTGTCGGCGATGGCTCCGGTGTGCTCGTGGTTGATGATCTGGTCGATACCGGGCGCACCCTTGAAGTGGTGCGCGCGCAGATGCCAAAGGCGCATGTGGCCACCGTCTATGCCAAGCCGATGGGCCGCGCACAGGTTCAGACCTTCGTGACCGAAGTCAGCCAGGACACCTGGATTTTCTTTCCCTGGGATATGGCTTTGCAATATGTCGAGCCTTACCGTGGCAAGTAACCGCGCGGCTCTTCGCGCCCTTGCGTGCGCGCCTCGCGAGGCGGGCTGACAGGCCCGATGAGCGCCCCGTTTCCAGGAGAGACACGATGCCCCTGCCCCGCACTGCCCGCACCTTCAGCCCTCCGGTCATGGAGGCGCGCCGCTGGCTTGACGGTGTCACCTTCCCTGAGCATCGCCCGCTGATCAACGTCAGTCAGGCCGCCCCGGTCGAGGCCCCGCCAGAAGCCCTGCGCCGGGTGGTGGCAGAGGCCGCGCTCAATCGCCCCGACGCGCATCTTTACGGCCCCGTCCTTGGCTTGCCCGAACTACGCGAAGAGGTGGCAGCGCAATGGAGCACCGCTTATGGCGGCGTGGTTGAGGCAAACAACGTCGCCATCACCTCGGGCTGCAATCAGGCGTTTTGCGCGGCGATTACAACCCTTTGCGCCGAAGGCGACGAGGTGATCGTGCCGACGCCGTGGTATTTCAATCACAAAATGTGGCTCGACATGGCCGGCGTGCAATCGGTCCCGCTTCCGGCCGGGGCGGAATTGCTGCCTGACCCGGATCAGGCGGCCCGCCTGATCACGCCGCGCACCCGCGCCATCGTGCTGGTAACGCCCAACAACCCCGGCGGGGTCGAATACCCCGCAGACCTTGTGCGCGCCTTTTTCGATCTTGCGCGCTCCTGTGGGCTCGCCTTGATTGTCGATGAAACCTATCGCGACTTTGACGCGCGCCCCGGCGCGCCGCATGATCTTTTCCGCGATCCCGACTGGCATAACACGCTCATTCAGCTTTATTCCTTTTCCAAGGCCTACCGCCTGACCGGGCACCGGGTTGGCGCCATGGTGGCCAGCCCCGCGCGCCTTGCCGAGGCGGAAAAGTTTCTCGATACCGTCACCATCTGCCCCAATCAGCTTGGCCAGATCGCGGCCCTTTGGGGCATGCAGAACCTTGGCCAATGGCTTGCGGGCGAGCGCGCAAAAATCCTTGACCGGCGCGCCGCGATCCACGACAACATGCCCCAATTGGCCGACCAGGGCTGGCGGCTGTTGGGCTGTGGTGCCTATTTCGCCTATATGGCGCATCCGTTCCACATGCCCTCGGATCAGGTGGCGCCGAAACTGGTGCGCGAGGCGGGTATCCTGCTTTTGCCAGGCACGATGTTTCAGCCCGAGGATAACGCTTCGGGGCAACGCGAGATGCGCATCGCCTTTGCCAATCTTGACCGCGCCGGGATCACCACGCTGTTTGACCGGCTGGCGGCGCTGCGCTGGCCTCTTGCCCCGGCGACGGGCAACGCGTAGACAGTCGCGCAAGCGCGGTTTCAGACAGGACGTACAGGGGGTCAAATGGCGGGCAACGGCATCACGAAAACACTGGTCTGGATTTTGATGGGCCTTTTGATAATCGGGCTTGGCGGCTTTGGCGCAACCAACCTGTCGGGCAATGTGCGCAGCATCGGCGCAGTGGGCGATACCGATATTGACGTCACCACCTATGCCCGTGCCCTGCAAAACGAAATTCGCGCGCTTGAGGCCGAGCGTGGCGAACCCGTAAGCTTTGCCAGCGCACAGGCGCTTGGCATTGATCAGGCGGTTCTGGCCCAGTTGGTGGCGTCAACCGCGCTGGAGAATGAAACCGCCCGGGTTGGCATCTCCATCGGTGATGTGAACCTGCGCAATCAGATCGTCGATATCCCCGCCTTTCAGGGCATCGACGGCTCGTTTGACCGCGAGGCCTATGCCTTTGCCCTGCAACAGGCCGGGATCAACGAGGGCCGTTTTGAACGCAATATCCGCGCCGAAACCGCGCGCACCCTGCTTCAGGCGGCGGTGGTGTCGGGCGTTCAGGTGCCGTCCTCTTACATGGACGCGGTGCTAAGCTATCTCTCGGAGCGGCGCAGCATTGCCTTTGCAACGCTGGATCGCACCGATCTTGAGACCGGCCTTCCAGTGCCCTCGGAAGAGGATCTGAAAACCTATCATCAGGGCCACCTGCCGGATTTCACAACGCCTGAAACCAAGAAGATCACCTATGCCTGGATCACACCGACGATGATCCTCGACACCGTCGAGGTGGATGAGGTGGCGCTGCGCGAGGCCTACGCCGACCGCGAAGCCGAGTATAACATGCCCGAGCGTCGCCTTGTCGAGAGGTTGGTGTTTTCCGACGTGCAGGCGGCGCAAACCGCGATGGACCGGATGAATGACGG
>JAVVFB010000309.1:0-3090 GCA_032251095.1 Roseovarius sp. | reverse complement strand
CCTTGAGAAACCCCTTTGATGTCATGTAGGCCATTTTTGTCTGTCCATACGCCTCAAACGTATTCTCCCTTTCGGTGTGCCAAAACTCGATCCGGCACCAATGAATTGATGTGTCGCCAAATCTCTCAATATTTTCTGCCATGACACGCCACCCGAAGCCCTGCCCGATAGGCCCGAATGTTTCTGTCAGGCACCATATAATGTGGTGCGCGTTCGGCGATATGCCTTTGTAATCTTTCCCCTTAATTTCCTTGGTATATTTTGGCTCGATATTTTCATGCCGTTTCCAGATACCCAGATTATCGCTCACTTCATTTTCCCCCAATCTTTTGGCGCGACACCGCGCATGATCCATACATATTTTCGGGCCGCACGCGATCGATACGTCCAGTCGAGTGACCCTTTAGGATACATCCGGCGCTCCCGCATGACCGCGATGAAGCATTCCCGCGCATTCATAGCCATCTCATTCATCCCAATCGCGCGTCACGCCGACATAGCTGCGAGGCCGGTAGCAGTAATCGTCGGGTTCATCTTCGGCAGGTATCATCGCCATCACATCATCCGTCACATCGCGGGCGCACTCGAATTCGCGTGTCTCAACGTCAAAGTCCAAGCGCAGCACCCGGCATTCGTGGCCTTCGCTGGTGTATTCAGCGACCACCGAAGCCGCATCCTGAATATCCTCGAAAGGATCGCCGCCATTGCCAAATGGGACGCCTTGCGCCGGGAAGTCACACCATACCTGATAGCAGGTTTTGGGCGGGCGATAGGTCATGTCAGTCTCCGTGATCAAGGGCGCGTTGCCAAGTGATCTGCGCCAACACGGCGGCGCGCAAGAGGCGCCCGGCTTCGCTGTCGCGGGCGGGCGCTTCACGCGGCAGGTCTCCGCCCTCACAGAGGGCTTCGGCCTCATCGAGTGTGAATCGCTTACAGCCGACGAAGATGGTGTCATGGTGGCCCACAATTCTAAATGTTGTTCGCGTAGGGTTGTCGTTGCCGCCGCGCCAGTCGCCGCCGAGCCAGATACCGCCGTGCCATGTGCCGCCGCGCCAGATACCGCCGCGCCAGATACCGCCGCGCCAGATACCGCCGTGCCAGTCGCCGCCGCGCCAGATACCGCCGTGCCATGTGCCGCCGTACCATGTGCCGCCGTACCATGTGCCGCCGCGCCAAATCACTCGACCATCAACGATTTCGACTCGCGCGCCCTCCGTGTCTGCGACTTTAAGCCAATCCGGCCATTCGTAGTGCTCGCGCATTTTGGCTCTCCATATCTGCGCATCATCGCGCCGTATCCGTATACTAACCGGCGCTGCACGCCGGGTCAATGCATTCCGGCGCAAAAAATGCCTTGCCCGCCAAAAGGCTTTGTGGCAAGGTGCCTGCATGACAGATTTAACCACCCCCGCGCAGATCATCGCATATGTTGGGCACGAGCGCGCCGCTGAGGCGCTTGGCGTTCCCGTCCAGACGGTTCTGCGGTATCGGTGGCGTGAGAAACTGCCCCCCGCATGGCTGGATGCCTTGGAGGGCGCGGCAATGCGCCCGCTTCCTCGCGATGTTTTCAGCTTCAAGAGGGCGGCGGTATGACGTTACTATCACTACCCACTACGGGCAAATCCGACGCCTGTAGCAACTCCCCGGCGGCTCCGGTCGTCGGGGGCTTTTCTGATCCGCTTTCCGGCGGACTGTCTGTAGCCCAGTCTGGTAGGGTGCTGCACTTGGAATGCAGAGGTCGCAGGTTCAAATCCTGCCAGACAGACCACCCGAGCGCGGCTATCGACTAGCCTTATATAAACGGGACGTGCGGGGGATATCGTGGTGCATCACGATCCCAGGCGCAGTGATGCACCGCCACCGCCCGCGCTCGGCTTAACAATGGGGGCAACATGACACCGGACCAAGAAGCGAAGATCGGCGAGAAATGGCTAGAAATGGCGCGGGCAGAAGGTCATGCGCCTAAACTGCCGTTTCTTGATCCCCGGCCCACGACGCGACGAATGCCAAACGGCAGACTGCGGCATGAGACCGTCTATGAGATGTTGGACGCGGGCGGGTCTCCAACGCAGATTGCCCGAATTCTTGGCGTTACCAAGGCGGCCATCCTGTATCACAAGCGGCGCAAGGCGGCGGGTCTGTGAGGGTTCTTGTGGCCTGCGAATATTCCGGTCGGGTCCGTGACGCTTTTATCACGCGCGGCCATGATGCAATATCCTGTGACCTGCTTCCAAGCGAAAGCCCAGGGCCGCATATTCAGGGCGATGTGTTGCCGTTGCTTCGCCAAAGCTGGGACATGGTGATAGCGCACCCACCTTGCACTAGGCTATGCAACTCTGGGGTCAGGTGGCTTGCGGAACGCGATTTATGGGATGATATGCGCGAAGGCGCGACGTTTTTTCTGGCCTGCCTGAATGCCAATGCACCGCGCGTTGCTGTTGAAAACCCGGTGATGCATAAATATGCCCGTGATATAATCGGGCGCAGGCCTGACTTCACCGTGCAGCCATGGCAGTTCGGGGACGCTGCGAAAAAGCGAACATGTTTCTGGACGCGCGGGGTGCCACCGCTGATGCCGACCAGCGGAATGACCGCCAAAGATGCAGTCGCCGAGTGCCATTTGGCACCCCCCGGCCCGGACAGGTGGAAACAACGATCAATTACATACCGGGGCATTGCAAACGCCATGGCAGATCAATGGAGCGATCTATGAGGGGCCAATGGCGCAACAAGCGCGATGCCAATGAGCCTGAGATAGTTGGAATGTTCAAGGCGCTGGGCTGCGCCGTGGCCCGCACAGATCAGCCGGTGGATTTGATCGTGGGCTATCGCGGCGTGTCGCACTTGGTCGAGGTTAAGGT
The DNA here is from genome assembly GCA_032251095.1 of Roseovarius sp. Taxonomy (GTDB): domain Bacteria; phylum Pseudomonadota; class Alphaproteobacteria; order Rhodobacterales; family Rhodobacteraceae; genus Roseovarius. The sequence goes on along the minus strand of JAVVFB010000309.1, from coordinate 229 downwards.
CGAGGGCGGGCGGTTGAACGCCAGTCAGCGACAGTTTCATGCCTCATGGCGCGGCGACTTCTCGGTGGTCAGATCGATCGAGGATGTGCGCGAGGTCGTGGAGATGTGGCGCGCAGTGTAGGTGGGGCGGCTTTTAAGGTCTGGCGAACTACGGGAAAATGGCCACCCCTAGATCCTAGTCGGCCCTATTCACTCGACGCCATTCCAGCGTCAAATTCTTCATCAGCCG
>JAVVFB010000308.1:0-3095 GCA_032251095.1 Roseovarius sp. | reverse complement strand
ATTTTTCACCCGGCGCGCCGGGGTGGGTGGGTGGGCGGCGTGCCGGGTGAAAATCCCGGCCTCTGTCAGAACCTCAATCATGGGCAACCCCAAGATAGGCGTCGATCACATCCTGGTTATTGCGCACCTCGTCTGGCGTGCCGTCGCCAATTTTCTTGCCGTAATCCATCACGACCACGCGGTCGCTCAGGTCCATCACCACGCCCATGTCATGCTCGATCAGGGCGATGGTGGTGCCGAATTCATCGTTCACATCCAGAATAAAGCGGCTCATATCCTCTTTTTCCTCGACATTCATGCCCGCCATCGGCTCGTCGAGCAAAAGGATTGACGGCTCTGCCGCCAGCGCCCGCGCCAGCTCGACCCGCTTTTTCAACCCGTAGGGCAGACGCCCGACCGGGGTCTTGCGGATGTGCTGGATTTCAAGGAAATCAATGACCTTTTCCACGACGGCGCGGTTTTCAACCTCTTCGCGCTCGGCGCGGCCTTTCCAGATCGCCTGGGCAAAAAGCCCGGCTTTCATCTCGCGGATACGGCCGGTCATGACGTTGTCGAGAACGGTCATGCCCTCGAACAGCGCGATGTTCTGAAAGGTCCGCGCGATGCCCTGTTGGGCCACCTCAAAGGGCTTCATTGGCGGGCGGCGGGCGCCCTTGTACCAGACCTCGCCTTCTTGCGGATTGTAAAAGCCCGAGATCACGTTGAGCATGCTCGACTTTCCGGCGCCGTTGGGGCCGATGATGGCGCGGATTTCGCCCTGACGGATGTCAAAGCTGATGTCCTTGATCGCCACCACACCGCCAAAGCGCAGGGTGATGTTCTTCATCTCCATCACCACGCCGCCGATCTTGCGGCCATCCGCGGTGGTGTAACCTTCTGGTGTCATGTCATTCATTCTGCTGCCACCTTTACCTCTGGTACATCTGCAACCGCCGCGTCGCGGATCGTCAGCGTGGCGCTGATCGACCCTTTGCGCCCGTCTTCATAGGTCACTTCGGTTTCGGTGTAGATTTCGCCCGATCCGTCATAAAGCGCCGTGATCAGATCCTTGAATTTCTCTTCGACGATCCGGCGGCGCACCTTGCGGGTGCGGGTCATTTCGCCGTCATCGGCATCAAGTTCCTTGTGCAGGATCAAGAAGCGGTTGACCTGACAATGCGACAGCATCGGATCATCCGCGAGACTGCGGTTGACCTCCTCCACATGCGCCTGAATGGCATCAAGCACCATCGGATGACCGGCCAGTTCCTGATACGACGCATAGCCAATATTGTTGCGCTCGGCCCAGTTGCCGACCGCCGTCAGGTCGATGTTGATAAAGGCCGTGCAGGCCTCGCGCTCATTGCCAAAGACCACCGCCTCAAGGATGTTGGGATAGAATTTAAGCTTGTTTTCAACATATTTCGGCGCGAACAGGCGGCCATCGGCCATCTTGCCCACATCCTTGGCGCGGTCGATGATGCGCAAATGCCCGTTGTCCTTGTCAAAGAACCCGGCATCGCCGGTCGCAACCCAACCTTCGGGGTCTTTGGTATCGGCGGTGCTTTCGGGGTTCTTGTAGTAATATTCAAACGTGCCGGGGCTGCGATAGAACACCTCGCCATTGTCGGCGATGCGAATTTCGACGCCGGGGGCGGGCACACCAACGGTATCGCTGCGCACCTCGCCGTCGGGTTGCAGGGTGATGAACACCGAGGCTTCGGTCTGGCCGTAAAGCTGCTTCAAGTTTATGCCCAAAGAGCGATAAAAATCAAAGATTTCCGGGCCAATCGCCTCGCCCGCCGTATAGCCGACGCGCACCCGGCCAAGGCCAAGCGTGTCCTTCAGCGGGCCATAGACAAACAGATTGCCCAGTTTGTATTTCAGACGATCCCAGAGGCCCACCTCTTTGCCATCCAGAATCGCCGGGCCAACCGTGCGGGCATGCGCCATGAAGGTGTCAAACAGCCACTTCTTCATGCGGCTGGCATCTTCCATGCGGATCATCACATTGGTGAGCTGGGTTTCAAACACCCGTGGCGGAGCAAAGTAATAGGTCGGACCGATTTCGCGCAGGTCGGTCTGCATCGTCTCGGGGCTTTCGGGGCAATTGACGCAAAACCCGCACCAATAGGCCTGACCGATGGAAAAGATGAAATCGCCCACCCATGCCATCGGCAGATAGGCAAGCACCTCTTCGCCCGCACCAAGGTGATCGAAATCCGAGGATGACCGCGATGCCTCGATGATATTGCGGTTGGACAGGACAACGCCCTTGGGCTTGCCGGTGGTGCCCGAGGTGTAAAGCATCACGCAGATGCTGTCATAGGTCAGCTTCTCACGCCGCGCCTTGAGGTCCTCGATGAACTCGTAATAGGCGGCGCGGCCCTGCTCCTGAATGTCGATGAAGCGGTGCAGCTTGTGATGGTCGTATTTGCGCAAGCCTCGCGGATCGACGTAGATCATATGCTCAAGCTGCTTCAGCCCGTCCTGCACCTCGATAAGCTTGTCGACCTGTTCTTGGTCCTGAACGATGGCAAAGCGGGCGCCGCAATGCTCCATCACATAGGCCATCTCGTCGGCGGCGGCGTCCTGATAAAGCGGCACCGGAATGGCCCCCACCGATTGCGCGGCAACCATGGACCAATAGAAATATGGACGGTTGCGACCAATCACGGCAACAAAGTCACCCTCGTTGACGCCGAGGTTGATCAACCCAAGCGCAAGCGCCTCGATTTCCTTCTCGGTCTCGGACCACGTCCAGCTTTGCCAGATTCCGTATTCCTTTTCCCGATAGGCGGCTTTGTCGCCATATTGGGTCGCGTTACGTTGCAACAGCGCCGGAATGGACTCCATTCCGCCGGTCGCCTGAGTCGGCTGTGCCAAATTTTCTCCTCCCATATGTTCGCGCTGCGAACAGATGACCGCCTTGGGGCGATTCTTTCCCTACCCAAAGGGTGCTTGTTTCACCTTCGGCGTCAACTTTTTCCGCAACATTTCCGAAATCTTACGAATTGCAACAAGCGCCCTCGCACGCTTGACTTGGCCCGGTTGGCACCTGAAACCTTATCTGGCCCCGCTGGCACAAAAGGCGAGTGACAACCGGCCTCAACAGG
>JAVVFB010000307.1:0-3111 GCA_032251095.1 Roseovarius sp. | reverse complement strand
GCTTCCATCGCCTTCAACGCCGACCGCGTCCGGATCATCGGGCAGGGCCTCACCGGCACCCTGTTCGCCCTCATGCTGGAGGAGCGCAAAATCCCGTTTGTCGTGCAGGATGTCCTCCTTCCGGGCACCGCCACCGAGGTCGCCCCCGGCAGAAACGGCAGGTCGGTCGCGCGCGCAAGGCCCGCGTCGCTTGTCACGATCCCGACGCGCCAGCCGCGAAACTGTGTGCGCAGCACCTCGCCCAAGGCACCGTAAAGCCCGAACAAAAGCTTGCGATTGCCGATCCGCGCGCCGTAGGGCGGGTTCACTATCACAAGGCCGCGCGGCCCCTCTGGGGGCAAAAGCGCGCTGATCGGCTGACAGGTGAACTCTGTGATGTGATCGACCCCGGCGCGCGCAGCATTGGCGGTGGCCATACGCACCGCGCCGGCATCGCGATCAAACCCGTAAAACCGAAACGGCGTGTCGCGCGGCGGTTCACCGGCGCGCATCGCCTCCCAAGCCTCGGCGTCATATCCGGCCATGTCCTGAAACGCGAAATGGCGCGTGCGTCCCGGCAAAAGCCCAAGCGCGATCTCTGCCGCCTCGATCACAAAAGTGCCAGACCCGCACATCGGGTCGACCACCGGTTCACTCCCGTCATAGCCGCATTGGCGCAGGAAAAGCGACGCCAGCGTTTCGCGCATCGGGGCCTTGCCGACCGCCTCTTTATGGCCGCGCCGATGCAACGGCTCGCCCGAGGTATCAAGGCTGAAGGTGACAAGATCGTCCTCGATCCGTGCCATAAGGCGCAGGGGCGCCGCATCGTCCAGCGGCGCGCCAAGGGTCTCGGAAATCGCGCGTTTGATGCGTTCGCTGGCAGCCCCCGCGTGATAGATTTTCGATTTGCGACAGCTCACCTCGACCCGCAGGGGCACATCGGGGCGCAAAAACGCCGCCCAGTCGAATTTGCGCGACCGCTTGTCAAGCTGCGCAAGGTGAAAGGCGCGAAACGATCCGATCCGCGCCAGCACCCGCCCGGCACCGCGCAATTCAAGATTGGCGCGCTGCACATCGGGCCAACCGCCCATGAAACCAAGGCCACCGGGGTACTGTGTCGTCGGGCCAAAGCCCTTTTCGGCGGCCTCTTCGGCCAATGCGGCCTCAAGTCCGGGCGGAGCGGCGAGAAAAATCTCAAAGGGTTGGGCTGTGCTCATCGCCCCCTCTTAGGGCCATTATCGACCAAATGCGAGCAGTGACAGCACCCGCAGCTAAAGCATCGCCGGAACGACAAGATCGGGCGGGCGATGACCGTCATCAAAGGTCTTGATATTGACCAGAACCTTTTCGCCCATCTCGATGCGCCCCTCAAGCGTCGCCGAGCCCATATGCGGCAACAACACCACGTTCTTGAGCGCGCGCAGGCGTGGGTTGATCTCGGCGCCATGCTCATAAACATCAAGCCCGGCGCCGGCGATCTCGCCCGACCGCAACATCCGCGTCAGGGCGTTTTCGTCGATCACCTCGCCGCGGCTGGTGTTCACGATCACCGCCTCGGGCTTCATCAGCTTGAGCCGCCGCGCATTCATCAAATGAAAGGTCGAAGGCGTGTGCGGGCAATTCACGCTGATCACATCCATGCGCGCGACCATCTGATCAAGGCTTTCCCAATAGGTCGCGCCAAGCTCCTGTTCGATTTCGGGGCGCAAGCGACGGCGGTTGTGATAATGGATCTGCATGCCAAAGGCCGCCGCGCGGCGCGCCACCGCCTGACCGATCCGACCCATGCCAAGGATGCCAAGACGGCGCCCCGCAACCCGCCCACCAAGCAAGGCGTTGGGCGACCAGCCCTGCCATTCGCCCGCCTGCATCCGCGCCAGCCCCTCGGGCAAACGCCGGGTCACGCAGAGGATAAGCGCGAGCGTCATATCGGCCGTGTCATCGGCCGAAACACCGGGCGTGTTTGACACCAGAATGCCATGCTGGCGCGCAGTGTGGACATCAACATGATCCACCCCCGCGCCATAATTCGCAATAAGCTTGAGCCGATCACCGGCCTGCGCAATCACCCCCGCATCAATCTTGTCGCTCAGCGTCGGAACCAGAACGTCGGCCTCTTTCACCGCCTTGATAAGGTCGGCGCGCGTCATCGGCTCGTCGCGGTCCGGCAACGTAAGGTTGAAAAGTTCGCTCATCCGTTTTTCAACGGCCTCTGGCAAGCGTCGCGTTACGACAACACTCAGGCGTGTAGATGGCATCAAGACCCTCCTTGTGCTTTGCAATTCAAGCGCGTTGCTGCCAGAGTGACGCAGGAACGAGCGGGGCACAAGAACCCCGTGCGAATTGTCGAGCATAAATCGGATAATGACCATGAAATCAGGTATTGCCGCCCTAATGGCGCTGGTGCTGTGGCTACCCATGGCGGTGGGTGCACAAGAACGCGGGCCCGTCACCAACCTGCCGCTGCCGCGGTTCGTGTCAATGAAGGCCAGCGAGGGCAACGTGCGGCGCGGGCCAAGCCTGACGCATCGGATCGACTGGGTGTTCAAGCGCCGCGACATGCCGCTTGAGATCACCGCAGAGCATGGCCATTGGCGCCGTGTGCGCGATCGTGATGGCGCCGGCGGTTGGGTGCATTACACGCTGTTGTCTGGCGCGCGCACCGCGATTGTCGAACAGGACATGCTGGATATCCTCACCAAACCACAGCCGGGCGCGATGGTCGCCGCACAGCTTGAAACCGGCGTGATTGCCCGAGTCGAGCAATGCGCGCCCGACTGGTGCGAGATTTCAGCCGCCGGATATGACGGCTGGGCCCCGAAATCGGCCCTCTGGGGCGTCGACCCGGATGAGGTCTTTGAATAGAATCAGCCTGATTTGTCAGGTTGTTTTTCATTTTAAATCAAATGGATAGGCAACTTTCGACAGTTCAACACGTTTTTTTTGCCTTCCGCTCTTGAACCGCGCCAAGGTCCAGAGTAATTACCGCGACACGATTGGGGTGTGGCCTAGCGGTAGGGCAACTGTTTTTGGTACAGGAGATCGTAGGTTCGAATCCTACCACCCCAGCCAACTTTCTGAAATTATCGTTTTAAATCAACCAACCTGCCATATTGGCTGGGATGGTCTGAG
>JAVVFB010000306.1:0-3137 GCA_032251095.1 Roseovarius sp. | reverse complement strand
CATCCCCTAAGTCGCAACCGGCGGTTTCTGTTTTCACCCAGCTCTGTCCCATGCCTGCACCTCCTACTCGGTGCCACATGACGAATCATGATCGGTTCCTTCCGAACAAGGCCAAGACTGACAGGTGAATCAATTCGCCGCACCACTTGTGGGTAACTGCAAGACCCAGAACTGCACCCACAAGTGTTGATCATCATCCACAAGCGCGGGCGCATCTCGCGCATCCTCCTCGCCGATATCGACGAGCTCATCTCGGAGGGCGCGAAATGACCCTGCACGAAGCCCTGAAGGCTCTGAACAAGGCCGCCTATGACGCGATCCGCGCTGGCCGCGACACCACCATGCACCCTGACCTTGATCGACAGTCGCTGCGCGAGATCGTGTGGACCACGGACAAGCTGGTCGAGAAAACCCGGCAGAAAGCCTTGAAGGACGCAGTGCAGGCATTTTCACATCTCGATCTGCCGCCAACCGGTGAAGGTGACGAATTCGAAGACGGTTGGATCGCAGCGGAAAATGCAATCCGAAGAGAAATCGACAAGCTCATTGAGGGAGAACAAGCATGAAGACGACACGCGAGGCACACGCCGTTCAATTCACCGAAGACAGCAATAGGCGAGGCGCTGTTCTGCCAGATCGGGAAGAAATGGTATGAGGAAGACCTGCTCAACCCAGGCAGTGTCGGCTCTGCGCCTGTGGGACCAGATGAGTTACCGGAAAACCGCACCCCTTAAAGGGCGCTGAAAACCAATGGTTTTTAGGGGATATGTGGTGCCCAGGAGAGGACTCGAACCTCCACACCCTTGCGAGTACTAGCACCTGAAGCTAGCGCGTCTACCATTCCGCCACCTGGGCAGGTGTCGTGAAGCAGGCGTTTAGACCTCGACAAAAGCAGTGTCAACGCTGATTTCACTGTTAACTCATATATTGCCATATCACCTTGTCGAAACCGCTTGGGGGCGGTAGGAAAGTCAACAAACGCGCATAGCCCGGAGGCCCTTCATGTCAAAGCTTGTCACCATCTACGGCGGATCAGGATTTGTTGGCCGCTACATCGCGCGGCGCATGGCAAAGTCCGGTTGGCGGGTTCGGGTCGCGGTGCGTCGCCCCAATGAGGCGATGCATGTCAAACCCTACGGCGCCGTCGGTCAGGTTGAGCCGGTCTTTTGCAATATCCGAGACGATGCCAGCGTGCGCGCGGTGCTCACGGGTGCGGATGCCGTTGTGAATTGCGTCGGCACATTTGATCGCAAAGGGCGCAACAGCTTTCAGGCGATCCAGAACGAAGGGGCCACGCGCATTGCCCGGCTTGCCGCCGAAGAGGGCGTGGCCCAGCTTGTCCATATTTCGGCCATCGGTGCTGATGTTGAGGCCGCCAGTGCCTATGCCCAGAGCAAGGCCCAAGGCGAGGCGGGCGTGACCGAGCATTTCCCGAATGCCGTGATCCTGCGTCCCTCGGTTATCTTTGGGGCCGAGGACCAGTTCTTTAATCGTTTTGCCGGGATGACGCGGTTTGGTCCGATCCTGCCGGTGGTTGGCGACGAGACCAAGTTTCAGCCGGTTTATGTGGATGATGTCGCCCAAGCCGCCGTTTTGGGCGCGATGGGCAAGGCCGAGCCCGGCATTTACGAGCTAGGCGGCCCCGAGGTGGCAACCTTTCGCCAGCTGATGCAGCAGATGCTGTCGGTGATCCGTCGCCGCCGGTTGATCGTGAACATTCCCTTTGGCATTGCTTCGGTGATGGGCGGGGTGATGGATTTTATCCAGACCGTGACCCTTGGCCTTGTGCCCGCGCAAATCACCAGCGATCAGGTCAAAAGCCTGAGGGTGGATAACGTCGTGGCGCCGGATGCCCGCGGGTTTGCCGATCTTGGAATCACGCCGGTTGCCATCGAATCGGTTCTGCCCGATTACCTCTGGCGGTTCCGCCCTGCGGGCCAATACGAGGCGATCAAGGAATCGGCAAAGAACCTGCGCGCGCATTGAGCGATTACAGATAGGCAAAGCCCAACAGGGACAGACCCAGGATAATCCGGTAGATCACGTAGGGCGTAAAGCTTACGCTGCGTAAAAGCCGCATCATCAGGCTAAGCGCGAGCAAGGCCGCGACAAATGAAAACAACGCGGCAATGACCCCGTCGCGCAACAGCGACATATCGGCGGAAACCGCCACCTTTGCCCCCAAGAACACACCGCTCGCCGCGATCGTCGGCACTGACATCAGCATCGACACCTTGGCGGCGTCGTGGCGCGCATAGCCAAGAAACCGCGCGCCGGTGATGGTGATGCCCGAGCGCGACGTGCCGGGGATCAGGGCAATAGCCTGCCAAAAGCCAAGTATCACGGCGTGTTTGATGGTCCAATCCGTGGTGGTATGCACGCGCGCACCGCGCTGATCCGACAGATAGAGCAACAGGCCGAAGATAAGCGTCGTCCAGCCAATCACCGTGATCGAGCGCATTTTATCCTCTAGCCCGGTCAGTTGAAGAACGAGGCCAATGATAATGACGGGAACCGTGGCGATGAGCAAAAGCATGGCAAGCCGCGCGCCCGGCGTATCGGCGCGCCCGCGCATCAGGCGGGGAAGACCTGCGATTGCCCCCCGCAAATCTGCCCAGAAATAGATCATCACCGCCAAAAGGGTGCCAACATGAACCGCGACATCAATCATCTGCCCCTGATCCTCAAGTCCGGTCAGCTTGGGCAGAAGAATAAGATGACCTGATGAGGAAATCGGCAGGAATTCGGTAATCCCCTGAAGGACTGCCACAAGGAAGATATGAAATAGCGGCATTACGATGTCCTGCTCGGTTTTTCCCTTCCTATAAAACATTGTGTTTCAATGGCAAAGGTGAATATAGGTCCGAAGCGGAATTAAATACCGTGAATTTTGCAGGTACGCCTAAGGCGTGGTGGAAATTATTTCCACAATAGGTAACTCTTTCTGACTTTTAATTGATGGTCGACTATTATAAAACTCGCCGCACAACCAGAGTCGGGAGAATGCGCCGTGGCCAAGCAACCAATGCTGAAATTCACAACCGTGAACCGGGATATGCCCGAAAAACGGGGTGCCGAAAAACGGCGCGAGGATTTCCATGAAATCTATGCAGAGTTTGCAGAGGCAAAGGCCAAGG
>JAVVFB010000305.1:0-3163 GCA_032251095.1 Roseovarius sp. | reverse complement strand
CGAGCGCGGCGAGCGTGAAAAGGTCAAGCCAGTCGATAAGGCCCTGGCCGAGGCCCCCGCCGATGCGGTCGCCGCGACAGAGGAGGGCGCGCCCGACACCGCCGCCGATATCGTCGAGACGATTGCCGACGAAGGTGTCGCGCCGATTACAGCCGATCCTGCGCCCGAACCGCAAGTGCCCGCCAAGATCCCGGAAACCGCCGAGGCCGAGACCGCCCCCGGCGAAACCCCAGAGGTGGCCGCGCCCGAGATCGAGGTGTTCTATACCTTCACCTGGGCCCCGCGTGCCAATCGGGCCCGTCCCGAGCGCCCCGCCGGTGGCGGTCACCGCGACAAGCCGGCCAAATCCGGCAAGCCCCGTGGCAAGCCCGGCAAAGGCAAACCTCGCGGCGCCCCGCAAGAGCAGGGGGCCAAGAGTTTTAGCGCCCGGCCCGAGAAAAAAGACCGTATCGACCCCGATAATCCCTTCGCGGCCGCCCTTATGGGCCTCAAGACCAAAGGCTGATCTTGGCGGCAGAGGGGGCGAAAATCCGGCTCGACAAATGGCTCTGGCATGCGCGGTTTTTCAAGACCCGCACGCTGGCCGCCAAAGAGGTTTCTGCCGGGCATATGCGGGTCAATGGTACGCGCGTGTCCAAGCCCGCCCATGCGGTTGCGCCTGACGATGTTGTGACCTTCGTGCAGGCGCGCGCCGCCCGCGTGGTGCGGGTGCTGGCCATCGGCACGCGGCGCGGCCCCGCGCCCGAGGCGCAAATGCTCTATGATGACCTTGCGCCGCCGGTGCCCGAGGAAAACGTTCCAGCCGCGCCCAAATATGAGGGAAAAGGGCGCCCCACCAAGCGCGACCGACGCAAACTCGATCTGAATGGGCCGGGAACGCTTGAATGATCCGCGCCTCTGGATTAGGTGATGCGCAAACCGCCAAGGATGAGAGACGGCCATGACCTATATCGTGAACGACAACTGCATCGCCTGCAAATACACCGACTGTGTCGAGGTGTGCCCGGTGGATTGTTTTTACGAAGGCGAGAACATGCTGGTCATTCACCCCGATGAATGCATCGACTGTGGTGTCTGCGAGCCGGAATGCCCCGCCGATGCGATCCGCCCGGACACCGAGCCGGAGATGGAAAAATGGGTTGAATTCAACCGCAAGTACTCTGAAATGTGGCCGGTGATCATCACCAAGAAAGATCAGCTTCCCGATGCTGAAGAGCGTGATGGCGAGACTGGCAAGCTTGAGAAATACTTTTCCGAAGCCCCCGGCGAGGGCGGCTAAGCCCCGCAGTTCGGACCATTTGCCGAACCGATTCGTTCAGATGGGTGGGGTTGGCGGGGCATTTCTCCTGTTAAAAACGGGCCAAAAGCCTGATGTTAAAGGCATTATGCCCGTGTCACACGGAGCGCCCTTTCCCGGGGCGGTTTTTTGTGTTATACATTTGTGACAGAAGAATAGATTTGCCCGGTTTCCATGCGCCCGTGCCACCGCCCGGGGGTGGAATTCTCTGCGATTGCTATACATATACCGTGGACCGTTTCGGCCCTTGGCGTATGTTTTTGCGTTGCGAGCGGGCCCCCTTGCGAGGAAGACCTGAATGACGAAGTCCAGAAAGTCCGAGTTTCACCCTGACGACTATGTGGTTTACCCGGCTCACGGTGTGGGCCAGATCGTTTCCATCGAAGAACAGGAAATCGCCGGCATTACGCTGGAACTGTTCGTGATCTCGTTTGAAAAAGACAAGATGACCCTACGGGTACCGACCAACAAGGCAACCGAAATCGGCATGCGCAGCCTGTCGAGCCCCGATGTGATATCCAAGGCGATGACCACCCTCAAGGGCAAGGCCAAGGTCAAGCGCGCCATGTGGTCGCGCCGGGCGCAGGAATACGAACAAAAGATCAATTCGGGCGATCTTATCGCGATTGCAGAGGTCGTGCGCGACCTGCACCGTGCCGACGATCAGCGCGAGCAGAGCTACTCCGAGCGTCAGCTTTACGAGGCTGCGCTTGAGCGTCTGACCCGCGAAGTGGCCGCCGTAAGCGGTGGCGACGAAGTCTTGGCCGCCAAGCAGGTGGGTGACGTTCTGATATCACGCGTCGCGGCCTAGAGCATGTTGCTCAAAAGTGGGACCCGGTTTTGAGCTTCTCGAAGATGCGAAATCAACAAGTTAGAGCATGTCGCGTGAATGCCAATCAACGCGACCGGCTCTAAGCTTTTGATCCGATTGGAAAGGGGCCGTGCCTTATGGGCGCGGCCTTTTCCGTTTGCGCCTTAACTCAGAAGGCTGAACAGCACCGCGATTTCCGCGATCTGCTGGCTTGCGCCAAGGATATCGCCGGTCTGCCCGCCGATCTTGGCCCGCGCAATAGCGCCGACGCCAAGCGCCGCCAAACCGGCCCAGAGCGCCGCCGTCACGCCCGCGCCGCCAAGCATCACGACAGCGACGGTTGCGGCAAGCAGGCCCGCAAGCGCGGCGCTCACTGGTGCGACCCGCCCGACCCGGCGCGACAGGCCGGTGTCGCGCGCATGCGGCAAGGCGGCCATAAGCCCAGGCATCACCCCGCGCGACAGGGTCGCCGCCACGATAAGCGCGCTTGTCGCAAGGGCCGCACCGGATTGAAACAACAGCCAGAGCGCGCACCACCGCGCCCCAAGCGACAGGATCAGCGCCAGAACGCCATAGCTTCCGATATGGCTGTCTTTCATGATCTCAAGGCGTTTTTGCCGGTCCCATCCGCCCCAGAGCCCGTCTGCGGTATCGGCCAGCCCATCCTCGTGCATCGCCCCGCTCAGCACGATCATGAGGCTAAGCGCGATAAGGGCGGCCAGAGGCGCCGGCAGGCCGACCCACCCGGTCAAAAGCCCGCCAAGCGCCGCCAGAGCGCCAAGCACCACGCCGACCAAAGGATAGGCCCAGGCCGCCTCTGCGCTGCGCTCATAGGCGCGCACCGGCACCGGCAAGCGGCTCAGCAGGCTCAGCGCCAGCGGCACATCCACGGGTTGGATCAGGCGGTTGTCGTTTTCCGTCATGGGCGTGCCCTTTTTCGGCTGGGGCCTCGGCTTTCCCTGCGATACACAGAGGGCGAATAACATGCAATGAGGGTCTTATGCCGCTAAATTTCACCACCCTCGCCGAATTTTCCGCTCTGTTAAGGGATTTGC
>JAVVFB010000304.1:0-3182 GCA_032251095.1 Roseovarius sp. | reverse complement strand
CGCGACCGTCACGCGGCGTTTTTCGCCACGCTTGGGGTCGTCGCAAGTTCTATCGAGAACGTCGCCATCGAAGTGCGCCACATGCAGCGCACCGAGGTGCTTGAAGCCGAAGAATTCTTCTCGGCCGGCCAAAAAGGCTCCTCTGCGATGCCACACAAACGCAACCCGGTGCTGACCGAGAACCTGACTGGGCTTGCGCGTCTGGTGCGCATGTCGGTCCTGCCGGCGCTGGAAAACGTGGCGCTCTGGCACGAGCGCGACATCTCGCATTCCTCGGTCGAACGCGCGATCGGCCCCGACACTACCGTGACGCTTGATTTCGCCCTGGCACGGCTGACGAATGTCATCGACAAGCTGGTGATTTATCCCGACAACATGCTGGCCAACATGAACAAATTCCGCGGTCTGGTGATGAGTCAACGCGTTCTTCTCGCCCTGACCCAGGCCGGCGTCAGCCGTGAGGATGCCTACAAACTGGTGCAACGCAACGCGATGAAAGTCTGGGAAGAGGGCAAGGATTTCAAAACCGAATTGCTCTCCGACACCGATGTCCTCAAGGCGCTGAGTGCCGAACAGATCGAGGAAAAGTTCGACCTTGGCTATCACACCAAACACGTCGACACGATCTTTGCCCGCGTTTTCGGCGAGTCCTGAATTATCATAAAGGCTGAAACATGCTATTCTCCTCACAGGTGTCATCTGTGAGGAGACGTATCATGAAACTCAAACTCGGCTTTGCCGCTGTTGTTTTGGCCGCCCTTCCAACGCTCACACTGGCCGAAGGCTGCCCTTTGAACGGACATACACAGGCACAATCCTGTGCAGAGGGCCACACTTGGGACAGCGCCTCAAAAAGCTGCGTCATGCAAACGACAAGCTAAAGCTGTCCGGTTTCTTCTGGCCAAAAATATCCCGGGGGAGTCCAAGAAAATTCGGCGAATTTTCTTGGATGGGGGCAGCGCCCCCTGCCCGCCCTCAACGCCCCGTCGGCATCCGCTCTTCGACAATCCCCGCCCACCAGCTGCAGCCTGCCGGGATCGCCTCGTCGTTGAAGTTGTACTCCGGACTATGCACCATCGCCGTGTCGCCATTGCCGATCAGGATATAGGCACCGGGCCGCTCTTCGAGCATAAAGGCGAAATCCTCACCGCCCATCACAAGCGGCGCCTCATTGCACACGCCACTGACCTTTTGCGCCACTTGGGCGGCAAACTTGGTTTGCTCCTCGTGATTGACCATCACCGGATAGCCCCGGTAATAGCTCACCTCGGCGCGCCCGCCAAAGCCGTTGGCCACGCTCTCGACAATCGTCTTGAGCCGCTGTTCGGCCATATCGCGCATCTCTGCGCTCATCGTGCGCACCGTACCCTTGAGATGAACACCCTGGGGGATCACGTTGAAGGCATTCGACGAGGTCTGAAACGAGGTGACCGAGACCACCACCTGATCCACCGGATCGGCATTGCGGCTGGCGATGGTCTGAAGCATCGTCACCATATGCGCGCCCATCACGGTGGTGTCGATGGTCTCATGCGGCTTGGCCGCATGCCCGCCCTTGCCGGTCAGCGCGATGTCAAACTGATCAGTGGCGGCGAAAAAGCTTCCCGGGCGGATGGCGAATGACCCAAGCGGCTGACCGGGCCAGTTGTGCATTCCATAGACCTCCTGCACGCCGAACCGCTCCATCAACCCGTCTTCGCACATCGCGCGCGCGCCTGCGCCGCCCTCTTCGGCGGGTTGAAAGATCACCACGGCGGTGCCATCGAAATTGCGCGTTTCGGCCAGGTATTGCGCCGCGCCAAGCAACATCGCGGTGTGCCCGTCATGCCCGCAGGCATGCATCGCGCCCGGCGTCTTGCTGGCATACTCCACGCCGGTGTTCTCATGGATCGGCAGGGCATCCATATCCGCGCGCAGCCCGATCACCCTGCCCGATGCGGTGCTGTTGCCCTTGATCGCCCCCACCACCCCAGTGCGCCCGATCCCGGTCACCACCTCGTCACATCCAAACGCCCGGAGCTTTTCGGCAACAAGCGCGCTTGTACGGTGGGTCTCGTACAAAATCTCGGGATGTTGATGGATATCTCGGCGCACAGCCGTGATTTCATCGTGCAATTCGGCAAAGCGGTTCTTGACGGGCATCGCGCAGGGCTCCTGATCTTTGGTGGGCTTTGCCGAACAAGGTGACCCAATCACGCCCCCACGGCAAGGGCGCGCGTTGGCCTCTTCGCATTTGGCCATATACATCCTTGCGAAGGTCGGGTAAGGGTCGCGGCTTGCGCCCATATGCGCCCCTCCCCCCTACCAAAGCAGACCCAGAACCTATGATCATCTCCAGCCTTTCCAAAACCCTTGCCGCGCGCGGCTATGACACCCTGACAGCCGTGCAAGAGGCGGTCACAGACCCAAACCTTGCCACGTCTGATTTGTTGGTGTCGGCCCAGACCGGCTCGGGCAAGACGGTGGGCTTTGGGCTTGCCATTGCACCGACCCTTCTGGGTGAAGCCGAAACCCTGCCCCCGGCCGCCGCGCCGATGGCGCTTATCGTGGCGCCGACGCGCGAGTTGGCCTTTCAGGTCATGCGTGAGTTGAGCTGGCTTTATGCCGAGGCCGGCGCGCGGGTTGCAAGCTGTGTCGGCGGGATGGACATGCGCGACGAGCGCCGCACGCTGGATCGGGGCGCGCATATTGTTGTCGGCACGCCGGGGCGGTTGTGTGACCACATCAAGCGCGGTTCGCTTGACATGACATCGCTGCGCGCGGTGGTCTTGGATGAGGCCGACGAAATGCTCGACCTTGGCTTTCGCGAAGACCTTGAATTCATGCTGGCCGCCGCCCCCGAGGATCGGCGCACTCTGATGTTCTCGGCCACCGTGCCGCCGATGATCGCCAAGCTTGCGCAACAGTTTCAGCGTGACGCCGTGCGCGTCAGCACCCAGTCGGGCACCAAGCAGCACGCCGATATCACCTATCAGGCGCTGCGTGTCGCCCCGCAGGATGCCGAAAGCGCGGTCATCAACCTGTTGCGCTATCACGACGCGCAAAACGCCATCGTCTTTGCCAATACCCGCGCCACCGTGGCGCGCCTGACCGCGCGCTTTGCCAATCGCGGGTTTTCGGTTGTCTCGCTTTCTGGTGAGCTGAGCCAGACCGAGCGCACCCATGCGCTTCAGGCGATGCGC
>JAVVFB010000303.1:0-3200 GCA_032251095.1 Roseovarius sp. | reverse complement strand
GTCTTCCAGTGCTAATTCCAGTTGCTCGATCTCACGCTCGATCTTTTCCGAGGATTTGCCGAAGGCCAGTTTCTGGAGTTTGGCGATCCGCAGACGCAGGGCCTGCACCAGTTGGTCATGAACCCGCAGCGTGGCAGATATCTTGGCGTTTTCTGCCTGCAATATCGCGATCATCGCCTTCAGAACGGCGGGATCGTCGGATAGGTTTTCAGCAGGTTTCGACATGCGCCTAACTACCAAAAATCAGGTCGATGAACCATATAAATAACGCATATCTGGCGACAAAATCATCCCACCCGCGCAGGTGGAGCACCCCAATCCGGACGCCGCCAGTCGATCCCTTCCCACGATCACCCATGTTGATACCCCCCATTGTCAGGCTGACAGATTCTCAAATCCAGTTCGCCGATCACGTGATTTCGCAGGTTCTGCACTCCGTCCAACACTGCTGAAGTGTCGGGAAACAGATAGGCACCGGTTGGCTGAGGTTCGATGAGCATACGCTTCTTCCTGATCTGGACGTAGAGCCAGTTGACCGGAATCCCCAACTTGGCAGCAAGTTCTGTTGTGCTCAGGAAGCCGGGATCGTGCTCCCACCGCCTGCACGAAGGAGGCGCCTTGATGCCTTCGGCCAGCCGGATACGTTGCACGGTGACGGGAAGAACCTTGTCGGCACAGTTGGCCGATCGGTGACCCTCTTCGGTGAGAAGGCGAGCAATTTCACTGTCGGGTCGGCCTTCTTTCGCCAAGTCGAGCAGGCGCGCCCGCATTTCGCCACCCCGAGCGAGTTTTGCGATCGCCGTGACCCGCATTTTGATATCGAGGTCGGTAACCGCCCCACCGCGCCATACGATGCGGACCAGCGCGCTCTCGGGCGTCCGGTCGAGCACCACCTTGTCCACCAGGCAGCGCAGGAGCGCCTTGCGATGCGCGTCTGTGACATCGGGATCCGTCCAGATTTGTGGTAGACGCCCCGCCAGCGCCACAACCTTGCCGGTAAGAGCTTTCCCCAGGGCAACATGCGCGGGCGGTTGCTGTGCGGACTGCTCGGCCAGCGCCGCCTCCGCCGCCCGAGCCTCCATCAGCGCGCTTTCCCAGCGACGTTCAAGTTCGGCGGCCACGAGACGGTTGTCAGGGTCGACGCGATTATACTGTCGCTGTGCCAAAGCGGCTGCATAGCGTGTGCGTTCAACCTCGCGTTCGGCGTTTGCACGCAAGGCTCCGTCGATCTTGCTCTGGGCCCGGCGGGCGCGCGACAGGGCATCGAGTTCCGCGGGAGCCAATGCGGTCAGGAATGCGTCGGCAACAGCGGCGTCCACTGCCTGAGCCCGGATATGCTGGCAAGTGGGCAATCCGGAATGGGTGCGTAAATGGTTGCAGACATACTCTCCGCCGCCCTTGTATCGGACATACATCTTGTGGCCGCACCGTCCGCACCACACGATGCCGTGCAAAAGAAGGTCGCCGTCGCGGGGGATGCCTCGTGTCTTGGTGCGCATATACTCGGCCCGATTGTCATTTACGATGCTGCGGATTTTCTCATAAGTCGGCCAGTCTATATAGGCCGGATACCGGTCCTTCACGACGATGCGCCATTCTTCAAGAGATCTCGCCACTTTCGCTTTTGCCGGAGACCGGCTGTCCGGCGTGGCTTCCCGCATGCGGGTTCGGCCATAGACGAAGGCCCCTGCGTAAGCGGGATTTTTCAGGATCGTGGCAACCGCGGAGACCGTCGCGCGCGCCCAGTGCAACTCGCCATGCCGGTCCCGGCGTGGCAGATCGAGACCGCGATTGTTCAGCATGCGCATCACTTTGGCGATGCTGCGCAGCTTCAGAAAGAGTTCGAACACAAGACCAAGCCGGTCCTGAACACCCATATCGGGATCCTTCAGCACGACACCACCGGCATCCCGCACGAGACCGACCGGCAAGGTGAGGGCGAGCTCCCCGCGCTGAGCCTTGGCGATCAAGCCCGTCGTCAGGCGGCTGCGGATCGTATGCAGCTCGAGTTCGGATATGGTGCCCTTAAGGCCAAGCAGAAGGCGCCCGTTGGCGCTGCCCGGGTCATAGACGCCGTCGCGATCGGCGATCAGACATCCCCGCAGCCCGCAGATGTCCAAAAGAGGATACCAATCCGAGCAGTTACGCGCGAGCCGCGTCACGTCGACGGACAGGATCATCCCCACTTCGCTGAGCCCGACCCGACCGACAAGTTCCTGGAACCCGCTGCGATGTGCGGCCGAGGCGCCGCTCAGACCGAGATCGGCGTCGATCACGTCAATGTCGGCTTCATGCCATCCAAGATCGCGGGCGCGTTGGCTGAGCGCGTATTGCAGCCGCAGGCTCTCTTGGTTGCTCACGACCTGATGCGGCGTCGATTGCCGAATGTAGACGACCGCCTTGCGCTTCAGATGCGCCAGTTGGATCAACTCGGACATCACGAAAGACCTCCGCCAGAACCACGGCTATGTCGTCGACGATCTGGCGCCTCAGCGTCACCGGCAGCATCGTCCAAAGATCTTCGGGTGCCGTGCTCATGATCCAAACTTACCACATTTAGTAGCTCCAGCAAAGCCTCCACGCTCAGTTTGGTAGGAGAAGTCAGCAAAGCACACGGCTCGGTCACCGCCACCGGCACATTCAGTGTCACGCCATCGCAATACGCGACCTCGTAGAAGGGCGAAGAACTGCCCCTGCGAAACAACGAGCGGCCAAGAACCTGGAACCTGCGCCCAAAGAGCGGATGGCCTGGATCAAGGACCTGAACCTCCTCCGGAAAAGATTCGTCAGCATCACCAAAGGGGGTATCCCCAAACACCTTCGTTGGAGGGCATTGACTGGCGCAATCCACGCTGGACACAACGCCCTGCAAAGGTTGGGTAAATCGCGCTTATAGCCCCGTTTTTCATGGGCATTCGCGAACCGGCATGGTAGATTGTGACCATGTCAGATGCCGCCTCCGAACTCGATAGCATGCGCGCCGAACTGGCGGCCACAAAGGCTGAGCTGGCCCGCTCGAACGCCGTGGTGTCGGCGTCCGAGGCGCTGATCGCGGGCCTCGAGATCGCGATGCTCAAGCGCGACAAGTATGGCCGCAGCGCGGAACGCAGCGCCAAGTTGCTCGACCAGCTGGAATTGCAGCTTGAGGAGCTGGTTGCAGATGCCGCCGAGGACCGGGCGCAAGCCGAGCAGAAGACGAC
>JAVVFB010000302.1:0-3204 GCA_032251095.1 Roseovarius sp. | reverse complement strand
TCTCCAGATTTTGGTCCTTGGATTGCAAGAACATATGACTTGAATGACGCAGTCGCAATTCAAACAACTGTCATGTGGCGAACTTGCGCGTATGTGGGTTTGAATCGCAACGCCTCTCGCGATAAAGCAAAGACTACAACAATTTCGAGTGGTTTGACATCATGGCGCGCCTTTACATCATTTTTCTGTCGGCACTTTTGGCCTTGGCCGCCTGTGCGGCCCCGCCACCGCCACCGCAGCTTGGCTCCGACGGCAAACCCTTGCCCAAGCTTTATCGCATCCGATCCGGCGACACGGCCGAAATCCAGTTCCGCATGCTTGATTCGGTCAACTCCCTGCGTCAGGCCGCCGGTCAATCGCCTCTTGTTCTTGACGCATCCCTGAACGCCGCCGCCGCGACCCATTCACGCGATATGTCGCTGCAAAACCGACCCTGGCACTTTGGCTCTGACGGCTCGTCGCCAATCGAGCGAATTCAGCGCGTTGGCTACACCGGGCACCTGATTGGCGAGGCGATATCGGAAACCTATGAAACCGAGCTTGAAACCCTCTCGGCATGGATGGAAGACCCCGGCTCGCGCCGCGTCATTCTTGCGCCGGACGCCAAAAAAATGGGCTTCTCCTGGCTTCAGGAAAACAACGGCAAGATCTGGTGGACAATGGTTCTGGGCGGGTGATCAGGGATTGATCGTCACAGGCGTTCCGTCGCGGACCATGGCATAGATATTCTCGATCTCGCCGTTCGTGACGGAAATGCACCCCGCCGTCCAATCCGGACCAAAAATCCCGAGCTTGTTCGGCTCGCCGTGAATAAAGATATCCCCGCCCGGCGATTTTCCGGCAACCTTGGCATAGGCAATATCCTGTTCATTGGGGTAAGAGATGCCAAGCGACAGGTGGAAAGAGCTGTTGGGATTGCGCCGGTCGACGGTGTAATCGCCCTCTGGCG
The DNA here is from genome assembly GCA_032251095.1 of Roseovarius sp. Taxonomy (GTDB): domain Bacteria; phylum Pseudomonadota; class Alphaproteobacteria; order Rhodobacterales; family Rhodobacteraceae; genus Roseovarius. The sequence goes on along the minus strand of JAVVFB010000302.1, from coordinate 2,255 downwards.
TCCTGCCGTCCCCTTCGAATTCCTTGTGGCCCTCGGGGGCAAACCCAAGATCGACCTCATAGGAATTCAGCACCCTGTTGTGGTGCATCAAAAACATCTCACGGTCGCCCTTGTTGACGATGATCCGGGTCACCTCGGGGCCGTTGTAGGTTTTGAACTTTGACGGGGCGCCACAGGCCGCAAGGCCCAAAAGGGCCGCAACCAACACAAAAAATCTAATCGTTTTCATCAAAAACTGCCGTTGTCCTGCTCGCCCTGTTCATACAATAAATCGGCCGCTTGGGGATAGGGAAAATTACGCCGATCACGCAGGGTTTAACGTGAATCCCGCCACCAGTTCGACATGCGAGGACCAGCGGAATTGATCCACCACGCGCAAACGATCAAGCTGATAGCCCGCGGCCAAAAGCGCCTTGGCATCGCGGGCAAAGCTTGTCGGGCTGCATGACACATAGGCGATGACAGGCACACGCGCCCGGCAAATTTCGGCAATCTGCGCCTCGGCCCCGGCGCGGGGCGGGTCGATCACCACCGCATCAAAGCGCTTCAACTCGTCCGGCAAAAGCGGCTGGCGGAAAAGATCGCGCGCCTCGGTCGTGACAGATTTGAGGCCTTGGGTCTTGCGCCACCCGGCATCCAGAGCCTTGCACATGGCGGCACTGCCCTCGACCGCGCGCACTTCGGCGTTTTTCGCAAGCGGCAGGGCAAAGGTGCCTGACCCCGCAAACAGATCGGCGATGCGTTTTGCCCCACCAACAATCGCCTTCACATCGGCAAGCAGGGCCGCCGCGCCCTCTGCCGTCGCCTGTAGAAACGCATTCGGCGGCGGAAGAACCCGCGCCGCGCCAAAAATCTGATCCGGCGCATGACGGGTCACGACCACTTCGTCATCCCAGGCCAACCGCGCAAGGTTATGGCGATCCGCCAGCGCCGCCAGCGCAATGCGCAACGGCCCGTCCAGCGGCTTGCCCTCGCTTACCGCGATATCCAACCCGTTCACCGACAGGGTTACCGAGACGGAAATACCATTCTTGCGGCTCGCCCCGGTCACTGCAAGATCACAAGCAATCGGCACCGCGCCCAAAAGGGCAGGGTGCAACAGCTTGCAGTCGGGGATTTCGATGACAACATCCGATCCCTTGGCATGAAACCCGGCCATCGCACCCTTTTTGGTGCGCCGCGCGGTCAGTGTCGCACGCCGCCGCGATTGGGCGGGCGACACGTGGATCGGCGCAAATTCGGCCGTGATCCCATGCGCGCCTAGCGCGGCTTTCACCACATCCTGCTTCCAGCCCGCGAGGAAATCATCCGACGCATGCATAAGCTGGCATCCACCGCAGGATTTGAAATGCCGGCAGGGCGGTGCGACCCGGTCGGGGGAGGGCGTGTCGATCTTGACATCGCGCAACGCCTGACCGTCAAGCGTTCCGCTGACCACCTCGCCGGGCAGGGTAAGGGGGGCGAAAACCGGGCCTTGGGCGATCCCGTCGCCCTGATACCCCAAGCGGATGATTTTATGTTGGCTCATGGCCTTGGCTTTAGCCCGAGTAGCGGGGGCAATAAAGGGTGCTTAGACCAGATCATCGCGGCCAAGGCGAAAACCCGACGCGATCCAGCGTTTTTCCAGCTTGGCCAATTGCGCACCTAGCGCCGCGCCGCGATAGCTTGGCATAAGATCTGCCGCCTTGACCGGAAATCTGGCCGCCGAACCCTGCGCCAGGTCATCGCCATATCCGGCCGCGAGCGGCTGCTCCAGAAACGCGGCGCGCAACACCAAGATATCAAGCCCCTCGACCATGCCATAACGATAGCCCAGCTCAGCCGCGCCCATCGTGCCCAGCGCACCCTCGCGTAAATGCGCAAGCCGCCGGGCCTGTGCCTTACTCAGGCGCAGGCCCGCGGTGACGTCCTGACCACCCAGCACAGCCAGACGCCGAATAGCGTCTGGGGGCGTATCAGTGACTGATTCCAGGTGAACAAGAGGACCGAGCGCGCGATCCTCTGCCCCCGGCAACACCGCCATCAGAACGCCCACACTTCGCATTGCGGCAACAGACGGGGCTGGGTCGGCTGCGCCCAAAAGCTTGAGTATCTCGGCGCTGACGCGTTCACGCGAGAGGCCCGCCAAGCCGTCGGTGTGCATCGCACAGGCGGCAAGCCCCTCGGCATCAAGCCCACCCTTTGGATCGCCGTACCACGCGTGAAACCGGAAGAATCGCAAAATACGAAGGTAATCTTCTTGAATGCGCTGCGCC
>JAVVFB010000301.1:0-3236 GCA_032251095.1 Roseovarius sp. | reverse complement strand
GAAGTTCTGGCAGGCTTGATCACCCGCCACGATACGCCGCCTTCTCAAACTCCGTCACCCAGTTTCCCGCATAGCTCAAGAGCGACGCCCGCCGCTTGATGCCATGAACCTCATAGCCCTTTTTCAGCAGAAATTCCGCCAGATAGCTGCCGTCCTGCCCGGTGATGCCGGTGATCAGTGCCCGTTTCATTCCGTCTCCCAATTCGTCAATCATTCCAAATTTCTGTCCCGCCGCACGAATTGCGACAGCTTGCCCAAGTTCTTGGCGGCCAACACGCCAAGACCCCCGACACCGTGGCGGCGGATAGCGCGCAAATCTTCCCGGCTCTTGCGAAGCACGCGGTCGAGAGATTTGTTGCTCTCGCCACCAACACGCATCCTGACCAGAACTTCCGGGATATAGGCAAGCCGGACGTCGCCTTTGACAAGCCAACGCAGGATCGCTTCGTAATCGGCGGCAATGCGAAACCCGGTGTCGTACATACCGTGGGTCTCGAACACCGCGCGGCGCAGAAACAGCGTGGGATGCGGCGGCATCCACCCGCGCGACAGCAGACCGGGATGATACGCGCCGGCCCGCCAGTAGCGGATCACCCGAGTGGGATCGTCCTTCGCGACATATTCCAGATCACCATAGACACCGTCCACCAAGGGGTCTTCAAAGACCTTGGCAACCCGCGACAAGACAGTTTCATCTGCCAGAAGGTCATCGGAATGCAAAAGCCCCACGATATCGCCCCGTGCGCGCGCGATCCCGCGGTTGAGCGCATCATAAATGCCGCCATCCGCGGCGCTTTGAAGAAAAATGCGCGGATCGGCGTTCTGCGCAATGATGTCCAACGTGCCATCAGAAGACCCGCCATCCTGCACGACATGTTCGAAATCCGTCCAAGTCTGGCGTTGCAGGCTGCGCAGCGCATCCCCGATCGTGTCGGCCCTGTTATATACAGCCGTGACTATCGAGAGGGTCATTCACTCACCTTTATACCCAGGACGCGGTCAATTGCGGTGACCGCATCGACCTCGTGAATACGCATGTAGCGTTTGACTTCATGCAGTTTCGCATCGACCAGATAGCGATACCAGAAGCCCTGCAGAACGTGAAAAGCGGTCCCTTCCCGTCCGTCCAGAAAGCCCAGCCGCAGCACGTAGCGGTAGAGAAAATAGGCAAAGGCCCTGCTGCCACCCGGCAGGCGGGCGTAGACGCGCTCTTTCAGCCAGCGCTTCAGTCCGGCCTGCTGGCTGTGGCTCAACCCGTCCATGCTGTCATGGGCCATGAATCGGTATTCCAGGTTCAGCAGATCGACCACCTCGCGGCTGGCATAGCTGTTGTGCTTTGTCGTCCACCAGGTCAGGGGATTCAGGTTGTCGTCCAGAAGCTCTCCGGAAAGATCGGCCACCTCACCGGACACCTTGATATGCTCATCCATCCAGCGGTTTTCGCACCGACCCTTGCCATGACGAAAGAGCCGCAGCACGCGGATCGGAAAGAGGCCGCCATGCCGGATCACGCGCCCCATGAAGGCCATGCGCCGCCCCACGATCACGCCTTCGATCTCGGGCCCGAGTGTGGGCAGGGTCCTGGCGATCTGCGCCGCGAGTTCGGGGGAGACGATCTCATCCGCATCGAGCCTCAGCACCCAATCCGCAGGCTCGGTCAGATGATCGAGCGCCCAGTTGAACTGGCGCGCATGCGTGGTCCATGGGTTGTGCAGGACGCTGGCCCCCAGCGATTCGGCGATCTCGACCGTGCGGTCGGTCGAGCCCGAATCCACAACCACCACACGCCCCCCAAGCGCCGAGATCGACGCGATGGCGCGGGCGATATGACGCTCTTCATCGCGGGTGAGGATGATGGTGGTCAGCATCAGGTTGGTTTTCTGGCAATTGCGATCATGGATTTTGCGAGCGGCGGAATACGACCGACGCGCGAAAAGCGAATCTCTTGCAAACCAGCCTCTGACAACAGTTGAGTCATCGTTCGAAAAGACCAGAACTTGATATGCCCATGATCCCAAAGTGCCGTGAAATGTGCGTCCATCTTGCCGCTGAGCGCAAGGGCGACATTTTTGACATAACCATGATACGGGGTCGAAATTATCGCCGTGCCCCCGGGCTCAATCAAATCCGCAAGCGTGCGAGCATAATCACGCGGAGCGTAGACATGCTCGACCACCTCCAGGCTGATCACCACTGGGAAGCGACCGAAACGCCGGGCCAGATCATCATAGGCGGAGCCGATCTCGAAGCGCAGTTCGGGATACTCGGTCTTCGCTTGGGAAATGCCCTCAACCGAAGGATCAACGCCTTCAACCTCCCAGCCAAGTTCACTCAGGCTTGCACCAACGCTCCCATTGCCACACCCCAGATCGAACAATCGCATCGAGGTTGGTGAGAGACGGCCCAGTTCTGCTTTCAACGCTGGGAGAATATAGGAGTGCGAGGTATTTTCAGCAGCGTCGGTGTAACGATAACCGCCAATCGACTTAGTGGCCTTCATTTTGTTTCTCCTTTATGGCTTGGGCGGGATTTCCGACCACTGTGGTGTCAGCGGGTACATCGCGCATGACAACAGCCCGAGCCCCGACGATGGATCTTGGACCGATGGTCACCCCCGGCCCAATAAATGCATCCGCGCAGATCCAGGTGTCGGCCCCGATCGTTATCGGCGGCTTGAGAAGTGGGCGCGCCGGGTCGGAAAGGTCATGGGTGCCCGCGCATAAGTGCGCCCCCTGCGAAACGGTGGCTCTGGCGCCGATGCGGATCGGCCCAAGAGCGTAGAGACGCACCTCGTCGCCAACCGCAGCCTCGTCGTCGATGGTCAGGTTCCAGGGGATGGTGATGCGCACACTGGGATAGACATGCACGTCCACGCCGACGCGCGCGCCAAAGCGACGTAATAACCAGCGCCGCCAACCCCAGAACGGCCGCGGTATCAGCCGGAAGGCAGGAAACACCAGCGCCCACAACAGCCGCCCCAACTGCTCGCGGCGCGACCACTTGGCACCGGCGCGGTTGGCACGAACGTCGAGCCTAGTCATTGCAGCACCTCATTCTGCATAGGCCCAGCACTCCGGTACGGCGTAAGCGTTTCGATTACGCCAGTAATTGGGTTGGGATCCGCGATTTCCTTGCGGCACCTCTGGCTTCCCGTGTTCAGGGTCGTGCTGGCGGCCTCGGTGAGAACGGCGGTGCAAAATTAGACCACGGTAGCGCCGTCGTATTGGCGGTGCGGG
>JAVVFB010000300.1:0-3248 GCA_032251095.1 Roseovarius sp. | reverse complement strand
CCGATGACGATGAGATGGCGGCGCGTGCGATCATGCTGTCGGGCTCGTACATGCTTTACAATCGCAATGGCACCGTGCCCCCCGCCGAGGTATTCGAGCGGGTGAAATACGACACGCCGAATGTGTCCGGTCGGATGGATCATCTGCGTGCGGCGATTTTGCGGCCACAACTGCGCGCGCTTGATGCGCAATGCGCGAAATGGAACGCGCGCTATCGCGTGGTCGAGGACGGCTTGCGCGGCACGCCGGGCCTGCGCCTGGTCGAGCGGCCAGAAGCCGAAACCATGGTCGGCTCGTCGATCCAGTTTCTGTTGCTCGATTGGGCGGACACGGCGATCGCCGAGGTGCTCAGGCGCTGTCTTGATCGTGGCGTCGAGCTCAAGTGGTTCGGCGATGCCGAGCCGAGCGGTTTCACCAGCCGCTATGACAGCTGGCGCTATGCCCCAAGCACGCCGATGCCCGCCAGTGACCGTATCCTGCGCGGGATCATCGACATGCGCCTGCCGCTGACCTTCAGCCAGATGGATTGCGCCCAGATCGCGCGGATCATCCGGGCCGAGGTGGGATCGGTGTTTCAGGCGCAGACTTGACTTTTTGGTCAAAATGACCTAATTGATTGGCTCAAATGACCCCATCATCCCGAGGTCATCCCCCAAGGCACATCCCCCGAGGGCATGTGCCCAAATATCAAGGGTCAAGCCATGCCGTTCGACATCGCCAGCCGCGAAGAACTTGAACAGTCCTGGAAATACCTGGACCGCAAAGGCCCGGCGCCGCGCACCGCATTCGAAGTGCACCGCGAGATTGAAAAGGGGCTGCCCGCAAGGATGCTGGCCAGTTTTCGCGCCGCACTGGTTGAACTGCCGGACCGGACATGGGCCGAGATCCTCGCGATCAGCGTTTCGCAGCTCAAGCGCCTCAAGGGGGCCGAGCGCCCGCTTTCAAGCGGGGTCAGTTCGCAACTCGTGTTGTTCGCAATCCTTTTGACGCGGGCCGAGGATGTGTTCGGCGGGCGCGACGCGGCGCTTGACTGGATGCGCGGCGAACAGATGGCGCTTGACGGGCAGCGCCCGATCGACCTTTTGGACACCTTCATCGGTGCGGCGCTTGTCGACCGGGTGTTGCGCCAGATTGATTACGGCGTCTATCTGTGACGCCCTTGCCCGAGGCCCTTGGCGGTGGCGGTGTCTGGGCGCATCGGCTTGACCGGGCGAAACATGCGCCGACATGGTCGGGCGGCGAGGGCGCGTTTCAGGCCGGTGGCCGCTGGAACCCGGTTGGCACGCGGGCGGTCTATTGCGCGCTTGATCCGAGCACGGCGATCCTGGAGGTGGCAGTGCACAAGGGCTTTCGCGTGCTTGACACACAGCCCCATGTGATGACCGCCTTTCAGGTGGCCGATCCGTCGCGTGTCAAGGTTTTCACCCCCGAGGATATCCCCGAGGCCGAGTGGCTTTTCCCCGACAATGCCACGCCCGAGCGGCGCGCCTGGGGCGGCGCGCAATTGCAGAAATACGGCATCATCGTGATCCCTTCGGCGGTGTCTCGGCAAAGCTGGAACCTGATTTTTCTGGCCCCGATGCTGCCCGAGACCTTTCAGAACCTCAGCCAGACCCGTTTTGTCCTCGATCCAAGATTGAACGCGAAACAGGGCTGACGGGCAAGCCTGTTGACCCGACTCGGGATCTGTGGCTATAAAATGAACAAGTGTTCAATAAATTCCGGCAAAGAGGGAGAGGGCGATGTTCAACGCGGTCATGCAATTCGATCTGGGCGAGGATGTGAATGCCCTGCGCGAGATGGTGCATCGCTGGGCACAAGAGCGGGTCAAGCCGATGGCGGCCGCGATCGACACCAGCAACGCCTTTCCCAACGAACTCTGGAAAGAAATGGGCGATCTTGGCCTCTTGGGCATCACCGTGCCCGAAGAGTTTGGCGGCGTCGGCATGTCCTACCTCGCGCATGTGATCGCGGTCGAGGAAATCGCGCGCGCCTCGGCCTCTGTCTCGCTGAGCTATGGCGCGCATTCCAACCTCTGCGTCAATCAGATCAAGCTTAACGGCACGCCCGAGCAAAAGGCGAAATACCTGCCGGGGCTGGTCTCGGGCGATCACGTAGGCGCGCTTGCCATGTCAGAGGCGGGGGCGGGAAGCGACGTGGTGTCGATGAAATTGCGCGCCGAAAAGCGCAACGATCACTTCAAGCTTAACGGCAGCAAATACTGGATCACCAACGGCCCGGATGCCGACACTTTGGTGGTTTACGCCAAGACCGATCCCGAGGCCGGCAGCAAGGGCATCACCGCCTTTCTGATCGAGAAAACCATGAAGGGTTTCAGCACCAGCCCGCATTTCGACAAGCTTGGCATGCGCGGCAGCAATACCGCCGAGCTGATCTTTGAGGACGTCGAGGTGCCGTTTGAAAACATCCTTGGGCAAGAGGGCAAGGGCGTGCGAGTGCTGATGTCGGGGCTTGATTACGAGCGGGTGGTGCTTGCGGGCATCGGCACCGGCATCATGGCCGCCTGTCTGGATGAAATCATGCCCTACCTCGCCGAGCGCAAGCAATTTGGCCAGCCGATTGGCAGCTTCCAGCTTATGCAGGGCAAGATCGCCGATATGTACACCGCGATGAATTCCGCCCGCGCCTATGTCTACGAGGTTGCCAAGGCCTGTGACCGCGGCGATGTCACCCGTCAGGATGCGGCCGCCTGTTGTCTTTATGCCTCGGAAGAGGCGATGAAACAGGCGCATCAGGCGGTGCAGGCCATGGGCGGCGCCGGCTTCCTCAATGACGCCGCCGTCGGGCGGCTGTTCCGCGATGCCAAGCTGATGGAAATCGGGGCTGGCACCTCGGAAATCCGCCGCATGCTGATCGGGCGCGAATTGATGGGGGCGATGGGGTGAAACGCCTGATCGCGGCACTTGTGCTTTTGCCTGCGCCCTTGGCGGCGCAAGATCCGGTGTTCGACATCGCGCCGGTCACCGCATGTCTTGAGGCAGGCGGCGGCCAAGACTGTATCGGCAAGGCGGCAGAGCTCTGTATCGAGGCCACGCCTGGCGGCTCTACCACCTTTGGCATGGGCGCTTGTACCTATCAGGAGCTGAGCCATTGGGATGGCTGGTTGAACGGATTTTACGCTGACCTGATGAGCCGCCTCAAGGCGGCGGATGCCGAGGCGCTGCGGTATTCAAGCCATGCGCCGAAACAGGCCGAAGCACTGCGCGACATGCAGCGCGCCTGGATCG
>JAVVFB010000002.1:0-59354 GCA_032251095.1 Roseovarius sp. | reverse complement strand
GTCAAGTTCAGCCACGTCACCAACACCGACAAGCACCCCAAAGGCATCGCCGCCTCGCTTCTTGAACAGCGCGTCAACGATGAGATGAACGGCACGATGTGCATGGAAGTGTTCCCGAACTCGACCCTGTACAACGATGACAAGGTGCTTGAAGCGATGCTTCAGGGCGATGTGCAACTCGCCGCGCCGTCGCTGTCGAAGTTCGAAAAATTCACCAAGCAGTTCCGCCTGTTCGACCTGCCGTTCCTGTTTACGGACGTGAACGCGGTTGACGCGTTCCAGGGGTCGGACACCGGTCAGGCGATGCTCGATTCGATGCAGCGTCGCGGCCTTCAGGGCCTGGCCTATTGGCACAATGGCATGAAACAGATGTCGGCCAACAAGCCGCTGATCGCCCCGTCGGATGCCAATGGCCTCAAGTTCCGGGTGCAGTCGTCGGACGTTCTGGTCGCGCAAATGGCCGCCATCGGTGGCAGCCCCCAGAAGATGGCCTTTTCCGAGGTTTACGGCGCGCTGCAACAGGGCGTTGTCGATGGTCAGGAAAACACCTGGTCCAACATCTATGGCCAGAAGTTCTTTGAGGTTCAGGACGGGATCACCGAAACCAACCACGGCATCATCGACTATCTTCTGGTGACAAATGTGGACTGGCTTGAAAGCCTTGAGCCGGCCGTGCGCGATCAGTTCCTGAGCATCGTCAAGGAAGTGACCGACATCCGCAACGCAGAATCGTCCAAGGTGAATGCCGAAGCCAAAGAGGCGATCATCGCGGCCGGTGGCGTTGTGCGTCAACTGACCCCCGAACAGCGTGCCAAATGGGTTGATGTCATGAACCCGGTCTGGGACCAGTTCAAAGGCGATGTCGGCCAGGAAAACATCGACGCGGCCGTTGCGTCAAACTCGAACTCATAATCCGGGTTTAACCAGTACGACCCTTGGCAACAAAGGTCTGTGTCAGCATCGGGCGGGTTCAAAAGACCCGCCCGAAGTGTAAGAAATAACAACAAAATCTGGGAAACGGGACGATGAAGCACAAAACCGGGCTAATCGACACTATCGAGGAATCGGTGATTGCCGCCCTTCTTGGTCTCATGACAGTGGTGACCTTTGCCAATGTCATAGCGCGATATATCTTCAATTCAAACATCCTCTGGGCACTGGAACTGACCGTGTTCATGTTCGGCTGGCTTGTGTTGCTGGGTGCACCCTATGCGGTCAAGAAACATGCCCACCTCGGGGTCGATGCGGTTCTGAACATGACACCGCCGCCGGTGCGCCGGATGCTGGCGCTGATCTCGGTCGGGGCCTGCCTGATGTTCTCACTGCTGCTGCTCAAGGGCGCCTATGATTACTGGGCGGTGTTCGCCGATCTTCCGCCGACCTCGGGGCGCTGGTTCCCGACCGGGTTTGACACGAGCGCCCGCAGCCAGAGCTTTTACGAGGTTCAGGACGTGCCGATGCTTGGCGTGTTCCGCTTTCTCGAAGACATGATCAACTATGGCGACAGCTATGAAAAGCTGCCCAAGGTCGTGCCCTATATCGTGCTGCCGATTTCGGCCTTGCTCTTGGTGCTGCGGTTTTCGCAGGTCGCCGTGCAGGTCTGGAAAGGCGAGGTTGACCGCCTTGTCGCCTCTCACGAGGTCGAGGATGAACTAGACGAAATTCGCGCCAGCCATGAGCACGATAGCCAGGAAGGAACACGATAATGGACGTGCTTTTGCTCTTTACGATGGTCGTCACCCTGCTTTTGATCGGTGTGCCGATTGCCGTCTCGCTTGGCCTCAGCTCGACACTGTTCCTGTTGATCTATTCCAACAGCTCGCTGGCCTCGGTCGCGGGCACCCTGCTTGAGGCTTTCGTCGGCCATTATACCCTGCTGGCGATCCCGTTCTTCATCCTGGCGTCAAGCTTCATGACCACCGGCGGCGTCGCACAGCGGATCATCCGCTTCTCAATCGCCTGCGTGGGGCATCTTCCGGGCGGTCTGGCGATTGCGGGTGTGTTTGCCTGCATGCTGTTTGCCGCCCTCTCGGGCAGCTCACCTGCAACGGTGGTCGCCATCGGCTCTATCGTGATCGCGGGCATGCGTCAGGTCGGCTATACGAAAGAGTTCGCCGCCGGCGTGATCTGTAACGCGGGGACGCTCGGCATCCTTATCCCGCCCTCGATCGTGATGGTGGTCTATGCGGCCTCGGTCAACGTTTCGGTGGGCCGGATGTTCCTTGCGGGCGTCATTCCGGGCATCATGGCCGGCTCCATGCTGATGATCACCATCTATGCCATCGCCAAGATCAAGGGCCTGCCGCAGGGCGAGTGGAAAGGCTGGGGCGAAGTCTGGACCTCGGGGCGCGAGGCCGGCTGGGGCCTGTTCCTGATCGTGATCATCCTTGGCGGCATCTATGGCGGTATCTTCACCCCCACAGAGGCGGCGGCGGTGGCGGCGGTCTATTCCTTTTTCATCGCCTGTTTCGTCTATAAGGACATGGGGCCGCTGTCGGCCTCGGATGGCACCTCGATAAGCCTGATGCGCAGGCCACAGGCGCTCCTGACCGCCTTTGTGCACCCGGATACGAAAAAGACCCTGCTGGATGCGGGCAAGCTGACTGTCACGCTGTTGTTCGTGATCGCCAACGCGCTCATTCTCAAGCACGTGTTGACCGACGAGCAGATCCCGCAAAGCATCGCCAACGCCATGCTGAGCGCGGGCTTTGGCCCGGTGATGTTTTTGGTGATGGTCAACGTGATCCTGCTGATCGGCGGGCAGTTCATGGAGCCCTCGGGCCTTCTGGTGATCGTCGCGCCGCTGGTGTTTCCGATCGCAATGGAACTTGGCATCGACCCGATCCACCTTGGCATCATCATGGTGGTGAACATGGAAATCGGCATGATCACCCCGCCGGTCGGTCTCAACCTCTTCGTCACCTCGGGCGTGGCGGGGATGCCGATGATGGCGGTGGTGCGCGCCGCGCTGCCGTTCCTGGCGGTGCTCTTCGTGTTCCTGATCATCGTGACCTATGTGCCCTGGATATCAACGGTCCTGCCCAATACCTTCATGGGCCCCGAGATCATCACCAAATAGCGCCGCTCTCCCGGACGCTTTGACAAAAGCCACAGCACGCAGGCCCCGGCTTGCGTGCTGTTTTTCTTTTCAGATCCCGGCGCCGGCGCTCATTTCAGAATACCGCACGGGCAGGGTTTGAAACCGCGCCCGGCCCGCGCTACATGCACCTGCGCGGGAAGTCCTTTACCGCGCCACATTTCGCCGATACCCATAAGCCCCGCCATCCTGGACAGGAGACCGCCACGTGACCACCAAGCCCCAAAGCCACCAGCCATGAGCGTTGATCGCGACGTCTTTCTCGCCGCCATGCGCCAGGTTGCGGCCACGGTCACGGTTGTCACCACCGATGGCCCCGCCGGGCGCGTCGGCGCCACGGTCAGCGCCTTTACCTCGCTCACCGCCGATCCGCCCTCGGTGCTGGTCTGCCTGCGCTCCGATAGCCGGATCGCGCGCGCCGTCATCGAAAACCGCGCCTTCTGCGTCAATGTCCTGCCCGAAGATGCAGTCAACGTGGCAAAGGCCTTTGCCGGCCCCTCGCCCGATGTCCCCAGCGACCGCTTTCGCGACCTCGCCGTCACCGATAGCGCCCAGGGCCCGATCCTGCCCCGCGCCACCGCCTTTTCCTGTGCCCTCAACGACCAGATGATCCACGGCAGCCACGCGATCTGCATCGGCAGCGTGCTTGAGCTGTCAAATGCCGGGGAAAAACCGCTGACCTACCTCAGCGGCAGCTATCACATCGTACGCCCGCACGAAAGTTAAGCGCCCCCTGCCCTTCTTCTTGGTCCAAATACTCATATCTCCGTCGCTGGCCAAATCGGCCTGCGCCTGCCATATCTCACGCAACATTTGCCAAGCCGGAGCGCGCCCATGACCAGCATCATCACCTCCCTGTCCGAGATTGCCCCAAAGTACGACGCCCTGTTTGTCGATCTCTGGGGCTGCGTTCATGACGGGGTGCGCGCCTTTCCCGCGGCCGTGGCGGCGCTTCAGGCCTACCGCGCGAGCGGCGGCACCGTGGTTCTGGTGACCAATTCGCCGCGCGCGCGTCACGGCGTTGAAAAACAGCTTGTCGGCTTCGGCGTGCCCGAGGATGCTTGGGATGCCATCGCCACCTCGGGCGACAGCGCGCGCGCGGCAATGTTTCGCGGCGTGGTGGGCGAAAAGGTGTTCTTCATCGGCGAGGATCGCGACACCAAGTTCTTTGAACCGCTGCACCTGATCGAGAACCCCGCCAATATTCAGCGCGTACCGCTTGATGAGGCCGAAGGCATCGTCTGCGCCGGCCCGTTCGATCCCGCCGCCGACCCCTCGGTGATGCGGCCCCAGTTGCTTTATGCCAAGCAAAAGGGCCTGAAATTTCTTTGCGCCAACCCCGATATCGTGGTGGATCGCGGCGAAAGCCGCGAGTGGTGTGCCGGCGCTCTGGCGCGGCTTTACACGGAAATGGGCGGTGAGAGCCTCTATTTCGGCAAGCCGCACCCGCCGATCTATGACCTTGCCCGCCGCCGCCTTGCCGCGCTTGGCCGCGACGTCGAGGATTCGCGCATTCTGGCGATTGGCGACGGGGTTCTGACCGATATCGCCGGCGCCATGGGCGAGGATATCGATTCTCTTTTCATCACCGGCGGGCTTGCGACGCAGGAAACCAAAACGTCGCACCACCCTGACCCAGAGGCGCTAAGCGCTTACCTGCAAAAGGAAAACTCATCACCAAGCTATGCCATCGGGTTTCTGCGCTGACAGAAAGGACTTGATTTTGCTGCGGTTGCGAAGTAATAAAATTCCAATATTGGTGTTTTTTACGGCTTAATATTACGCACCGAGCAACGCAACACACCACCCGGAGGGGCGCATGTTGGATAATATGCCACGCGGCACGATCTGCATCGAAGACATTGAAATGGGCATGACGCGCCATCTGCGCAAAGTTGTCACCGACCGCGACATCGAAATGTTCGCCGAGGTTTCTACCGACCGCAATCCGGTGCATCTTGATGACGATTACGCCCGCGACACGATCTTTGAGGGGCGCATTGCCCATGGCATGCTCACCGCCGGGCTGATTTCGGCGGTGATCGGCGAGCAACTGCCCGGTCACGGCACCGTCTACATGGGGCAAAGCCTCAAGTTTCTCGCCCCTGTGCGCCCCGGCGACATGGTTCATGCAGAGGTCGAGGTGATCGCGATTGATCACGGCAAGCGCCGGGTTCAGCTTGATTGCCGCTGTCTGGTGAATGGCAAGAAGGTGTTGATCGGCGAAGCCACGGTTCTCGCCCCTTCGCGCAAATTCGACTAACGACCCGCCCGATCTTTGCCTCTTGCGCCGCCCTTGGCGGGGCCGCATTCTGGGCCGATGAATGACACAGCCACATGGGGCGTCGTGGCGACCATCAAGGCGCCGGCCCGCGATATCCTGAACTTTTCCGCCCATCACCTTGATCTGGGCGCGCATCGCATTCACGTCTATCTTGATGCCCCGAACCCGCAAGCCGAGGCCGCCCTGCGCGCGCATCCAAAATGCCGGGTGGTCCTGTGTGACGAGGGCTATTGGCGCCGTCGCCGCCGAAAGGGGCGCCCCGATGCCCATCAGCCACGCCAAAGCCTGAACGCCACCCATTGCCTGAACAAGCGCCCGCAGGTGGATTGGCTGGCCCATATAGATGTGGACGAATTCCTGCTGCCTGCAAGCCCGCTGGCCGCGCAACTGGCCGCCCTGCCCGCCGACACGCTAAGCGCGCGGGCCCGCCCGATCGAGGCATTGGCGCCTGACCCCGCCGACCCCCCGCCCGAGGGGCAGCAATGGTTCAAATCCTGCGCCCGGCTTCAGGGACAGCGCCGCGAAGACACCAATGCGATCTATCCGACCTTCGGCCCACACCTGAATGGCGGATTTGTCAGCCATGTTGAGGGCAAGATCTTTGTGCGCACCGGGCTTGAGAACATAAGCCTGCGGATTCACAACGCCTTTGTCGACAAGGTGATGGATGACACGCCGGTTGAATTGACCGAAACACGTCTGTGTCACCTGCACGCCCCAAACTGGGAGCGGTGGCAATCGGCCTTTGCCTATCGGCTGCGGCATGGCTCGTACCGTGAAGGGCTAAAGCCTGCGCCAATCACCGGAGGTGTGGGGCTGAACATGCATGAGTTGTTCTCGATGCTTTGGGAGGATGGCGGCGAGACAGCGCTAAGGCGGTTCTTTGACGAGGTTTGCACCGCCACACCGGCCCTGCGCGCGCGTCTGGCAGAGCGTGGCCACCTGCATAACGTCGCCCTCGATCTGGATCGCAAGCGCGCGCGGCATTTCCCCGATCACCGCTGATTGTTGCCAATTTGGACATAAACAATGGGGTGGACCCAAGCATTGTCATCGCTTTTGCGCACTCCATTGACCACCCCCCCTATATTCAGGTAAGTGCAAGCCACCGGATCACCCATGTGGAGAACCACAGGCCCAAGAGGGGCCCGATCCGGTATCATACGTACGGGCCAGGATTGTGTCCGTAAATCGCGGATACCCATGACCAAATTCTCAGACCTGAACCTAAATCCCAAAGTCCTCAAAGCTGTCGAGGACGCTGGATATGAAACCCCGACCCCCATTCAGGCGGCGGCGATCCCTCCCGCCCTGCAAGGGCGCGACGTTCTTGGCATCGCCCAGACCGGCACCGGCAAGACCGCAAGTTTCACGCTGCCCATGCTTTCGCTTTTGTCACGTGGGCGCGCTCGCGCCCGGATGCCGCGCAGCCTTGTGCTCTGTCCTACGCGGGAATTGGCCGCGCAGGTGGCCGAGAACTTTGACACCTATTCCAAGTACCTGAAACTGACCAAGGCGCTGCTGATTGGCGGCGTGTCGTTCAAGGAGCAGGACAAGCTGATCGACAAGGGCGTTGACGTTCTGATCGCCACGCCCGGTCGTCTTCTGGATCATTTCGAGCGCGGCAAACTTTTGCTGACCGGGGTTCAGATCATGGTCGTGGACGAGGCCGACCGCATGCTTGATATGGGCTTTATCCCCGATATCGAGCGGATCTTCAGCCTGACACCCTTTACCCGCCAGACGCTGTTTTTCTCGGCCACCATGGCGCCCGAGATCGAACGCATCACCAATACCTTCCTGTCGGCACCCGAGCGTGTCGAAGTCGCCCGACAGGCCACCGCCTCGGAAACAATCGAGCAGGGCGTTGTCATGCTCAAGGCCTCGCGGCGCGATCGCGAAGCCACCGAAAAGCGCAACCTCCTGCGGGCGCTGATCGACGGCGAAGGCGACAAATGCACCAACGCCATCGTGTTCTGCAACCGCAAGGTCGATGTCGATATCGTTGCCAAGTCGCTGACCAAATACGGCTATGACGCGGCGCCGATTCACGGCGATCTGGACCAGAGTCAACGCACCCGCACGCTTGACGGCTTTCGCGCCGGCGACCTGCGCTTTCTGATTGCCTCGGACGTGGCGGCGCGTGGGCTTGATGTGCCTGCCGTAAGCCATGTGTTCAACTTTGATGTGCCAAGCCACGCCGAGGATTACGTTCACCGAATCGGGCGAACGGGGCGCGCCGGACGTGATGGCAAGGCGCTGATGATCTGCATCCCGCGCGACGAAAAGAACCTCGCCGCGATCGAGGATCTGTTGCAAAAGCCGATCCCGCGCGTCGATAACCCGCTGCAATCGGGCAGCGCGCCCGAGGCAGAGGTCGAACCCGCCCCCGCACCCGAGAAAAGAGCCGCCAAACCGCGCGTCAGCCGCCGTTCGAAGAAATCCGAAGACGCAAGGCCTGCGGCACAGGCGGATGACACCGCGGCGCCGCAAGAGACCGCTCAGGCTGTGGTGGAGGCGCAAGCCGCCCCTACTCACACCTCTACTCCTACCCCTGAAACGCAAGCCCCAGCCCCCAAGCGCGAGCGCGGCGAGCGTCCAGACCGGTCTTCGCGTCGCGGCGGTGGCGGCGGCTCGGATCGTGGGCGTCAGGACAATGGCGGCGGCAGGGTGACAGGGATGGGCGACCACCTGCCCGGCTTTATCGCGATGAGCTTTGACGAGCGGCGCACCCGCTAAGAGATATCCCGCGCGCCAGCCTGTAAGGGCTGGCAAGCCCCTTTCCGGTCTCCCTAGAGCGTGTCGCGTTCACTCAAATTCACGCAACACGCTCTAACCTATTGATTTCAAATGTTCGGAGCGCTCATAACCGTGCCCCACTTTTGAGCAACATGCTCTAGCGGGCAATCACGATATCGGCCTGCAAACCGCCAAGCCTTTCGCTTTCCCCAAGACGCAGAGCACCGCCATGGGCGCGCGCCACGTCAAGCACGATGGACAGGCCAAGCCCCACACCGGTGCCCCGGTTCTGATTGCGCGCGGGTTCAAGCCGGGAAAACGGTTTGATCGCCTCTTCCCGGCTATCGGCCGGAATGCCCGGCCCGTCATCTTCAACGCGGATGCGCAAGGATTTATCCGTCAGGACGACGGACACCTCGGCGCGGCGGCCATAGCGCACGGCATTGTTGATCAGATTCTCGACCGCACGCCGTATACCGCTTTCGCGCAGGCTGACCTCGCCCTCGCCGCTGATATCTCCCAGGGTTACATTGACGTGGCTGCGCTGTGCATCCTCGACGATCTGGTGCACAAGGGCGATCGGATCAACCGATGTGGCCTCGCCTTCCTGGGCACCGCGCGCGAAGGCCAGGAACCCATCCAGAAGCCGCTGCATATCCTCGACATCGCGCAGCATCGGCGCGGCGTCTTCCTCGTCCAGCATCGCCAGCCCAAGGCGCAACCGCGTCAGCGGCGTACGCAGGTCATGGCTTACGCCCGAGAGCATCAGGGTGCGCTGTTCAATCTGGCGCTCGATCCGGGCGCGCATGTCCAGAAAGGCGCTGCCCGCTGCGCGTACTTCCATGGCGCCGGTCGGGCGATAGGGCACATTGCGCCCCCGCCCAAACGCCTCGGCGGCGTGCGCCAGCCGGGTGATCGGCCGAAGCTGTTTACGCAGGTAGATGTAGGAAATCACCGTCATCAGTACGCCGAAAAAGACCATGTTGACCAAAAGCTGGTGCGGCTGGCGCGCCGAGACCCTTCGGCGGTCAAACACAAGTTCGACCCCCTGCCCGTTGCGCAGAAAATAAAGCCGCACAAGCCCGTCATCCGGCAGCGCGACCGCGCGCAGCGTGGGAAACCTGTTCTTGAACTCGCGGATCACCACAATACCAGAAAAATCGAACCACTGGCGTGCATCGCTGGCCGGTATCGCCTCGGCTGGTATGACCTTGATGTCAATCGCCAGCGTCTCGGCCACCTTCTGCCCGATCAGCGTCTCGGCCGGACGCGACCCATCCCCCAGCACCGTGATGATTTCACGGCTTACGGTCTGGGTCATCTGTTGCGTCACCCCCTCGAAATGGCGTTGAATGAACACGATGGAAACCACAAGCAGCAACGTGATCACCGGCAAAAGCAGGAGCAGCGTTGCCCGCCAATAGATGCTGCGGGGCGTGTAGGGTTTGAGAAAGCGTAACGACATGCGCCAAGCCTAGACCCCGGCGCGCAGAGAAGGAAGAGCCATGCACCTCCCCCAGGGCGAAACGCCCGTCGTGGGCCAGGCCGAGACAATCGGTGCGCAGCTGCGCCGAATCCTGGCCCCCAACCCCTCGCCGATGACATTCTGGGGCACGAATACCTATATTCTGGGCACGCGTGAGGTTGCGGTGATCGATCCCGGCCCGGATGACCCGGCGCATCTCGCGGCGATCCTGCGCGCGCTTGATCCGGGCCAGAGGATTAGCCATGTCTTCGTGACCCATTCGCATCTTGATCACTCTCCCCTCGCCACGCGGCTTGGCGCACAGACCGGCGCGCCGGTGCTGGCCTATGGCGATTCGCGCGCAGGGCGCAGCCCGGTGATGCAGAGCCTCGCCCAAAGCGGCGAGATTGGCGGCGGCGAAGGGGTGGATCACGGCTTTTCACCCGATATTACCCTCACCGACGGCCAAGAGGTCACCGGCGACGGTTGGCGGCTCAAGGCCCATTGGACACCGGGGCATTTCGGCAATCACCTGTGCTTTGAAAGCGGTGACAGCGTCTTTACCGGCGATCTGGTGATGGGTTGGGCCAGTTCGCTGGTCTCGCCCCCCGATGGCGACCTGTCGCAGTTCATGGCATCTTGCGAACGGCTGAACGCTCTTGGCGCACGCCGCCACCTGCCCGGCCACGGTGCCCCGATCGACATGCCCGCCGCGCGACTTGACTGGCTGATCGACCACCGCCTTGGGCGCGAAGCGGCGATTCTGGCAGCCCTTGATGCGGGCCCGCGAACCGCCAGGCAAATTGCCGATGCTATCTATACCGAAACACCCGCGAAACTGATGCCCGCCGCCGCCCGCAACGTTCTGGCCCACCTGATTGATCTTATGCAAAAATCCCAGATCATTGCCCTGGACAGACTGCACGCGCACAGCCATTTCACCCGCTCGACAAAGAATGATGCGCCACGCTAAAGTTTTTGTCACAATCCCTCTGGACCTCGCGAAACCTGATTGCTATACGGCCAACGTGTTCCGGCGTAGCTCAGCGGTAGAGCAGTTGACTGTTAATCAATTGGTCGTAGGTTCGATCCCTACCGCCGGAGCCATTTTAACTGTAAGTGGCTAAAAACACTCACGTTTTCCCTATATGGGTGCGTGGGTGTTACATCGGGGTGTTACATCCCGACGAAGCCACCTTCGTGTCTGTTCAACCGAACGGACCTACGACATGCAGTCACTTCCCCACCTGATGAAACGCGGCAACGTCTATCAATGGCGCCGACGGTCGCGCCGACAATCCACAGGAATCGTCGATATCAAGCTCTCTCTGGGGACGACTGATCTGCGCACTGCGCTTATATTGTCCCGCAAGATGAGTGCGGAGAGCGATATAGTTATGGAAAAGTTGGTGGATCGTCAGATCACGGCGGTCGAGGCACGTAAGTGGTTGGCCAATGTGGTCCACCTTGAGCGTGCCAAGATCGAAAGGCTCCAGATGATGCGCCGTTTCGATACCAAAGACCCCGCGGATGATCTGCGCCACGATGAGGCCGTTCGATCTGTCTGGCAGCACATCGCAAAATCCGGATTGAACGCTAAACTTCCCGAAGACGTTCCCGAACGCGACCTTCGCAAGACGAACCTTGAAATGATCCGCGCCGATCTGACTGGCGACGTCCGCGCACGGATCGTGGCACGGGATTTCCGGGCATTGACTGGACGCGGAGAACTTTCCGCTATGGAAATCGTAACGCTGATGAATCTGATGATCGAAGGCAAGGCTGCCGCCTGGAATCGTTGTGACGAAGCGCTTGCGCCCATGGGCATCATTGCTGACGAAATGTGTCAGGATGATCCCGGCCTCATGGGCGCACTGACGGATGATCCGCCCGCTCCTGTATCCATTAAAGAATGTCCTGCGCCTGCGGCCGTATCATTTGTTCAACCAGATCAACCCGCAAATCCTCCGGCCCTCCCCGCCCCTGTAAGCCATATTCATGCGGATGAACCGCCCCTTGACCCGACGATCTCGGCCATCGTCCAGCGCATGAACGAGATCAAACGCGCGGAAAACATCGAAGAAAAGACACTCCGCCAATACGAAAGTTTTGCCAATTTGTTCACATGCTTGACCGGCATCAGTGACATCAGAACGCTGCGACAGCATCAAGTGAAGGCCTTTCGCGCAGATCTCAGCAGAATGCCGAAAAGTTGGGGGAAGAGCCCGAATGACCGCAACGCAACACGCGATCAGATCATGAAGCGCGCCCAAGCTCTGCCAGCCGACAAGGTTGGACTGTCTGTCGGGACGATCAACCGTCATCTGGAACACCTGGGCCAGATCGTAGAATGGGCATTGGACGAGGGATTTTCGCTGGATCCGCGTCTGAAGCCGACCAAAGCACGGCTTTCCGACCCTGTTCGAGATCGTGACAAGAAGCCTGCATTTACCGAAGAACAACTGTTGAAGCTATTCAAGAGCCCCGTCTGGCAAGGCTCTGAATCAGAACACTTTCAGACCCGACCCGGCCCCACTGTTTATGAAAACGGGATCTACTGGTGCCCCTTGATCGGAGCATACACGGGCGCACGACGTGAAGAAATCGCCGGATTGGGCGTCGCCGACATCATAACTGTCGACGGCATCACCTGCTTTTCGATCGAGGACTCGGAAATCCGGCGGATCAAGAACATATCTTCTAAGCGTATTGTTCCGGTCCATTCGCGGTTGATCCAGTTGGGTTTTCTTGGCTACGTGAAAAGACAAGCATCCCAAGGACATACAGACATCTTCCCAAGCCTGCGCGAGCCTACCAGCGGCGCACATGGCAGGAAACTCGGTCGACGCATGCGTCAGATCGTCGATGATGTTTTCGGACCATCTGGAGCGAGGCTGTCATTCCAAAGCCTTCGCCACTACGTTCAGAATGTGATGGAGAACGATCTGGGTATCAGTGACAAGGTAGTGCGCGACATCGTCGGGCATGAGGGCAAGGATGTTCATGAGAAGACGTATAGCAAGCATGCGCCCACCGAACGGCTTCGGGAGGCGATCAAGGCGTTACCGGTGGTTTTTTTGAGGGTTCGCTAATCCCCACCCTCGCATCCTTTAGAACACGTGCAAAAAATACCGGGCTTCGAGCGGAAATAGGCAGGATGGCCTCAATTCCCTTTGAAAACGGAATAGGCAAAGTTTTTGCAAGATTGCACTTCGCGTCTGGTAACGCCATGGTGGCACAAACGAATTAATTGCGTGTGCCCGTGCCCCAACCTGTCAACCAGAACCCAGAACAGATCGCCCGCGATCAGATTGACAAACGCTTGATCGCCGCTGGCTGGCAGGTGCAGGACAAGGCATCTTTGAACCCCAACGCCGCCCCCGGGGTCGCAGTGCGGGAATACCCGACGGATACCGGACCCGCTGACTACGTCCTCTTTGTCGATGCGCGCGCCGTTGGTGTTGTCGAGGCCAAACCGGACAGTTGGGGCGAGCGACTGACCACGGTCGAGGAACAATCGTCCGGATATGCCGCGGCCCGACTGAAATGGGTCAATAACAACGAACCCCTGCCTTTCATCTATGAAAGCACATCTGTCGTCACCCGGTTCACCAATGGGCGCGATCCCGCACCGCGTTCGCGCGAGGTGTTCACGTTTCACCGTCCAGAGACCCTCAAGGCCTGGGTGAACGCGCCGCTGTCGCTGCGGGCTGGCCTGCAAAACCTGCCAGACCTCAACACAGACGGCCTGCGCGCCTGTCAGATCAAGGCCATCACTAAGCTGGAGAACTCGCTCCGGATGGGCAAACCCCGCGCGCTTGTCCAGATGGCGACGGGCTCGGGCAAGACCTTCACCGCGATCACGCAGATTTACCGCCTGTTGAAACACGCGGGCGCACGGCGGATCCTGTTCCTGGTCGACACCAAGAACCTTGGCGAGCAGACCGAGGGCGAGTTCATGGCCTACCTGCCCAACGACGACAACCGCAAGTTCACCGAGCTTTACAATGTCCAGCGCCTGGCCTCGCCTTCCATGGCGGGCGATACGCAGGTCGTCATCTCCACGATCCAGCGCATGTATGCGACCCTCAAGGGCGAGCCGTTGGATGAGGCCGCCGAAGAGGATCATCCCGAGGAGCAAAAGTGGCAGCGAAAGCAGCCTCTACCCGTGGTCTACAACCCCAAACTCCCGCCCGAGACCTTCGATGTTGTCGTGATCGACGAATGTCACCGGTCGATCTACAACCTCTGGCGCCAGGTGATCGAGTATTTCGACGCCTTCCTCATCGGCCTGACCGCCACACCGGACGCCCGCACATATGGGTTTTTCCAACAGAACGTGGTCAGCGAATACACCCATGAGAATGCTGTCGCGGACAAGGTGAACGTGGGCAATGAGGTATTCCTGATCGAAACCGAGATGTCCAAGGGCGGCGGCAGTCTAAAGGCCCGGCAACTGGTCGAAAAGCGCGAGCGCCAGACCCGCGCGCGCCGATGGGAGACGCAGGATGACGAGCTGACATATGCGGCAACCCAGCTTGACCGCTCTGTCGTCGCGCCTGACCAGATCCGCACCGTGATCGCGACCTACTGCGATGCCTGGCCCACGATCTTTCCGGGGCGCAAGGAGGTGCCGAAAACCCTGATCTTCGCCAAAACCGACAGCCATGCCGACGACATCATCCAGATGGTGCGCACCGAATTCGGGCAAGGCAACGAATTCTGCCGCAAGATCACCAACGGTGCCAAGAACCCGAAATCGACCCTCGCCGCCTTTCGCAACGACTATTACCCGCGCATCGCCGTGACGGTGGACATGATCGCCACCGGCACCGATGTGAAGGCGCTGGAATGTCTGATCTTCATGCGCGATGTGAAATCGAAGAACTATTTTGAACAGATGAAGGGCCGCGGCACCCGTGTCATCTCTGCGGATGCGCTGCAAAAGGTGACGCCGTCGGCGCAGGCCAAAACCCATTACGTGATTATCGATGCCGTCGGTGTCACCAAATCCCTCAAAACCGCCAGCCAGCCGCTCGACACCAAACCGTCGATCCCGTTCAAAGATCTGGCCATGGGCCTGTTGATGGGTGACCGCTCGGCGGAAACCGTCAGCTCGCTGGCCTCGCGCCTGTCGCGGCTGGATACGAAACTCGACGCCGCCGACAAGGACAGGATCGCGGCCGAGGCAGGTCAGCCGCTGTCCAACCTCGTGCGTGATCTCTTCGACGCGATCGACCCCGACAAGGTCGAGGCCGATGCACGCGCCGCAGGCCACGCGGACCCTGACGACGCCGCGATGAACGCCGCACAGGAAGAGCGGATCAAGCAGGTCTCGACCCTCTTCACCGGCACGCTCATCAACATGATCGACACCATCCGCCGCGACTATGATCAGACCATCGACCATGACAGCAAGGACACACTGCTGAACGCCGATTTCGCGGGCGATGTGGCCGAAAACGCGGCGAAGATCACGTCGGAGTTTGCCGAATACCTGAATGATAACCGCGATAGCGTGGCCGCCCTCACGATCTATTTCAACACCCCCGCGCGCCGGGCCGATGTGAGCTATGCCATGGTCAAGGACCTGCTGGCGCGGCTCACCGCCGACCGCCCGCGCCTGGCACCCCTGACCGTCTGGCGCGCCTATGCGCATCTGGATGACTACAAGGGCGGCACCCCGGCCAGCGATCTGACGGCGCTGGTGGCCCTTGTGCGGCGGGTGACGGGGCTGGATGCCACGCTGACCCGCCATTCCGACCGCGTGCGCCGCAACTTCCAGAACTGGGTGCTGAACCGCCACGCAGGCAAGGGCGAGAAATTCACCGAGGCGCAGATGGACTGGCTGCGCATGATCCGCGACCACCTTGCCACGTCCTTCATCATCGAACGCGACGATCGTCAAGATCGCGGACCCGCGCCTCCCGCCGGGCAAGGATCGTGAGAGATTCGGAATAGAGCGAGAGCACACTGCTCAAGCCTCCGGTGCCCGCCGTCTGCAGGCTGCGGCGTTCGGTCGAAACCGCATCAAGCTGCACGTCGGACTGGACGATGGCGAAGTCCAGATCGCCGCGGCGCAATGCGGCCAACCGGATTGAGATGAGGGCAGTAAGGCGGCAGCTGGATCAGATGAATACGGCAAGCTGCCCTGGCGAGGAAGGCTCTGACGTCGGGCCCTTTGTGGTAGGCAGCGTTGTCCCAGATGACATGAATGACGCGCTTATCGGGGTTGCGCGCTTCGATCTTGGTCAGAAGCTGTGCGGCACTGACCCGATCAACGGTTGTGGGCTCGACAAACGGTGCATCGAAGGTTTCGAGGTTCACAGCCCCATGGATGTTCACCCGACCACGCCCTGCCGTGCTGAGAACCGCTGGATTTGATCCTACCTTCACCCGGCCAAACGCAGGCTTTGGCTGGTATTCCGGATGCACCGCATCGGCAAACTAGACGGCTTCATCTGCCGGCAACTCACGCATCAGCCGGTCGTATAATGCGATGAAAGCGGCCTGCTTCTCCGCTGATGCCGCGCGTGGCAGGGGCTTGGGCTTGCGGCATTCAAAGCCCAGTCGGGCCAGAAGTTTGATGCAGCCGGAATGGGAATGGTTCAGACCGCACTCAACTGCGACATGGGCCCTGATCTCGACCGTCGAGCGACGATGCGCGCTTCCGGCCAAGCGCATAACGCAACCTGCTGTGCCTGCGTCATACGGGACTGACCGCCTTTCCAGCCGTCGAAAGCAAGCGCATCCCAACCATCGTGCCGAAAGGGTTTATGCCAGGCGCGGCCAAGCCCCATTGATTTGGCCTGTTCCTGACGCGTGAGGTGCCTGCGAGAAGGTCTGCGTTAGAGCATGTTGCTCAAAAGTGGGACCCACTTTTGAGCGACATTCTTTAGTTAAGCGCCGCAGGCAGGTACAGCGCCAGTTGCGGAAAGGCGATAAGCGCGGCGGCCATGATCAGCATGACACAGACGAACGGGATCGAGCCGATCATCACATCGCTCATCTTGCCGGATTTGCGCGCGCCCTGCACCACGTAGAGGTTAAGCCCCACCGGCGGCGTGATCAGCGCCATTTCGATCAGCACGATCATCAGGATGCCGAACCAGATCGGATCATAGCCCTGCGCCACCACCAGCGGCACGATGATCGGGATGGTCACCACCATCAGCGACAGCGTTTCGATGAAAAAGCCGAGCACGATATAGATCATCACCACCACAAGGATGAAGGCCAGCGGCGAGAGGCCGAGCCCCTCAAGAAAGTCCTTGAGCTCGCGGCCAAGCCCGGCCGAGGACAGGGTAAAGTTCAGGAACGACGCGCCAATCACCACCAGCATGATCATCGAGGTGACCTTGATCGTGCCCAAAAGGCTATCCGAGATCATCTTGAACGATATGCCGCTGGCGAAGGCGGCGATGACAAAGGCGACGGCAACGCCGACGGCGGCGGCCTCGGTCGGGGTGGCCCAGCCTTTGTAGATCGTGCCGATGATCATGGAGAACAAAAAGATGATTGGCAGCAGGTGCACAAGCGCGCCAAGCATTTGCGACAGCGGAAAGACCCGCCGCGCACCGCCAAGATCGGGGCGGATCAGACAGATGATCACCGTGATCAAGATAAAGCCGAGCGCCAGAAGGATGCCGGGCAAAAGCCCCGCAAGGAACAGTTGTGGAATAGAGGACTGGGTGAGAAAGCCATAGACGATCAGGTTGATCGACGGTGGGATCATGATGCCAAGCGTACCCCCGGCGGCAATCGCGCCGGAAAACAGCTTGGGGTCATAGCCCAGTCGTTCGGCCTGTGGCATGGCGACGGTTGCGACCGTGGCGGCGGTGGCGACGGACGAGCCCGAGATTGCCGAGAACATCGTCGAGGTGGCGACATTGGCATGCACCAAGCCGCCCGGAAGCCATGACACCCACCGGTCAAGCGCCTCATAGGTGCGCGCGGCAACGCCACTTCGCACAAGGATTTCGCCCAAAAGCACAAAGAACGGAATCGCGATAAGCGTGGCGCTGTTGGATGAGGACCAGACCATCTGACCCAGGCCCTTGATCAGGGGAAAGGGGCTAAAGAACACATCAATGCCAAAGCCAAGCAGGAACAGCACGATCCCGACCGGGATCGACAGGCTGAGCAGGGCGAGAAGGCCGACCGACACATAGGTGATCATTGAAACGCCTCCTCTTCGGCAAAGACGCCGATGGCGGCCTCCGAGGCGTCAAAGCGCCCTTGAAGCACCATCACAAGCGCGGTCACAAAGGTGAGCCATGCCATCAGGGCGAACCAGACCCAACCGGCAAACCACGGCAGTTGCACCAGCCAGAGCGGCGTTTCAAGCGCGGTATTGGCGCGCGACATGTTCGAGATCGAGCGATCCACCACCGGCCAGCAACGCAGGGCGATTACGCTCACCGTGCCCGCCAGGATCATCAGCGAGGCCAGATCAAAAAGGCATCGGCCGCGCGCGGCGGCCCGGCTGCGCAGGATGTCGATGCGCACATGGCCAAGTTCGAGCATCGCATACCCCATGCCCCAGGAGGTGGCGATGGCCATGACATAGCCAGACACCTCATCGGTGCCACCAAAAGAGGACCCCACTTGCCGCAGAACGATATCAAGCAGAACGAAGCCCGCGCAGGCCAGAAGCATGATGCCAATCAGCACCGCCACCACCCGGTTGAGCGCACGTAGTCTTGTCAGAAATCCATCGGTCATTTGGGGCCCTCTCTGGCGCGTCAACGATCAGTTGGCGGTGACTTGCACGCCAACAACTTCGCCCACCGAGGCATTCCAGCGCGCAACCCAATCCGCACCGGCGCGACCGGCCCAATCGGGCAGCACTTCGGTTTCAAGGATCTCGCGGGCGGTGGCGAAATCGGCCTCGCTTGCCTCGACAAGGGTCATTGAACGCGCATCGCCGGCCGGACACTCACCATTGCCGGTGAGGCACGCGATGTCATTGACCAACGCGCCTTGCGCCGATGCCCATGCGGGGGCCTCGAAGTTGGCTTTGATCTCTGACGAGATCAGGCTTTGCATGTCGCCACTCAGGCTATTCCATTTGTCGAGATTGATGGCCGTCACCACCGAATCCCAGCCCCCAAGCGGCAGGGTCAGAAGATGGCTCGACACCTCCCACCAGCCGGCGCTATAGCCCGAGCCGGCCCCGGTCACGGCGCAATCGACCACGCCTTTTTGCAGCGCACCCGGCACCTCGGAGAACGACACGTTGACGCCTTCGGCGCCAAGCGCGTCAAGGAATTTGGCGGTCATGCGGCCCGAGGCGCGCACCTTGAGGCCCTTTAGATCGGCCAGACCGGCAATCGGCGCGTTACAGAACACGACCTGCGGCGGATAGGGTGCGATGGCAAGAACATGGCTGTTGAAGCGGGCGTTATAGATGTCTTCGACCATCGGGCGGGCGGCATCAACCATCGCCTTGGCCTCATCTGCGGTCAGCGCCAGAAGCGGCACATCGAGGCCTTCAAGCTCGGGGGCGTCGGCGACGGCGTAATCGGCCACGGTCATGGCAACGTCGTAAACGCCATCGCCAAGCAGGCGGTAAATGTCGCCGACCCCCAGACCCATCTGATCATGGGTGGTGACGGCGGTGACGATCTCGCCGCCCGATGCGGCGGGCAGGGTTTCGCCCCAGAACGGCGCCTCGTATTGCTTGTGCAGCGGCAGGCCCGACCAGCTTCCGACGACCGAAATATCCTCGGCCATGGCGGGGGCGGCGACAAGCGCGGTGGTGGCAAGCAGGCTTAGTGTCTTTTTCATGTGACGTCTCCTTGTTGGTTGTTTTTTGGGTTTTCAGGGTCGGAACACCGGAACTTCGGCATCCTCGGCAATATCGGTAATCAACATATGACCCGGCTTGTGGGTAATGCAAATCGGCAGCTTGGCGCGCGCCATCGCCGCCTGTGGGGTCACGCCACAGGCCCAGAACACCGGGATCTTGCCGGGCTCGTCGGGTACAGGATCGCCCCAATCGGGCGCGCCGATTTTTGCAATGCCGATCTGTTCCGGGTCGCCCCAATGCACCGGCGCGCCATGCGCCAGCGGATAGCGGCGACAGATGGTTTGCACCTCTTCAAGGCGCGCGGGGTCGATCATCCGCATGCTGACCACCATCGGGCCACAGAACGGCCCGGCGGGGGTGGTTTCGACATTGGTGCGATACATCGGCACGGTGGTGTTGTTCTGGATATGCCAGAGGCTGATGCCGGCCATCTCAAGGGCATGTTCAAAGGTAAAGGAACAGCCAAGCGCGAAGGCCACGAAATCATCCTGCCAGAGGGCGGCGATGTCGGGTGTGCTCTCGCTCAGAACGCCATCGCGGTAGATGTTATAGGCGGGAACGTCGCGGCGGATATCAATATCGCGCCCAAGGGTGAACATCATCGGATTGCCGGTATCGGACACCCCCGTCAGCGGGCAGGGCTTGGGGTTTCTCTGGCAAAACCGCATGAAATCGAGCGCGTAGCGTTCCGGCATGATTGCAAGATTGGCCTGCAAAAGGCCCGCGCCAAGCCCGGCAGTATGCGAGGTATATGCACCGGCGCGAAAGGCGGCGCGCAGGGTTTCAGGCGAACTGCCCCTCAAGGATTGATAATCGGTGCTCACATCATGCTCTCCCGGTTGGGGATAGGCTGACGGGTTGCGGGCATAAAGGCAAATCGAAAAAATTTGCCCGTTTGCATCAGGAAAATTTATGCAACCGGATAGACATTTGCCACACCAAGCGCGATCTTGGCGGCGGATTCAACCACATGGCTTTTGGGATCACCAAGATAGGACAGCGAAAAGCGTAGCGGTCCCGGTGTCCAACCGGGATCAAACTCGCGTAGGGTGCCGCCTTTGAGATAGGGCGCACCAAGGGCGCGGGGAAGGGCGGCAACGCCAAGCCCGGCCTCGACCAGCCGGAAACAGGCCGAGAGGGATGACGAGGGAAACAGCGACACACCGGGGCCGACCCGTTCAAACAAAACGGTTTTCAGCTCGCGGTAGGGGCGCGTGTTGCGGGCATAGGTGATGATCGGC
Source organism: Roseovarius sp. (assembly GCA_032251095.1). Taxonomy (GTDB): domain Bacteria; phylum Pseudomonadota; class Alphaproteobacteria; order Rhodobacterales; family Rhodobacteraceae; genus Roseovarius. The sequence continues at coordinate 38,717 of JAVVFB010000002.1, read as the reverse complement.
TTGCTGGCCAAAAGCGTCGCGTCGTCGCCCCGCTCACCCCGCATATCGACGGCGGCGTACCACGCCAGATCAAAGCCCGGCAGCTCGATATTATTGACCGAATATTCCGAAACCGGCCCCAGAAGAATGGCAAGGTCAATCTCGCGGTTGAGCAATCCGTCGCGCAGATTGGTCGAGATATCGACGTTGATTTCAATCTCGACCTTGGGAAATGCGCGGTGCAGCGCCGAGACGAATTCAGGCAGCCAGCATTGCGCGATGGTTTCCGATACGCCAAGGCGCAGGATGAACTCAATGCCCTCCGGGTCGGTGATATTGGCCTCGACCAGTTGCGTCAGGTGCTCGAACTGTTCGGCATAGCTGACCAGCCGCTCGCCACGTTTGGTCAGGCGCAACCCGCTTGCGGTGCGATCAAACAGATCGGCGGACAGCGACTGTTCAAGGTTCTTGATCCGCGCGGTGACGGCGGGTTGGGTGATATTGAGGCCAAGCGCCGCCTTGCGGACGCTGCCAAGGCGCACCGTGGCAAGAAAGGTGCGAAGCTGTTCAATGTTGATTCTGGCCATCGCGCGATGATTGCCTGCCTGCGCGCAAAAGGAAAGGCTGGTTCAGAGGCAGAGTGCGGCGGCGAAAAGCGCGATATAGGTCAATTGATGCGCGCCCTGATCCAGCCCCAGATAACGCCAAAAGGCGGTTTGGCTTGCATCGAGATCGTACCGCCTGACCGCGCAGGCCTTGGCCCAGTCAATGTGGTAATGCACCGTGGCCTCGGTGAGGGAGAGCATGAGCGCCACCCCAATAGGCACCCCGGCCCAAAACAGGATCGGCGCCGAAAGCGCGCCATGCACCCCCGCATGCACAAGTCCGCCGGGGTGACCATACCGCACCTTGTTGGCCAGCATCCAGTCGGTTTGCCAAAGGTAATCGCCGATGAAATGCTTGATCTGGAAAAGGACCAGAACAGTGATCATCTCGGGGGTCGTGATCATCACGCGCCCCCCTTTTGCGCAGTGAACAGGCGTTTGGGCATGGGGCCAAAGACCTGTGTGTTCAGCGCCGTGTTTTCAGGTGAAAGCCGCAGGCCGCCGTCAAGCCAGATCAGCCCGGCCTGAAGCGACGCCCAGGACCCCAGACAAAGCGCCACCCCCGGATGACCGGACCAGCCGAAGACCCAAGGCGGCAGCGTAGAAAACATCTTGGGCAAAATCCTTTAATCGCGGGGCAATCCCATCTCGACGAGGGTTTCAAGTTGCGGGGCGATACCGGCCACAAGCGCGGGCCATTTGGGAAAATGAAAGGCGTTCTGAATGGTTTGCAATGTGAAGTTCGGGCGCACTTTGAGGGCATTGTCAAGCCCGTGGCGTGCCGCCGCATTGTCACCACGCTTGAGCGCCGTCACGGCGGCAGCGGTATGCACAAAGGCTTCGGCCCCCGGCAGGCGCGCGGCGGGATCAAGATAGTGGCGCACATTCTCGCCCAGCTCCATATCGCGCAGCCAGATCGACATTGTCAGCATCCAGTGGAATGACCAGGCCAGCGGATCCTGTGGACTAAGGCGCACCGCCTCAAGGCCGGCGGCCTCCATCTCGTGGGTGTCGGGCTCGGGCTGAAACAGGTTGATATAGGTCTGGACGCTATAGACGAGGGCGTCATTGTCATTGAGCGCCTTGGCGCGGGCAAGGGCCGCGCGGGCATCCGCCTCGCGGCCCTGAATGGTCAAAAGCTGGGCCAGCGTGGCGTGGCCAAGTTCAAGACGGTCATCAAGTTGCACTGCGAGGTTGGCATGTTTCATGCCGTCGGCCACGTCCTTTTGCGGATCGTCGCTTCGGCCGGAATAAACCCGAACCGCATGGACCCGCCCCAAAAGGGCATGCGGCAAAGCAAAGGTGGCATCGGCCTCGGCGGCGGCCTTGAACAGGCCATAGGCGTTGCGAAAGCTGCCGACGGTGCGCATGTCGATCTCGGTCAGGCCCTTTTGGCACAACTCCCAGGCCGATAGGCTATCGGTGGGTTTGCTGCGCGAGATGTTGCGCTCATGCGCGCCGATCTCGGGGGTAAGGCCGGTGACAAGGCAGCGGGTGATGTCATCCTGAAGATCGAAGATATCTTCGATGTCGCGATCGTATCTATCCGACCAGATCTGTTGCCCGGTGGCGGCCTCGATCAGTTGCGCCGAGACCCGAAGGCGTTGCCCGGCGCGGCGCACCGCGCCCTTGACCACATAGCGCGCGCCGGTGTCCTGGGCGATCTGGCGCACATCATCGGCGCGGTCCTTGTAGACAAAGCTTGAGCCGCGGGCGATCACGAAGAGCGAGCGAAAGCGCGACAGGGCGTTGATCACATCCTCGGCAATGCCATCGGCGAGGAACCCATCCTCGATCGAGGGTGACATGTTGTCAAACGGCAGCACGATCACCGACGGGCGGTCGCTTCGGCGTTGTTGCTGGCCGGGGCTGTCGCCCTCGACGCCGGTGCTGACCTGCCAGACCTCGACCGGGGTGGGGATGTTGCGCACGTATTGCATGCCCTGCCCGGTGATGGTGAGGGTCGCGTCATTGGCCAGCATGTCACGCACGCTGCGCGACACGCAAATGCCGCCCGGCGGCGACAGGGTTTCAAGCCGCGCGGCAATGTTGACGACATCGCCAAGCACATCATCGCCATCAATCAGGACGCTGCCGTGATTGACACCAACACGAAAGCGGATGCGGGTTTCTTCGGGGCGGTCGGCCTCATGCGCGGCGACGGCGCGTTGCACTTTGGCCGAGGCGCGAATGGCGGCGCCCGGTTGGGGAAACTCGACCAAAAGGCCGTCGCCCATGGTCTTGACCACACGCCCGCCTTCGGCGATCACGGCCGGGTCGATGACATTCTCGCGCAGGGCGTGCAGGCGGGCGAACACCTCTTCCTCGGCTTGCGCAACCAGACGCGAGAACCCCACCACATCGGCGGCAACAATTGTCGTCGCTTTTCGTTCCATCGTTTTCACAGGGGTCTCCCTTGGCTGTTCATGCTGGCACGCGCGGCCCGCGATCCCCAAATCGCGGGCGGGCATCGTTATGTCACCCGATCAATTGCCGACACTTTGGCGTTGAGGGTTATGTTTAGCGTAGGCGCCATTTGTGTCCAGATATCAAGCCAGCCCTTTGACAAGACGGTCACGCCCGGCTCGTCCGTAAGCCCTGCCGAGCTTGCCAATGTGGCAAGGGTCAGCGGGATCGAGATCCAGATCATGCCATAATAGGCCGAGATCTGATCAAGCGGGCCATACCCCTGTACCGAATAGGCATATTCCAGAAGGCCGGTCAGCATCAGCAGATCGTTCTTTTCAAGGAAGTCATAAAAGCTGGTGTAATTGGCATCCAAAAGCGCCTGTGGGGGCGTCAGGGGCATCGGCAGGCTCAAACCCAGATAGCGCGCCAGAAGCGCATCGTATTCCAGCAGTTTCAAGGCAATCTCAAGCTGGACCTCTTTCGGATTGAACCCCGCGAGCCATGTTGTGGGGTTCGCAAAGGGCTGATTGGCCTGATAATAGCCTTTGAGAGGCACATATTCGATATAATCAATCATCGTGTGCGGCATGGGTACGCCGTCGAACTGGCCTTCGGTGACCATACCGCGAATGCTATGGCCCTTGGGGTCTTTCTGGTTTTGGGTGAGGTACATGCCTTCGCGAAAATTTCCGTCCATAAAGCCGCATTTGGCAAAATGCCTGGCCATGTCATCATAGGCCGGCGACAGGTAACAGGTGCCAAGCTCGCAAGAGGTTTTGCCGCCGTTCGGGGTTGGCACGTCATAGGTGACGGTATGGGTCTTGCCGCCGAAACGGTCGGTGGATTCAAGAATCTCGACATTGGTATAGCCCATATCGCCCAAGCGATGCGCGAACATGAGGCCGCTGGGGCCCGCGCCCAGCACAATGATCGGCGCGCCAAGATCGCTTGGCAGGGTCCAACCTATCGTATCGCGCTTCTCAAGCATCATGCCGCCATATTGCCAGCATTGCAGGACCGATTCAAAACAGGTCGAGCCATGCACATAGATCGTGTTGCCGGTGCCCTGAACACCAAGGTAGTTCCACGGCATCTTTGCCTCTAGCCCGGCGTGATCGAAATGGTCGAAATAGGGGGTGCCAAGGGCGACGGGCGCGCCGCTGGCATAGGTCATCACCTCGTAATCCGGATAGGGCCACCACGCCAGCGAGCCAAGCGTGTCGGTCAGGTTCTGCAAGAACTGCTCATTGGTCCAGGGTGTCGCTCTTGGGCCCTGAAGCTGATAGACCGTCACAAGGTTTTCGGTCATCCCATTGGCCACTTCAAGGCTGAACTGCTTGGCGGTCTCATTGCGATAGCCGCTGACATGGCCGCACATATCCTCGACCGCCTGAGGCTTGAGAATGATGCCAAAGGTCGGCTTGGTGGCGGGAACCGTCACCTTTACCAAGGTGGTGTGGAAGGTGAAATTCTGAAGGCTGTCAAAGACCGCCTGCTCTGCGGCGGAATAAGTGATCTGACAGGTCTTGGCGAGGGTGCGGGGATCGCATGCAACGACAAGAAGATCGCAGGTTTTGGTCACCGGCGCACCGCCGTCAATGCTAACGGTAAGAGAAACAGGGTTGCTTGTGGTTGAAGTTTTCAAAATGAAGCTCCTTGTAGTGGCCGTCTGATATCTGCTTAAAACCGCGTGTAACAAAAAGAATTGAGAATATTGGTCTCGACACACTCATGACGCGAGCCATGAGCAGGTTAACCATAACACAACCCGGAAATGTGATCAGCAAATAACTGAAGGGTTTTGCGTGGCTAGCCGCGCGTCAGCAAGGCGTTTGTCTGGGTGACTTTGAGCGCAACCGAGCGCGCCAGAAGCCGCCACAAAAGCGCGGCAAGGTCGCGGTCTTCGCGTTCAAGCCGCGCGATTGTGTCTGCCGAAAGCTGGTAAACGCGGGCGGTGGTTTCGCAAATCACATTGGCATTGCGCGGCGTATCAAGCAGGCTTGCCAATTCCCCCACAACCGCGCCGGGCCCCATCGAGCGCACCCGGATCGCAGGGCCGTCGTGTTGTGGCAACAGGACCGCCAATCGGCCCGAGGCGAGAAAATAGATATCCGCCTGGCTGTCGTCGGCGGCAATCAGGGTGTCGCCGGGGGCGAGGTCAAGCGCCGTCATCTGATCCATCAGATCGGACAGTCGGGGATGGTCATGGCCCATCTGGCGTAGCACCCCGGCAAAATCGGGGGTCTCGCCGGGGGCGTCAAGCGCCGCCAGAAGCGCCGTTTCACAGGCCTCAAGCGCAGCGTCAAGCGAGGGCCATAGCCGAAAACCGCCGGGCGTCACATCCTCGGCCGCCTCTGCAATCGGCAGGCCCCAGCGGGTGAACACCGCCAGCAGGGCAGGCGAAAGCCCGGTCAGATGCGTCTCGATGCCCTGCGTCTGCATCAGGAAGCCCAGCTTTTGCAGCGCGGCGCAGGCCGAGCTGTCAAAGGTGTTCACGGCGCTGAAATCAAGGATCACGGCCTTTGTGATCGTGCTCTCGGAGGGTCGGCACCGCAGGCTGTCGGTCAATTGTTCGACGGATCCGAAGAACAGCGCGCCCTGCAAGGTGAGCACGCGGATCGCCGCCCCGTTTTCGGCAAGATAGGTGTTCTCGGCGGCATTGCGGTCAAGCGTGCTGCGATGGGTACGCGCATCGGCGCTGTGGCGGATCACCGGCAGGCGCATATAGCCAAGGGTAAAGCCAAGCACCGCAAGCCCGAGGCCAACCCCGACCGCAGGCAGGATGCCAAAGCCGATGGTGACCGCGACAATCCCTACAACGATCAGCCAATCCATCGGCACAAGCCGGTGACGCGCGGCGATCAGCCAATCCTCGATCATCGCAAAGCCAATGAACATCAACAGGCCTGCGGCGATAAAGGTGGGCACGGCGGCGACAATCGTCTCGGCAAAGCCGCACGCGACAAGAAGGACCGCCACATGCCCGAACACGAGGCCCCCAGCATGCACGCCAAGCCGCGCGGCGATGATCGTTGCGCCGCCCTGAAGATAGCTTGTGATCCCGCCAAGGGCGCCGATCAGGATGTTGCCAAGGCCAGTGACCCTGAGCTCGCGGTTCTCATCGGTATCCTGTCGCGTGGCCAGTTCCACCCCCGAGGTATTGAGCAACACGCCGATCAAGTTGAGCAGGATCACGGCAGCGAAGGTCGGCGCTATGGTCAACAAGAGTGGCCAGTCGACCAGCCGGACCATCCATAATCCGGGGCCAAGCCCGCCCGCATCGCCCAGATGGGGCAAAAGGCCCATATCGGTCGCCTCTGCCCGGCTCAGGCCAAGTGTGGCCAGAAGCCCGTAAAACCCGGCCAGAAACAGCAGGATGATCACCAGAACCGGCGTCGATCCCTGCCAGATGCGCAGCGCGCCGATCAGGGCAAGCGCCATGCCAATGGCTGGCAGGACACCCCACAGAACTTCGGGCGCGGCAAGGCTTGCGGCGATGGCGCCATAGCCCTGCGCGCCGGTCAGGATCGACAGGGCAGCATTGACAAGCAAGACCCCCGAAGAGGCCAGAAATCCCGCCGCCACCGGATAGGGGAACATCCGCAACAGCCGCCCCAACCCCAACCGTCCCACCAGCCAAAAGGTCAGCCCCGACAGGAAAGCCGAGGCGCCGATGGCGGCAATGGCGGTGGCGACCTGCGCCTCGGGGGGGCCGCTTGCGGCGGCGGCGACAAGTGCCACGGCGGGGGCGAGAATGGCAACGGTGGTATCCTGGGTGATGCCAAGCGCGAGGCGAAACCCGCCAAAGCGAAACAACACAAGCGTGATCAAGGCGGTCGAGAACAAGAAGATCGCCGTCGCCAACCCAAGCCCCGCCGCCAGCCCGCCAGCAAAGAGAACCGTCGCCAATGCAAGGCAGTGACCGGCGGCATCAACGCCCAGAATTGCGCCGACAAGGGCGGATTGCACGGGGCCTGTCTGGGGCGCGGGCGTAACCCTGACCATCTGGAAAATCCTGTTTTGGCCGCAGGGCAAATCGACGCCCCGATGCCTTAAGCCCTAGTGCCAATTCGTCAACCTGACAAGCCGCAGCCTAGCTTCGATCCGACATCCGGCTTGACAGAAGATCACCGGATTCCGTCAGGATCGGATAGGCGACCATCGAAAACGAGGTGTTGACCTGTTTCAGCGCGCGCAGGGTTTCCTGATGGATATTGCTAGTCTCGATGCTTTCGATCAGCCCTTCGCGCAAGCGCCCGAGGTGCAGGCGCTGAAGCGTTTGCTCAAGCGCGCGGATGCTGTCCTTTTCGGCGACAAGTTCGCGGGCGTCATCGGGGTTTTGCGTCATCATCACGCTCAGCGCCAGTTGCGCATTGGCCAGAACCCGGTCGTGAAAGTCACAGATTTCATTCCAGCCGGATTGCGAAAAATTCACGCCTTCAGTGTGCAGCCGCCGCGCCAGCGTCAGCATCTTGCGCGCGATCATGTCGCCTGCGGCCTCAAGATTGGCGGCAATCGTCGCAAGGTCCATCGAGCGGCGGCTGTGGTCTTCGTCAAGCCCGCTGCGGTGAAGTTGTGCGAGATAAAGCTTGGTGTCGAAATGGCGTTTACGCAGGATCTTTTCATTGGCCGTGATGGCCTCGGCGCGCGGGTCATCCCAGGCGGCGTAAAGCGTCGGGATCGGGCGCAGCATCGCCTCGACCGTCTCGCCGATGCGCATCACCTCGCGTGCGGCACACGATAGCGCACGGTCGGCATCCCCAAGGGCCGCCGGATCAAGCGCGGTGAAATGATCATGCGCGGCCGGGGCGGCGGGGGTCGTCACCAGGGCCGAGGCCATGCGCGCGGCGAGCCCGGTAAAGGGCAGCACGACGATCACAAGCGCCAAGTTAAAGGCAATATGCAGGTGGATCGCCTGAGCCGCAGGGGTGGCCCCAAGCCAGTCAAGCGACGGTTGAAATACGCGGAACGCAACAAGTGTAAGGGCCGCGCCCCCACCGCGCAGCACCAGATTGGCGATGATCATCCGGCGCGCCTCGATCGGGGCGGCGAGGGTAAGCACAAAGGCGATGAACGCCCCGCCAAGGTTGGCCCCAAGAATAAGAGCCACCGCCGCCGGCAAGGGCAGAACCCCCTGCAACACCAGCGTCACAAACAACAGAACCGCCGCCACGCTTGAATGCACCACCCAGGCAAACAGCGCCCCGATGACAAAGGCGGTCAGTGTGTCGCGCCCGAGGTATTGCATCGCCATGATCGCGCCGGTGCTGTCGGTCAGCGGCGCCGTGGCCGCGCGCAGCATGTCGAGCGACACAAAGACAAGCGCCAGCCCGATCAGGATACGCCCACCTTGGCGCACCCGTTTCTGATTGCCGCGCAGGAACAGGGCGACCCCGACAAGCAAAAGGATCGGCACAAGCCATGTCTGGCGCACGAGAAGAAGTTTTGCCACCAGAGCCGAACCAAGATCGGCCCCAAGCAGGATCGCAAGCCCCGCCGCAACTGCAATTCCGCCAGTGGCGACGAAATTCGCGGTCAGGATCGCCACCGCGGTCGAGCTTTGCAAGGCCATCGCCGAGGCGGTGCCGGTCAGGGCCGCCCAAAGCCGGCTTTTGCCCGAACGGCGCAGCCAGAGCCGCAATTGGGTGGAAAAGGCGCGCTCGACCCCGGTGCGCACAAGGCGCACCGCCCAGATCAACAGGGCGGCTGCGGCCGCAATATGCAGGAAAAACAAGGTTAGATTCGGTGTTTCCAAGGTGGGTGGTCCAGATCTTTAGAAAGGATGCGGCCCGCTGCCGCATGCCAGCGACACGCAGGTGCTTTGAAATCCGTCCCGCCAGTCGTGCAACATATACCCACCCGGCGCAGTCGTAAAACCAACCGGAGCGTTCGCACGAAAGTCGACAGGAAAGCTGCTGGAGATTGCCGCACTGGTCAGGGCGATGCAAGGCCCGACCTGACCCAAAAACGTATTATGCACATGCCCGGCAATCAGGCGCACCTCTGACGTGGCGGCGGCAAGGATGTCGGCCAGCGGTTCGGTGGCGTCAAGCCCGATCCGGTCCATGAAGCGGATGCCACAGGCAAAGGGCGGATGATGCAGCGCCACAAGGGCCGGCACATCGGCGCGCGCCTGCAAGGCGTCGTGCAAGAACGCCAGCGTGGCGCCGTCAATCGTGCCGCCGCCGCGCCCCTCGATCAGCGTATCAAGCCCGATCAGGCGCAGATCGTCGAAATCATGCAGCCAGTTCAGCCGCCCCTCGGCAGGCAGGTAATCCAGGTCGGCAAGCGCCGCCCGCATTGGCGCGCGCAGGTCGTGATTGCCGGGAATGGCAAACCACGGCAGGCCAAGCCGCTCGACCTGCCGGCGCAAGAGGCGATAGCTTTCGGCGTCGCCAAGATCGGTCAGATCGCCGGTCACGACCACTGCATCAATCGGCCCGATACGATCAAGGTCGGCCACGATCCGGGTGATTGCCGAGCCGAGAAGGGCAAAGGTATCAAGCTTATCCGAGACGCGGTGCGGCGGCACGGTGACATGGGTATCGGTCAGGTGCAGAATGCGCGTCATTTGATGCCTGCGCGCAAAAACGCCTGAACGAATTGGCGTTGGAACACCAGAAAGGCGATCAGCAGCGGCGCGATCGACATCAGGGTCGCCGCCGATATGACCGAGATATCAACCCCGTTTTCCGGTGCGCCAAAGATCGACAAGCCCACCGTCAACGGCCGCGTGTCGGGCGAGTTGGTGACGATCAGAGGCCACAGGAAGTTGTTCCAATGGGTCGAGACCGACACAAGCGCATAGGCAAGATAGGTCGGCTTGGCCAAGGGCACGTAAACCCGGATCAGGATGCCGAACCAGCTACAGCCCTCGATGCGCGCCGCCTCGTGCAGTTCAATCGGCACCGATTTGAACGCTTGCCGCATCAGGAAAATGCCAAAGGCGCTTGCCATATAGGGCATGCCGATCCCGAGGATCGTATCGAAAAGCCCAAGCCGCGAAATCATGGCATAGTTTTCCACGATCAGAACCTCGGGCAGGATGAACAGCTGTAACAACACCAGGATGAACACGAAATCCTTGCCGGGGAATTGCACCTGAGCAAAGGCAAACCCGGCCAGGGTGGTCAGGATGAACTGTCCGATCAGCACCACGGTCACAAGCAAGAAGGTGTTGAGGAAATAGCGCATCCAGGGCGCGCCATTCCAGGCGGTGCGAAAATTATCAAGTGTCCAGGGCGCGGCGATGTTGAAATTCACCGCATCCGAGGTTGAATGAAACGCCGCCCAAAAGGCAAACAGCAGCGGTGAAATCCAGATCACGGCCAACAGGATCGCCCCGGCGGCGTCGAGCGTGGGGATAAGGCGCTTCATTGGTAATGTGTCCTGCGGTCGATCAGGAAAAACTGAATCGCGGCGACCACCCCCAGCACCGATAGCACCAGCATGGTCATCGCGGCGGCATGGGGCGCGTCGAAAAAGGCAAAGGCCATTTCCCAGATGTAATAGAGGATCAGCTTTGAGGCATCCGACGGCCCGCCCTTGGTCAGGATGAACAGGTGGTCGATAAGCTTGACCGAGTTGATCATTGCATTGACCATGATGAAAAGCGTGGTCGGCATCAACAGCGGCAAGACGATCCGGCGGGTATAGGTCCAGCGGCTTGCGCCCTCGATATCGGCGGCCTCCTTGAGGTCTTCGGGGATGGTCTGAAGCGCGGCGAGATAGAAGATCATGAAAAACCCCGCCTCTTTCCAGATTGTCACGATGATGATCGCCCAAAGCGCGGTTTCCGGCTGGCCCAGCCAGTTGACCGACGGAAGGCCAAACAGCGCGCCGATCTGATCCAGAACCCCAAGGCCGGGGGTATAGAAAAACAGCCACAGATTGGCGGCGGCGATCATGGGCAAAACGGTCGGTGTGAAATAGGCGGTGCGCACAAAGCCGCGTGCGGGGATCTTGGAATTGGCCCAAAGCGCCATCGACAGGGCGATGAAGATTGACACCGGAATGGTGATGCCGGCGTAAAACAGATTGTTGCGCACCACCAGCCAAAAGGTCGGATCGGCAAACAGGTCGGCGTAGTTTTCAAACCCGATATATTCCGACGGATTGCGCCGGTTGGCGCGCGAGAACATGCTTGACCAGAGCGTCGCGAGAGACGGGTAAAAGGCAAAGACCGACAACAGCAAGGCCGCCGGGCTAAGCAAAAGCCAGCCGTAAATCGCCTGTCTGCGCCGTTCCAGAGTGGCATGTGGGTTTGACATTACGCGGCCTTTTCCTGGTCAAAGGGACATCGGCCCAAGGGGGCCGATGCCGGTGGTGTGCTTACTGGTATCCGGCCAAAAGACGCTTGGCGCCTGCCTGTGCCTCGGCAAGGGCCTCGACCGGGGTTTTGGCCCCGGTCAGCGCCGACTGGATCGCGTTGTTAAGGCCCTCGCGCACGCGGGCGGTTTCGAACGTCGAAAACTCGGCGACCGCATGTTCAAGCTGATTGCGTGCCACAAGGGCAGGCGGGAAATCGGCGGTATAGGATTGAAGCGCCTCGGTGTCATAGGCGGCGGGCGAGACACCCATATAGCCGGTGGCGATCGACCATGCGGCGGCCTGTTCAGGCGAGGTCATGAACTGAATTAGTTTCATTGCCGCGTCACGCTCTTCGTCGGTGGTGTCTTTGAAGAGGTAGAAATTGCCGCCGCCGGTGGGCGAGCCAAGCCGCTTGTTGCCCGGAAGCATCGCCACGCCAAAGTCAAATTCCGCCGCCTTCTTGACCGCAGTCAGGTTGCCGGTGGAATGCCACATCATCGCGGTCTGCCCCTCAAGAAACGCCTGACGCAGGGTGCCCCATTCGACCGTGCCGGTGGGCATGATGCCATGTTCGGCCGAAAGCGATTTCCAGAATTCCAGTGTCTCGATAACGTCGGGATCGTCGAAATAGGTGGTCAGCCCGTCGCTCGCCATCAATTCCTTGCCGTTCTGGATCGCGAGCGCCTGGAACATCCAATAGGGATAGCCCGTCGAGGGGATCATCACGCCGTACGTGTCATCCTTGGTCAGGGCCTTGCCCATGCTGATCATCTCGTCCCAGGTGGTGGGGGCCTTTTCGGGGTCAAGACCGGCGGCGCGGAACATGTCCTTGTTGTAATAGGCGACGATGGTCGAACGCTGGAACGGGATGCCCCATGTCTTGCCCTCGATCTGGCCATTGGCCATCAGCGCCGGGTAAAACCCGTCAAGCCATGCGCGATCCGCGTCGGATTTCAGCACATCGTCGAACGGCAGGATAAGATCCTGTTCGATCAGGTCATAGGCGTCGATCGAGAACATCACCGCCAGTTGCGCCGGTTCGCCGGAATTGAGCGCCGAAAGGGCGCGCACGCGGGTGTCGTCATAATTGCCCGAATAGATCGCGTTGACCTTGATGTCGGGGTTTTCGGCCTGAAAATCGGCCACGATGCCATCGACCACCTCGGTCAGGGCGCCGCCCACGGCAATCGGGTAATACATGGTAAGTTCGGTTTGCGCCTGCGCCTGTGACGCCAGCGAAAGGGCCATGGCGCCGGAAAGCGCGAGCCCGAGGTGCTTGGTGAAATACATTGTATCCTCCTGAGAATTATCGGTGTTCAGTCTTGGGTTCTTGCGCCACTTGTTATGCGTGATCGTGGCGTTTGGCGGGTGGGGTCAGGTGGCTTGCGCCACCCGTTTGCCCCCGGAATCGAAAACATGCAGGTCATCGTCGGCAAAACCGATCTCGACGGTGTGCCCGCTTGGGTGAAGCGCCATGCCCGGCGCCTTGAGCGTGAGGCCGGTGGCATGCGCGTGGGCGAGGCCGATAAAGGTTTCGGCGCCAAGGAATTCGCATTCGGTGACGGTGCAAACCAGCCGCCCCTTGCCGGTGCCTTCAAGGCGGATATTCTCGGCGCGCAGCCCGATGGTTGTGTCATCGTCAAACCCGGCAAGCGCATGCCCCTTGATCAAGGCCATCGGTGGCGCGCCGACGAACTCGGCCACGAAGGTATTGACCGGCGCGTTATAAAGCTCTTGCGGCGAGCCGATCTGTTGAATGCGCCCGTCCTTCATCAGGACCACGATATCGGCCATGCTCATCGCTTCGGTCTGATCATGGGTGACGTAAACCACCGTGATGCCCAGATCCTGTTGCAGCTTCTTGATGTCCTTGCGCACCGCATTGCGCAGCTTGGCGTCGAGGTTCGAGAGCGGTTCATCCATCAGGCACAACCGCTGACCGGCGACAATGGCGCGGGCAAGGGCGACGCGCTGACGCTGACCGCCGGACAATGCGCCGGGTTTGCGATCCTCAAGCCCGGTGAGGCCGGTGATTTCAAGCGCGCGCTTGAGTTTTTCCAACCGCTCGGCGCGTGGCACGCGGCGCACCTTGAGGCCGAACATGACGTTCTCTGCCACCGAAAGATGCGGAAAAAGCGCGTAGGATTGAAACACCATCGACAGGTTGCGATCCGAGGCAGCACTTGTGGTGACATCGCGCCCGTCGATCACGATCTTGCCCTCGTCCGGGATCTCAAGCCCGGCCAAAAGCCTGAGCGTGGTCGACTTGCCGCAACCCGATGGCCCAAGCAGCGCCACGAAGGCGCCTTCGGGGATATCGAGGCTGACCTCCTCGACGCCAAGCTTGCCGTTCCAGCGCTTGCCGATGCCTTCGAGCGAAACAAACGGTTGCGTGGTCATTGCGGACCTCCTTTGACGATGGTCAGGCGGTCGCCGACCCGTTCAAGCACCGGGGCAAAACGGGCGTCGGGCGCGCGATCCATGATGATGCGATCAACCTCGGCCAGATGGCCGCCCACCACCGGGGCGACGCGGCCGAACTTGGTATGGTCAAGCACCAGGATCGAGGTTTCACAGGCCATGCGGATCTGTTCGCGCACGCGCACCTCGGAGGCGTGGAAATCCAGAAGCGCGCCATCTTCGGCAACGCCGGCAACGCCGCAAATGCCAAAGTCCGCGCGGTATCCCTGAAAGAAACGGGTCACCTCGTCGCCGAGAATATCAAGGTCCGGCAGGCGCACCTCGCCCCCCGGCACGATGATGCGGTTGGTCGGCTCGCTCGACAGGGCCATGACCACGTTGAGGTTGTTGGTCACCACCGTCAGGCGTTTACGCGCGCGCAGCGCCTCGGCCACAAAGGCCGGTGTGGTGCCGATGGAAAAGAACACCGTCACATCATCGGGGATCAGCGCGGCGGCGGCATGGGCGATGGCCTCTTTCGCCTGCGAATTGGTGGTTTTGCGTTGCTGATAGGGCTGGTTGAGCTGTTTTTCAAAAAGGTCCGCCCCGCCATGGCGCCGCCGCAGCAGGTTTTCCTGGCACAGGTGGTTGATATCGCGGCGCACCGTCTGGGCAGAAACGCCAAAGGTGGTGACGAGCTCATCCACCGAGACGCTTTTATGGGTCTGCATAAGGTCCAGTATCTCGTCCCGGCGCTTTCGTTTCTTGGATGACATTTTGTGCATATCTCCATTATTGCCATCAGAATGAGCGAAACGATCATTAAATCAACATTTTTTTAAACCTCGCCACAGGGGTGACTCGTGATGCTGATACGTGGGTTTTGTGACAGTTATTTGAATGTTCTCAGGAAAAACGCCGCAATTCATGGGGATTTATTTTGGCGACAGGCGGCTGATTTTGATCATTCGCGCTTTTTGGAAAGGTCGTCGCCGGATAGGCTTGCCTTGGTCGAATCAGCTGTCGGCCAAAAGGGTAGAGGATGACAGATGAACGGCCTGCGCGGTATTTTCGACAGATATGAGGCGATCCGCCCCCGCCTGCCGCCTGCCTCTGTCCTGCCCCGGACCGAAAAGATCGCCAATCTTGGCGAGATCGCGGACCGCGTTGATGCCTTTGTGTTTGACGCTTTCGGGGTGCTTAATGTTGGCGAAACGCCGATCCCCGGCGCGGCCAGCCGGGTGGCCGATCTGCGCGCGCGTGGCTGTCAGATCAGGGTGCTGACCAATGCGGCAAGCTATGATCGCGCGGGCGCTGTGGCCAAGTTTGAAAAGCTTGGCATCGCTCTTGATCCCGACGAGATCATAACAAGCCGCGACGCCGCGCTTTTTGGATTGGACAATCGCCTTTGGGGTGTCATTGCCGCGCCCGAGGATCGCCTTGGCGATCTTGATATACCGGTGATCCGGCTTGGCGATAACCCTGTCGATTATGACCGGGCCGAGGGTTTTTTGTTCCTTTCCAGCGCCGATTGGAATGACGCGCGCCAAGGGTTGCTTGAGGTGTCATTGCTTGATCAGCCGCGGCGTGTGGTCATCGCCAATGCCGATCTGGTTGCGCCGCGCGATCACGGGTTTTCGATCGAGCCGGGGTTTTACGGCCATCAGATCGCCGATCGGACGGCGGCCGAGGTGATGTTCTTTGGCAAGCCGTTTGCCGATGTGCATGCCATGGCGGGCGCCAGCCTTGGCGGGATCGACAAGAGCCGGATCGCGATGGTGGGCGACACGCTTCATACCGACATTCTTGGCGGCGCGGCGGCGGGTTGGCGCACGGTTCTGGTGACACAGGATGGGCTTTTCGCCGGGCATGATGTGGCGCCGTTCATGGGTCAAAGCGGTCTTTACCCCGACTGGCAGGTCGCGCGTATCTAGAGCATGTTCGGATCGCTCAAAACCGGGTCCCACTTTTGAGCAACATGCTTTAGCGATAGGTGCGCCGCTCCATCGGGGTCTCTTCGATGCGCTGCAACAGGCGATCCAACAGCCATTTTTCCGCCCGGTTCAAGACAGCGCGCGGGTTCCAGACCACATGCACGTCAATCGGTGCGGTCTGATCATAGGGCGGCAATTGCCAGAGCTGGCCATCGCGCACATCGCGCGCCGCCACATGAAGCGGCAGCGGCCCAACCCCAAGCCCGGCGATGATCAGGCGGCGAACCTCTTCGAGGTGGCTTGAGGTGGCGATGATCTTGTCGCCAAGCTCGGCCTGGGCGCGCATCAGGGTCACGGGTTTGAGGGCATCCTGAAGCCGGTCGGTGCCAAAGCTGACCGCCGAATGCCCGGCAAGATCGGCGCGGGTGAGGTTCTTGCGCCCGAACAGGGGGTGCGGCGGGCCGCAGAACAGGCCGAAATATTCCCGAAACAGGCGCTTGTATTCAAGCTTGGAATTGCGCGAATGCACAAGGCAGATCGCAAAAGAGGCCGAGCGCGTCGTGACCGATTCAATCGCCAGAGCCGAGGTGAAAACGTCGATCGTCAGGGTCGCGCGGGGGTTCTCGGCGTGAAACTCCGCCAGCACCTGATCGAAAAGCGGGCAGATGACATGGCTGGCCAGCGACAAGCGCACATGGCCGGTTACCTCATCCGTCATGTCGCGCATCAGGGTCGAAAGCCGCAGGATAGAGCCTTGGATATCCACCGCCTCGCGATAGAGAACCTGCCCCGCATCGGTCAGCTGAAAGTGCCCCGGACTGCGATCAATGAGCTTTTTGCCAACCCTGTTTTCCAGCCGTTTCAAGGCGGTAGAAACCGACGGTTGGGTCAGCCGAAGCCGGATCGCGGCATCGGTGACAGAGCGCGATTTTGCCAGCACGACAAAGGTGCGCAACAGGTTCCAATCCATCTCGCGCATGATGCGTTCGGGGCTATCGGGGTCATCCATAGTTTTCATCTATTGTGAGAATTGCAATTATCTATTGGATTTATGCTTGCCCGGTTTGCATCCTGATCGCAACCCCGCATCTGCGGTGTCAAAACGCTAGGGAATCGCATGTCAGTCGAAGCCAGAGAGGCAAGACAACCTTGGATCTTGCTGTCACCCGCGCTTGGCGCGGTGGCGCTTTTGCTGTTTGTGCCGCTGGTGTTCATCGTGGTCTATTCGTTCTGGCTCCGGACCTCGACAGGGGCGGATCAGGTCGGGTTTTACCTTGAGAACTGGCAAGAAGTTCTGAGCGACGCGTTTTATCGTGACATCCTTTTGAACACCCTCAAGATCGCCGCGATCACCACGGTGGTCTGTGCATTGATGGGCTATCCGGCGGCCTATTTCATTGCCCGCTCAAGCGGCAACAAGGCGATTTTGCTTTTGCTTTTGATGCTGCCGTTCTGGATCAGCTATATCATCCGCACGATGAGCTGGATCAACATTCTTGGCGTGTCCGGCGCGTTCAACACGTTCATGCTCTGGATCGGGATCATAGATCAACCGATCCAGATGCTTTACAACCAGACCACCGTGATCCTCGGGCTGGGGCATTTCCTGTTGCCCTTCATGGTGCTGAATGTCTTCGTTAGCCTTGATGGCATCGACACCAATCTTGAGGATGCCGCTAATTCGCTTGGCGCGACCCGCTGGCAGGCGTTCATGCAGGTCACCTTGCCGCTCTCGCTTCCGGGGCTTGCGGCGGGCGGGTTGCTGTGTTTCGTGCTTGGCGCTGGCACCTATATCACGCCGCTCGTGCTTGGCGGGCCGCGCGATGCGATGTTTGCAAACCTCGTGTTCGAGGCGATCATAACCCAGCTCAACTGGCCGCTTGGCAGCGCGCTAAGCCTGATGCTCCTGGCGGTGCTTGGTGTGCTTGTCCTGATCTATAATCGCTATCTTGGCATGGCGCAGTTGATGAAGGGGCTTGGCTGATGGCCAATAAATCCAACCTCGGCTGGCACCTTGTTCGCGGATGGGCTATCGCGGTTTACATCTTCATGTTCCTGCCCGTGGCGGTCGTGGTCTTGCTCAGCTTCAACGCAAGCCAGTTCGGCAGCTTTCCGATGACCGGGTTTTCGTTTCGCTGGTTCGTGGAACTGGCCCAGAACGAGGCTATCCTGCGCGCCTTTCGCACTTCGATGATCATTGGCGCGCTGACGGCGGTGTTTTCCACGACTTTGGGCGTTTTGGCCTCGCTGGCCCTGGTGCGCTATAACGTGCCGGGGCGCAATATGATCACCACCATGCTGATCGCGCCGATCCTGGTGCCCGAGGTGGTGCTGGCGGTGGCCTTGCTGTTGTTTCTCAACTTTCTCGGCCTGCCCAAGAGTTTCCCGCTTTTGCTGGCCGGGCATGTGATCTTTACGCTGCCCTTCGTGATATTGGTGGTGCAGGCGCGCCTTGTCAGCATCAAGCGCGATATCGAAGAGGCCGCGCTTAGCCTTGGGGCAAGCCCGCGTCAGACGTTTTTCGAGATCACCCTGCCGTTGATGATGCCCGCGGTGCTGGCCGGGGGCCTTTTTGCCTTCACGATAAGCTTTGACGACATCACCGGCACACTGTTTTGGAAGCCCGGCGGGGTGGAAACCGTGCCGACACAGATTTTCGCCATGTTGCGCAATTCGATCAGTCCCGAGATCAACGCCTTGGGTACGGTCATGATTTTCATGACCGTGGGCCTGCCGCTGCTTGGGTTGGCGATTGCGCGCAGGGTGGCAAGCAAGGGCGGCACCTGAGAACCGCCCGAACAGATGAAAACCCCAGTCAACAAGGAGATGAAAATGACCAGGAAAATGGACAACACCACCCGGCTCGAGCGGATGCGCGAGCGGTATATGAATGGCGATCTTGACCGGCGCAGCTTTCTCGGGCTGATCGGTGCGGCGGGCCTTGCCTATGGCGTGCAGACGCCCTTTGCCAAATACGCCAATGCCCAGAGTGTCAAGCAGGTGCGGTTTGACGGTTGGGGCGGTGTCGTGTCCGAGGCGTTCCGCAAGCACGCCTTTGACCCCTATACCGCCGCGACCGGCATCAATGTGGTCGATGGCACCTTTGGTGGCCCCGACGAATATATCAGCCGCATCAAGGCCGGTCAGGAAGGCGAATACAACATCGCCCACCTGTCGGGCGTGTTCGATTATGCGCGCTATCACAACCTTGGCTTTTCCAGCGTGCTGAACGAGGACAACATCCCGAACCTGAAATACGTCATCCCCAAGCTGGTCGATGTGTTCCGCAAGGTGACCGATGGCAAGCTGTCCTGTGTGCCTTATGATTACGGCACCACCGGTCTTGCCTATAACCGCAAGTATATCTCGGATGACGAGATGAAGGAAAAAGGCGCCAAGATCCTGATCGACGAGACCCACAAGGGCAAGATTGCCGGCTGGGGTGACTGGCGCACGCGGATCTGGTTTGGCTCGCTGCAAACCGGGCAAGACCCGAACGGCGCGACCGATATGGATGCCGTCTGGGATGCGATCCGCGCGCATCGCGATCTGTCGCTGAAATACTGGGGGTCGGGCGCCGAATTGATGAGCCTGCTCGCCGAAGAGGAAATCCACGTGACCGAAGGCTGGTCCGGGCGGATTTACGCGCTTCAGGAACAGGGCCATGACATCGGGTACATGGACCCGCCCAACGGCTATGGCTGGCAGGAATGCCTGTTCGTGATCAAGGGCAGCCCGATGGAGGCCTGCGAAGAGCTGTTGAACTTCATGCTTGATCCGGCGACCTCGATCGCGGTCGCGGAAGGCCAGAACTATCCGCCTGCGCTTGACCCGACGAAGGTTGATCTTGGGGCCAAGATCCCGACGTTGCCGGCCTTTGATCCGACCGGCACGCTTGCGAACCTGACCTTTGCCGATCCGGCCTATTGGAACGAGAACGAACAGGAATGGACCAAGACCTTTGGTCGCGTTCAAAAGGGTTACTAAGCCCGGCCTGTCCTTGCCTGTCCCGGCATTGCCGGGGCGGGCCACCCCTTTCCGCCCGCCCGAGGAGGCCGCCAATGAGCGCCGTCACCCTGAAAAATATCGTCAAACGCTTTGGCAGCTTTACCGCCGTTCACCGGACCTCGCTTGAGATACCAGAAGGCGCGTTCGTGACGCTTTTGGGGCCGTCGGGCTGTGGCAAAACCACGAATTTGCGGATGATCGCGGGGCTTCTGGACCCGAGCGAAGGCGAGATCCTGATCGGGAACAAGCGGGTCAACGACGTGCCGATCCACAAGCGCAATCTTGGGCTGGTGTTTCAGAATTATGCGCTTTTCCCGCATAAGACCGTGGCCGAGAATGTCGCCTTTGGCCTAAAATACCGCGATGTGCCAAGCGCGGATATCCCGGCCAAGGTCAAGGCGGCGCTTGAATTGGTACAACTGCCCGATGTCGGGCATCGCTATCCCAAGGAATTGTCGGGCGGTCAGCAACAGCGCATCGCGCTTGCCCGCGCCATCGTGATCGAGCCGGATGTCTTGCTGCTGGACGAGCCGCTATCGGCGCTTGATGCCAACCTGCGCGAGGATATGCGCGTGGAACTCAAGCGCATTCAGGAACGCATCGGCGTGACCACCGTCTTTGTGACCCACGACCAATCCGAGGCGCTTGCCATGTCGGATTTCATCGTTGTCATGTCCGAGGGCCGGGTTGAACAGGTTGGCAAACCCGAAGAGGTTTACAACACCCCGGCCTCGGAATTTGTCGCCAATTTCCTTGGCGCGTCGAACATCTTTGAGGCGACCTGCACAACCCTCGGCGGGCCCTTGGTGGGGATCGAGGCGCCGGTGTTTGGCGGCATGGATATCCCGGCGGAAAAGGCGCCCAACCTCAAATCCAAAGGCGCGGCCAAGCTTGTGGTGCGCGCCGAAAAGGTGGTCTTGTCGAAATCGAGCGCGCCCAAGGGGGTGATTTCGGTCCCGGCCCGCGTTGAAACCGTCGATTACCAGGGTCAGGCCGTGCGCTATTTCGTGCGCGCGGGCGAAACCCAGTTACAGGCCATCAACATGATCGACGGGCGCCCCTTTGCCGTGGGCGACGAGGTCAATCTGCATCTTCGCCCGCAGGATTGCGCGGCGCTTCCGGGATAAGACAATGAGTGCGAAACCAAGCCACCTTTTTTATCAGGGCCGCGAGCGCAAACCGGTTCTGGATCAGGCGCGCGGCGTTTACATGTGGGATGTCGATGGCAAGCGCTATCTTGACGGCTCGTCCGGCGCGATGGTCTGTAACATCGGCCATTCAAACGAGAATGTGCTGGAGGCGATGCGCCGCCAGATGGAGAAATCGACCTTTGGCTATCGGCTTCACTTTGAAACCGAGGCCTCGGAAAAGTTGGCCTCGAAAACTGCTGCTCTGACGCCCGAGGGCCTTAACAAGGTGTTCTTCGTTTCGGGCGGTTCCGAGGCGGTGGAAAGCGCGATCAAACTGGCCCGGCAATATGCGCTTGCCGTCGGTGAGGGCAGCCGCTGGAAGGTGATTTCGCGCAGCCCGAGTTATCATGGCTGCACCTTGGGCGCGCTTGCGATCACCGGCTATGCGCCGCTGACCCGCCCGTTCGAGCCGATGATGCAGATGATGCCGAAAATTCCCGCGCCGCGCGCCTATCTTGACGGGCTTGACCCTTCCGACATCGCGACCGGGCATCACTATGCCAATATGCTTGAGGCGCAGATTCTGGCCGAGGGGCCGGGTTCGGTGCTTGCCTTTATCGTCGAGCCGGTCGGCGGCGCCTCGACCGGCGCGCTTGTGCCGCCGCGCGGATATATGGAGCGCGTGCAAGAGATTTGCCGCCAATACGGCGTGCTTTTGATCCTTGACGAGGTGATGACCGGCGCCGGGCGCACGGGCAAATTCCTCGCCTCGGAGCATTGGGGCCTCGCGCCCGACATCATGGTCATGTCCAAGGGCTTTGCCGCCGGATACATGCCGCTTGGCGGGATGGTCGCGCATGAGCGTCTGGTCGAGCCGGTGCTTGACGCGGGCGGCTTCCTGCACGGGTTCACCTATGCCGGCAATCCGCTGGCCTGCGCCGCCGGCCTTGCCGTCATCGACGAGATAGAGCGTCTGGGATTGGTCAGGAATGCGGCCCTGATGGGAGAGAAGTTGTTGACCCGGTTGCGTGGGCTGATGGACCGTCATGCGATCATCGGCGATGTGCGCGGCATGGGTCTTTTGACCGCGTTCGAGTTCATGTCGGACCGGGCCACCAAGGCGCCCTTGCCGAAAGAATTGCGCGCCTTTGACCGCTTTGTGCAGATCGCCTATGACAAGGGCCTTATCGTCTATTCGCGCCGCACCCGTGATGGCATCGAGGGCGATCATATCCTTGTCTGCCCGCCGATGATCGTTACTGAAACCCACCTGGATGAGATCACCGAGATGCTTGACGCCGCCCTTGTGCAATTCACCGCCGAAATCCGCCCCAGCCTTGACAAGATCGCGTAAGGGACGGGGATGCGCGAGATCATCATCACCTGTGCCCTGACCGGCTCTATTCACACGCCAAGCATGTCGCCGCATCTTCCGGTCACGGCGGATGAAATCACGGCGGCGGGGCTTGGCGCGGCCGAGGCGGGGGCGGCGATCCTGCATTTGCATGCGCGCGACCCCGACACCGGCAAGCCCTCGGCCGAGCCGGGTCATTTCATGGGCTTTCTGCCGCGCTTGAAACAGGCGAGCGATGCGGTGCTCAACATCTCGACCGGCGGCAGCGCGGTGATGACCCTTGATCAAAGGCTGGCCGCGCCGAAACAGGCCGCGCCGGAAATGGCCTCGCTCAACATGGGCACGATGAATTTCGCGCTCTACCCGATGGCCGAACGGATTTCTGAGTGGCAACACGATTGGGAAAAGCCGTTTCTTGAGGGGTCCGACGATCTTGTCTTCAAGAACACCCCGCGCGATATCGCCCGCATCCTGACCGAACTTGGCCAGGAGCGTGGCGCGCGCTTTGAATTTGAATGCTATGACCTGAGCCACCTTTACATGCTGCGCCATTTTGCCGATCGCGGGCTGATCAAGGCGCCGTTTTTCATTCAATTCGTGTTTGGCGTCCTGGGCGGCATGGGGCCGGACCCCGAGAACCTGACGCATATGGTGCGCATCGCCGACAAGCTTTTTGGCGCGGATTACATGTTCTCGGTTCTGGCGGCGGGGCGGCACCAAATGCCGCTTATCACCATGTCGGCGGCTATGGGCGGGCATGTGCGCGTCGGGCTTGAGGATAGCCTGACCATCGCGCGCGGCACGCTTGCGCGGTCCAACGCCGAACAGGTTTCCAAGATCCGCGATATTGTCGAGGCTTTGGGCCGCACCGTCGCCACCCCCGATCAGGCGCGCGCGATTCTGGGCCTCAAGGGCGCGGACAAGACGGCGATCTGACGGATGGGGGATATCGAGTTTCACCCGGTGCAAAGCGCCGATGACCTGGACCTGTTGGACCAAGCCCTGCGCACGCTTAGCGTCGAGTTGGGCGATGCGCATTTGGCCGACAAGGCGGTGTTGCGTGCGGGCCTGTTCGGGCCGGTGCCCGCCACCTATGGCCTCTTGGCGCTGCGCGAAGGCGCGTTATCGGGCGCGGCCTTGTTCAGCCCGGTGTTTTCCACCGCACGCGGCGCGGCGGGGGTTTATGTCTCTGACCTCTGGATCGCAGAGGCGGCACGCGGTCAAACACTTGGACAGCGTATGCTGGCAGAGGTCGCCAAGCGAGCGGGCCTGCTCTGGGGGGCGAAGTGGATGACATTGGCGGTCTATACCCATAGCACCGCCTCGCGCCGATTTTACACGCGCCTCGGGTTCGAGCCGCAAAGCAACGCCACGACCATGCGCCTGTCACAGGATGCGATGCAACGACTGATAAGGAACGCGCAATGAAGGCCATTTTCGACGACCGCCAGTGGCACCATGACCCAAAACATTTCATGGCCAACGGCAAGGTTTTGCCAAGCCCCGAACAGCCAGAGCGGATCGCGCGCCTGCGCCATGGCGCAGAGGCGGCGGGCTGTGATTTCATCGCGCCGAAGGATGCCGGGCTTGGCCCGATTGCGGCGCTGCATTCGCCGGAATACGTGACCTTCCTGCAAAATATCCACACCCGCTGGCAACGGATCGAGGGCGCCGGCGAAGAGGTGATCCCCAACATCCACCCCGCCAACCGATCCGACAATTACCCGAAATCCGCCGTTGGGCAGGCGGGCTTTCATCAGGCCGACACCGCCTGTCCGATCGGCAAGGGCACCTGGGAGGCGGCCTATTGGTCGGCGCAATCGGCGGTGACCGGCGCCGATCTTTTGGCGGAGGGCGCGCGCGCGGGTTATGCGCTCTGCCGCCCGCCGGGGCATCACGCGTATGGCGATCTGGCGGGGGGGTTTTGCTTTCTCAACAATGCCGGGATTGCCGCCGAGCGGCTGCGCGCGCGCGGTCTGCGCGCCGCCATTCTGGATGTGGATGTGCATCACGGCAACGGCACGCAGGGCATTTTCTATGACCGCGACGATGTGCTGACCGTGTCGATCCATGCCGATCCGGCGCGGTTTTATCCGTTCTTCTGGGGTCATGCCACGGAACGCGGTGCGGGGCGCGGGATTGGTTATAACCTCAACCTGCCGCTGGCGCGGGGCACCGGCGATGACGCCTATCTCAAGGTGCTTGATACCGCGCTTGAGCGGGTCGCCGCCTTTGGCGCCGATGTGGTGGTGGTGGCGCTTGGGCTTGATGCTTACGCCGGCGATCCGTTCAAGGGCCTGGCGATCACGACGCCGGGGTTTGGCCGGATCGGTGCGGCGATTGCGGGCCTCGGGGTGCCGACGCTTTTCGTTCAGGAGGGCGGCTATCTTTGTGACGAGCTGGGCGAGAACCTGACCGCCGCCCTGACCGGGTTTGAAGGCGCATGAGCCACACCGATATCATCGTGATCGGCGGCGGGATCGCCGGGGTCAGTGCCGCCGCAGAGCTTGCGCGCGGCGGGGCACGTGTCACCCTGCTGGAGGGCGAGCCGCAGCTTGGCTATCACGCGACCGGGCGCTCGGCCGCGATTTTCATCCGCAATTATGGCAATGCCACCCTGCGCGCGCTTAACGCCGCCGCAGAACCGGTCTTTGAAAATCCCGGCGACATTTGCGAGGGGTCGCTGCTTAGCCCGCGCGGCGAGTTGCTGATCGCCAGCGCGGATGAAATGCCGGAGCTTGAGGCCTATCTTGACGGCGCGACCGGGATCGAGCGGCTGAGCGGGGCAGAGGCCGCCGCGATCGTGCCGATCCTGCGCCCCGAGCGGATTGCCGGGGCGATGATCGAACATGGCGCACAGGGCATTGATGTCGACCGGATGTTGCAGGGCTATGCCCGGCTTTTGCGCGGTCATGGCGGTCAGATCATCACCGGCGCGCCGGTGGGCGAGATCCGCCATGGTGGCGCGCTCTGGCAGGTTGAAACACCGCAGGGCAGCTTCACCGCGCCGATCATCGTCAATGCCGCCGGGGCCTGGGCCGATGAGGTGGCGATGCGGGCGGGCGTGGCGCAGGTGGGGTTGCAACCGCTGCGCCGCTCGGCCGCGATCATCCCGGCACCCGAGGGCTATGATTGTGCGGATTGGCCTGTGTTCGGCTCTATCGCCGAGACCTGGTATGCCAAGCCGGAGGCGGGTAAATTGATGGTGTCGCCCGCCGATGAAGACCCGGTTGATCCGCATGATGCCTGGGCCGATGACATGGTTCTGGCCGAAGGGTTGCACCGGTTTGAACAGGCGGTCACTGTGCCGGTGACACGGGTCGAGCATAGCTGGGCGGGCCTGCGCAGCTTTGTTGCCGACCGCACGCCGGTGGCCGGTTTTGCGCGCGGTACTCCCGGATTTTTCTGGCTGGCGGGACAGGGGGGGTACGGCGTGCAGACCGCCCCGGCCTTGTCGCGACTGACGGCGGCGCTTGTGCTTGGCCAAACGCCAGAGCTTGCGCCAGAGGTGATTGCGGCGCTCTCGCCAGAGCGGTTTGCGACGTAAGCGCAGGTTAGGGTTTGGCCGAAATCGAGGCGAGCTTTTTCAAAAGGTGGTCTTTCATCCGCTCTGCCGTCATGGCGGCGTCGCGGGCACAAAGCGCCTCGGCAATCGCCTCGTGTTCCTCGACCGCCGCGCGCCAACGGTCGGCCGTGAGGTTTGCCTGATAGCGCGCGCGTTGCACACGATAGGCCAAAAGCGCGTGCGAGCGCAGCAGGGTTTCATTCTCCGCCGCCTGCAATATCGCCTTGTGAATGGCCTGATTGATGCGGAAATAGGTCGGCCTGTCGGTCTCTTCGTAAGAGCGGCGCAGGTCTTGCGTCATATACTTGATCTGCCTCAGGGTCGCATCGCTGGCCGCTGTTGTCGCCAGCTCGCCGGCCAATCCCTCAAGCGCGGCCAGAACGCGAAAGACCTCGGCCAACTCGCCCTCGCTCTGGCGGGTGATGACCGCGCCGCGATGTGGGATGAGGTCAAGCAACCCCTCGGAGGCCAGCACCTTGAGCGCCTCGCGCAGGGGCGTGCGTGACACGCCGAACTGTTCGGTCAAAAGCTTTTCGTTGATCTTTCCACCGGGCTCTAGCTGACCTTCAAGGATCATCTGGCGCAGCCGATTGGTGATCTCGACGGCAAGCGCGGTACGCCCGATCGGCTCTGGTTTGAGCTCTGACATGGCGGGCGCCTTTTCGGGGTCACTATACATGCTCTGGGCCCTTTCCTTTTGTCTCTGCCGAGGCTCTGTCGAAAACTTCTGCGATATGCAAGGCCCGTCGCCCGGTGCCATCGGCAATCTGATGGCGACAAGAGGTGCCATTGGCGATCACAAGGTCATCGGGCGCGGCGGCGCGCACGGCGGGCAAAAGCGACAGCTCGCCCATGCGGATCGACACATCGTAGGTCTCTGCGCCATAGCCAAAGGCGCCGGCCATGCCGCAACAACTGCTTTCGATGTTCTTCGCCGCAAGCCCCGGCACAAGATCAAGCGCCGCGCCCATATCGCCCATGATCCCGGCGGCCTTTTGGTGGCAATGACCATGCACATGCGCGCCCTGTCCGGTGTCGTGCATCGCAAGATCAAAGCGCCCGGCCTTGGCCTCGCGCGCGACGAATTCCTCAAAGAGAAACGCGTTTTGGGCAAGCGCGCGGGCGTCTTCGCCGGGCAGAAGCGTCAGGAATTCGTCGCGTAGCGTCAAAAGGCAAGAGGGCTCCAGACCCACAATCGACGTGCCCGCGCGCACATGCGGCATCAGCGCCTCAAGCGTACGTTTGGCCTCGGCGCGGGCGCGGTCAATCATGCCGGCGGCCAGATAGGTGCGCCCACAACACAGCGGGCGACCGGGGGCCGTTGCCGGGATCACCTCGTATCCCGCGCGGGTCAGAACCCGCAGGGCGGCGCGTGGAATTTCGGGTTCCATCCAGCGGTTGAATGTGTCGGTGAACAGGATCACCTTGCCCGCCGTGCCGCCCGATTTGGCCTGTTTCACCTCGCTGTCGCGAAAGAAATCACCGCGAAACAAAGGCAGGCTTCGCGCCGCCGCCAGCCCGAGAAGTTTTTCCCCCAAGCGCGCCAAAACCGGCACCCGGTTGCGCAGCGCGATCAACCCGCGCAAGGCCACCGCAAGACGGGCATAGCGCGGCATTTCCGCTATCAGGCGCTCGCGCGTGCCATAGCCCAATTTCTGGCCGCGTTGATAAAGAACCTCGGTTTTCATCTTGGCCATATCCACCCCGGTGGGGCATTCGCGCTTGCAGGCCTTGCAGCCAACGCACAATTTGACGGTTTCGGCCATATCCGGCGAAAACAGCGCGTCCTTGCCCAAGCGCCCCGACAAAGCAAGGCGCAGGGTATTGGCGCGCCCGCGGGTCACGTCACGCTCGTCACGGGTCACGCGATAGCTTGGGCACATCGCGCCCCCGGCCAGCTTGCGACAGGCGCCGTTGTTGTTGCACATTTCGACCGCGCCTTGAAACCCACCGCCCGCGCCGGTCCAGTCGGACCAGTCATGCCCGGTCTTGAGGTCGTCAAACGCATAACCCGGCGGATAGCGCATCAGGCTTCGGTCATCCATTTTCGGGGCATGCACGATCTTGCCGGGGTTAAGGCGCGCGCCGGGATCAAACGCCGCCTTCACCTCTTCAAAGGCGCTCAGGATGCGTTCGCCGAACATCGCCCCGTGAAATTCGGATCGCACGATGCCGTCGCCATGTTCGCCGGAATGCGACCCTTTGTATTCGCGCACCATCTCGAACGCAGCCTCGGCGATTTCACGCATGGCGCGCACGTCTTTTTCAAGCTTGAGGTTGAGGATCGGGCGCACATGAAGGCAGCCCTCAGAGGCATGCGCATACCAGGTGCCGGTGGTGTCATGTTTGTGGAAAACTTCGGTCAGGCGGTCGGTGTAATCCGCCAGATGATCCAGCGGCACGGCGCAATCCTCGACAAAGGACACAGGTTTGCCCGCCTCCTTCATCGACATCATGATGTTGAGGCCCGCCTTGCGCAGCTCGCCGATATCGGCGGCAAGGCCCATATCCCAAACCTCGACAACGCCGCCTTCGTGATCGCCACCCTTGCCAAACCCAAAGCCAAGGTCGGCCATGGTATCGGAAAGGTGGCGCATGTTTTCCGCGTTCTCTTCGGGACTATCGGCGAATTCCACGAACAGCATGGCGGCGGGGGTGCCGCGCACGAACGCCTCTAGCGTCTTGGCATAGATCGGGATCGAGCGCGCCAAGTCGATCATCGTCGAATCGACCAGTTCCACGGATGTGGGCCCAAGCGTGACAAGCGGTTTTGCCGCCTCCATCGCGGCGCGGAAGGTTGGGAAATGGCAAACCCCCATGACACGGGTTTTCGAGGGCAGGGGCGATAGCTTGATTTCAATGGCGGTCGAAATCGCCAGCGTGCCCTCGGACCCGATCAGAAGATGCGCAAGGTTGATCGGGGCCGCGCCGGGCACAAGCGCGTCGATGTTATAGCCGCCAACGCGGCGCTGAACCTTGGGGAAACGCGCGGCGATCTCACCCGCTTCGCGCGCACCAAGATCAAGCATCTGGCGCAACAAAGGTTCGGGCACGCGATTGCCCGAGCCGGGGCCGAAATCAAACCCGGTGCCATCGGCCAAAAGCCCCTCGATCCGGGCGACATTATCGCGCGTGGTGCCATAGCGAAGCGAGCGCGAGCCGCAGGAATTATTGCCCACCATGCCGCCGATGGTGGCACGCGAGGCGGTCGAGACATCGACCGGAAACCACAGGCCGTGTGGCTTGAGCGCGCGATTGAGGTCATCAAGCACGATGCCGGGTTCGACCACCGCGCGACGGCCCGGCACGTCAAGTTCGATGATCCGGCTGAGGTATTTCGAGCAATCCACGATCAGCCCGGAATTCACCGTTTGACCGCATTGCGATGTGCCGCCGCCGCGCATGGTAAGCGGGATATCCGCCTCGCGCGCGGCGTCGAGCGCGGCGGCAACATCGGCGGCGCTTTTGGCGATCACCACCCCGGCGGGCATGATCTGATAGATCGAGGCATCGGTCGCATAGCGCCCGGCGGTGAAGGCATCAAAGCGGGTTTCACCCTCGATATCGCGCGCCAGCCGTGAGCGTATCGTTTCATCCAGCATGCGGCCCGATCCTTTAAAAAACTTTGCGATATTTCTTGACAGAATATTGAATTCAGAATTCAATTCAACAAAATTCCCTCGTGTCTTGCCGCCGAGGGCTATCGTATCTGAGAGAGGATCACCATGACTGCCGGACGCCACTTTTTGCAAATTCCCGGACCGTCCAACGTGCCGGACCGTATTCTGCGCGCGATGGATTACCCGACAATGGATCACCGTGGCCCGGCCTTTGCCGATGTCGGCCGCAAGGCGCTTGAGGGGATGAAATCAATCTTCAAAACCGAAAGCCGCGTGGTGATTTACCCCTCGTCGGGCACCGGCGCCTGGGAGGCGGCATTGGTCAACACCCTCTCGCCGGGCGACACGGTTTTGATGTATGAAACCGGCCATTTCGCGACGCTCTGGAAATCGCTGGCGCAGAAACTTGATCTTAACCCGGTCTTTATCGAAAGCGACTGGCGCGCCGGGGCCGATCCGGCGGCGATCGAAGAACGCCTGCGCGCCGACAAGACCCACGAGATCAAGGCGGTCTGTGTGGTGCATAACGAAACCTCGACCGGCTCGGTCACCGATATCGCCGCTGTGCGCCGCGCGATGGATGCGGCGGGTCACCCGGCGCTGCTTATGGCCGATACGATTTCTTCGCTCGCCTCGGTCGAGTTCAAGCATGATGATTGGGGTGTCGATGTTACGGTGTCGGGCTCGCAAAAGGGGCTGATGCTGCCGCCGGGCCTGTCGTTCAACGCGATCAGCGACAAGGCGATGAAGGCATCCAAGACCGCCGGTCTCAAGCGCGCCTATTGGAGTTGGGCGGACATGGCGGGGCCGAATGACACCGGGTATTTCCCCTACACGCCCGCGACCAACCTGCTTTATGGCCTCAACGAAGCGATTGACATGCTGCATGAAGAGGGGCTTGATACCGTTTTTGCCCGCCACAAGCGTCACGCCGCCGCCACCCGCGCCGCGGTCAGGGCCTGGGGGCTTGAAGTGCTTTGCCAGGTGCCCGAGCATCGTTCGCCGGTTCTGACGGCGGTGATGGTGCCCGAGGGGCATTCGGCGGATAATTTCCGCGCTGTCACCCTGCGCCATTACGATATGTCGCTTGGCAACGGCCTTTCCAAGGTGGCCGACAGGGTGTTTCGCATCGGGCATCTGGGGGATTTCAACGATCTCATGCTGTGCGGCACCCTGTCGGGCGTTGAAATGGGGCTGCGCGATGCGGGCATTCCCCACCGCGCCGGGGGCGTTCAGGCGGCGCTTGAGGTGCTGGGCCAGAAATTCGATGCGGCACGCGCCGCCGCGTGACCCGGCACAGAGGACCCGACGAGACCCAAGATCACCATCGCGCGGAACGGACCAAAAAGAAGGCAGAGCGCCCAACCGCACCGCCCGCGCCTCATTCAGAAATCCAGGGAGGATCAAGATGAAAAAGACACTTATCGCAACCGCTGTGGCGTCAATCCTTGCCATGCCGGCAATGGCCGCCGACGTCACCATGAAATTCGGCCATGTCGGCGCGCCCGGCTCTTTGTTCGAGGCGACGGTGAACAATTTCGCCGCCTGTGTTGGCGACAAATCCGGCGGCAAGATCGAGGTTCAGACCTTTGGCTCGTCACAGCTTGGCAAGGACAAGGAACTGCTTCAAAAGCTCAAGCTGGGGCAGGTTGATTTCGCGCTTCCGTCCTCTGTGATGTCCTCGGTCAGCGATGTGTTCGGGGTCTTCGAGATGCCCTATATCATCAAGGACCGTGACCATATGCGCCGTGTGCAGGGCGCGATGATGGAGAAATTCCAGAGCGCGGCGCACGACAACGGTTATCACATTGTCGGGTTGGCCGAGAACGGTTTTCGCCACATCACCAACAACACCCGTCCGATCAACAAGCCCGAGGATCTGCAAGGCATCAAGCTGCGCACGCCGAACGGCGCATGGCGCGTGAAGATGTTTCAGCAATACGGCGCCAACCCCACGCCGATGTCCTTTTCCGACGTGTTTACCGCGCTTCAGACCGGCGT
This sequence comes from Roseovarius sp., assembly GCA_032251095.1. GTDB lineage: Bacteria > Pseudomonadota > Alphaproteobacteria > Rhodobacterales > Rhodobacteraceae > Roseovarius. Next base: position 7,402 of record JAVVFB010000002.1, on the reverse strand, counting down.
GATCGACGGCCAGGAAAACCCCTATGCGCAAATCGCCTCGGCCAAGTTTCAAGAGGTGCAAAAGTATCTCTCGATCACCGGCCATGTCTATACGCCTGCGTATATTCTGACCTCGTCCAAGACCTTCGCCAAGCAACCGGCGGATGTTCAGGCAATGCTGACTGACTGCGCCAGCGACACCCAGACCTTTACCTATGAAAAGGCGGCCCAGCTTGAAACCGAGCTTTTGGCGGTGATCAAGGATGCCGGTGTCGAGGTGAACGAGGCCGACAAGGCCGCCTTTATCGAAGCCTCAAAACCGATCTATGAAGGCTTTTCTGCCGAAGTGGACGGCGGTCAGGAGTTGATTGATACGGTCATGGGCCTGGCTCAGTCGAGCTAAGCCCGCGCTCTCCGGCGGTCCCGTCACGGGGCCGCCGATCCCCGTTTTCCAAAGACCAGACACCCCCGGATCAACCTGTCACCGTAACCGGGCAGGGGTGGTCCGTTGCATGCAAAAGAAGGCCCCCATGACTATTCTGTCACGCGCCAACACCATCCTAAGCCGTATTCTCGAAAGTCTGACGATCCTGTTGATGGTCGGGTTGACCGTGATCGTGATCGTTGCGGTTCTGGCCCGCCTGATGGGCCAGAGCTTTTCGTGGTACGACGAGGTGGCCGCGATCATGCTGGCCTGGATCACCTATTACGGCTCGGCGCTTGCCGCACTTCACCGCCGCCACATCGGGTTTGACACGGTGTTGCTTGCCCTGCCGCCAAAGGCCCGGCTTGCGGCGCTTTTGGTCGGCGAGGGCCTTGTGCTGGTGTTCTTCGTGCTGATGGCGCGGGCCGGGCTTCAGGTGCTTGAGGTGCTTGAGGGCGACATGCTTGTGTCGCTGACCTGGGTACCGGTGCAATTCACCCAATCGGTGATCCCGATTGGCGCCACCCTCTTCGTGGTCTGCCAATTGCTGAGCCTGCCGGAGTACTGGGCTAAAACCATGCAGGGTATTTCGCTTGAACATGCCGAAATCGAAGAAGAGGTCGAGACCGAACTTCAGAAGAACAAGGATCGTGCCTGATGCTTATGCTGACCATTTTCCTGGCCCTTCTGGCGATGATCTGTATCAACGTGCCGATTGCCGTGGCTTTGGCGATGTCGGGCGTTCTGGGCCTGTTGGTCACCGAGGGGCCAGATAGCCTGGTGACGATCGCGCTTGATATGTACGACGGGTCGACCAAGTTTTCGCTGATTGCGATCCCGATGTTCGTGCTGGCCGGTGCGATCATGAATGCCGGCGGCATCACCGACCGGCTTATCAATTTTGTCTCGGCGATTGTCGGGTTTGTACGCGGCGGGCTGGCGATGGTGAATATCGGCGTCTCGCTGTTCTTTGCGGAAATCTCTGGCTCTGCGGTGGCCGATGTGGCGGCGATGGGGTCAATTCTTATCCCGCAGATGAAAAAGCGCGGCTATTCCAAGGAATTATCGGCGGCGGTCACCTCGTCTTCGGCGTCGCTTGCGATCATCATCCCGCCGTCGATCCCGATGATCCTTTACGCGGCCTCGGCCAATACCTCGGTCGAACAGCTTTTCGTGGCCGGGGTGGTGCCGGGCCTGTTGGGGGCGGCGGGGTTGATGGTGGTCGCCTATATCTTTGCGCGCCGCTATGACCTGCCGACCGAAGAGGCGTTCAACATGCCGCGCCTGCGCGAGACCTTTGTTGATGCCCTGCCGGCCTTTACCCTTCCGGTGATCATCCTTGGCGGCATCTTTGGCGGCTTTGTCACCGCGACCGAGGGCGCCGGCCTTGCGGTGATTGCCGCGCTTGCGGTCTCGGCCTGGTATCGCAACCTTGATCTTGGTCACCTGCGCCGCGCCATGCTTGACGGTGGCATGCAGACCGCCGTTGTCATGCTTCTGGTGGCGGCCTCGGTTCTGATGGGCGGGTTCCTGACCCGTGCGCAGATCCCGCAGGAGCTTGCCAATGGCATCCTGTCGATCACTGACAAGCAATGGGCGATCCTGTTGATCCTCAACTTTTTCTTCCTGATCATCGGCTTTTTCCTGCATTCGGCGGCGGCGATCATCCTTGTGGTGCCGATTGTCATTCCACTGATCACGGCGGCCGGCATCGACCCGGTGCATTTCGGCCTTGTGGTCACGTTGAACCTTGCCATCGGTCAACAGACCCCGCCGGTGGCCTCGGTGCTGATCACAGCCTGTGCGGTGGCGCGGGCCAATATATGGGAGGTGTCCAAGGTCAATATCTGGTTCGTGATGGTGCTCTTGGCGGTGCTGATGCTTTGCACCTATGTGCCGTCGGTGCCATTGTTCCTGGTCGAATATTTCTACAGATAAGGCAGCAAGATGAGCGAACTTACCCATGAGATCCGCGACGCGACGCTGTGGATCACCTTCAACAGGCCGCAGGCACGCAATGCGCTGACCTTTGAGATGTACGAGGGGCTTGCCGATCTCTGTCGCGGCGTGCCGACGGACGGACGCCTGCGCGCCGTGGTTCTTTCGGGGGCCGGCGGGCGGGCCTTTGCGGCGGGCACCGACATGACCCAGTTTCGCGCGTTCGAGACGGCGCAGGATGCGCTTGAGTATGAGGCCAGGATCGGCGCCGTGCTTGACGCGGTTGAATGCTGTCCTTTGCCGACCGTCGCGGCGCTCAACGGGGCCTGTACCGGGGGCGGGGCGGCGATTGCGGCGGCCTGTGATATCCGCATCGCCAGTGCCAGCCTCAGGTTCGGCTTTCCCATCGCCCGCACCCTTGGCAATTGCCTTGCGGCGGCCAATCTGGCGCGGCTGTCGGCCTTGATGGGGGCCGGGCGCCTGCGCGAGATAATCTTTACCGCGCGGCTTTTGGGCGCGGATGAGGCAAAGGCCTGTGGCCTTGTCTCCGAAGTGCTTGAGGATGAAACCGCCCTTATGGCGCGGGCCACAGAGTTGGCACAGACGCTTGGCGAAATGGCCCCCCTGACCCTGCGCGCCACCAAAGAGGCGATGCGCCGTGTCGGCGCGGCCGCCGCCGTTGACGACGCCGACCTGATAGAGATGTGTTACATGAGCGAAGATTTCCGCCACGGAATGGAAGCCTTCCTTGCCAAGGAGGCCCCGAAATGGAGCGGAAAATAGCCCCCCAAGCCACTGGCCCGCTGGTCGGCATGAAGGTGATCGAGCTGGCACATATCATGGCCGGGCCGGTCTGTGGTCTGATGCTGGCCGATATGGGCGCGGATGTGATCAAGGTCGAAAAGCCCGACGGCGACGATAGCCGCCGCTTTGTGCCCCCCGCGATGATGGGCGAATCCGCCGCCTATATGATGATGAACCGCAACAAGCGCGGGCTTGCCCTCAACCTCAAACAGCCGGATGCAGTGACGGCGCTGCACCGTCTGCTGGAAGAGGCCGATGTGGTGATCGAAAACTATCGCATGGGCACGATGGAGCGGTTGGGCCTTGGCTATGATGAGCTGCGCGCGATCAATCCGCGGCTGATCTATTGCGAGATTTCCGGTTTTGGCCGGACAGGGCCCTATGCAGAGCGCGGCGGCTTTGATCTTATCGCCCAAGGCATGTCGGGCCTGATGTCGATCACCGGCGAGGGGCATGGGCGCCCGCCCGTCAAACCCGGCGCGCCGATTTCGGACATCACGGCGGGGATCATCGCCGCCATGGGCGTTTCGGCGGCCTATGCCCGGATGTTGCAAACCGGCGAGGGGCAAAAGGTAGACACCTCGCTGTTCGAGGCGGCCATCACCCAAACCTATTGGCAATCGGCCATCGCCTTTGCCACCGGCACGGCACCCGGCCCGCTTGGCTCGGCGCATCCGCTCAACGCGCCCTATCAGTCGTTTCGCACCTCTGATGGCTGGATCAATGTCGGCGCCGCCAATCAACGCAACTGGGAACGGTTTCTAGAGGTGATCAATGCGCCCGAGCTTGGCCATGATCCGCGCTTTGCCAGCAATCAGGACCGGATGCAGAACCTGCATGCGCTCGAAGGTATCCTGAACGACAGGCTTGGCCATGAGACAACGCAGGTCTGGCTTGACCGGATGGAGGCCGCAGGCCTGCCCGCCGGGCCGGTGCTTGATATCCTTGAAATGCACCGCGATCCGCAAACCCTTGCCCGTGACATGATCGTCGAGGTGGCGCACCCCAAGGCCGGCAAGGTTCAGACCCTCGGCCACCCGATCAAGTTCAGCGAGACCCCCGCCAGCATCCGCAGCGCCGCCCCGATTCTGGGCCAGCATAGCCGCGAGGTTTTGGGCGAGGCGGGCTTTGACGCCACCGCGATTGACGCGATGATCGCCACCGGCGCGGTGATTGCCGCATGAATGATCCCTTGATCCCGCTGTTGCATGCCGCGCGCGCCGGTGGCCCGAGACTGCCTGCAAGGGCGGGCGAGGGGCTGACCCGCGCGCGCGTCTTTGCCGTGCAACAGGCGCTTGCCGCCACGCTTGGCCCGGTCGGCGGGTTCAAGGTGGCCTGTCCGCCGGATGCCCCGATCATCATCGCGCCGATCTATGCCAGCGATATTCACGCCAGCCCCGCAACCCTTGAGCTGCCTGCCGACCAAGAGGTCGGGGTCGAGCTTGAATATGCCTTTCGCCTGATCGCCCCGCTGCCGGATCACGATGCGCCGGATTTTGCCCAACACTTGCGCGCTTGCGTCGAATTGCTGCCGGTGTTCGAGCTGGTGCAAAGTCGGCTGGACGACCCAAAAGGCGCCAGCCCGTTGTTGAAGATGCTCGACAATCAGCTAAACGGCGCGGTGGTCTTTGGCGCGCCGATCCGTGACTGGCACGCCATTGACGTCACACAGGCCACGGCGCGCCTGACCATTGGCGACGTGGTGCATCTAAATGGCGCGGCGCCGGTGCCCGGCGGCGATGCCTTTGCGACCCTATGCAAGCTTGCGCTTGCGATCGGCGATCATTGTGGCGGCTTGCAGCCCGGTCAACTGGTGATCACCGGATCCCTCAACGGGTTGCCCTGGGCCAAACCGGGCCTTGTTGCCAAGGGTGAAATTACCGGGCTTGGAGCTGTTGAGATGACCCTTGAGACCAGATCAGAATGACGGCGGCGTACAGGCGCTGATAATCTTGCAGACGTCTTTGCCGGGATTGCGAAACCGGTGGGGCAGGCGGCTATCAAAAAGATATCCATCGCCGGGGTTCAGCACTCTTACCTGATCATCGACGGTGATTTCGATCTGGCCCTCGATCACGATGCCGGCCTCTTCGCCCACATGGCTAAGCAATTCCGGTCCGGTATCGGCATTGGGCGGATAGGTCTCATCCAGAATTTGCAGCGCATGATTGCTGGCATTGCCAAGCTGGCGCAACGACACCGCCGTCAGGCCCGATTGCGGTGCGATCTCGGTAAACTCGTCAGGATCATAGAAATACTTGCTGTCCTGGGTGTCCTCGATCGTGGCAAAGAATTCCGCGATACTCATGGGAATCGCATCCAGAAGACTTTTGAGCGATGCCACAGAAGGACTGGTCTTATTCTGCTCGATCAGCGAGATCGTTCCATTGGTCAGACCCGCCCGTGCGGCAAGTTCCCGCTGAGACAGGCCATGCGCCTTTCGGATTTCCTGAAGCCTGGTGCCAATGTCCACGTTGTAATCCTTCTGTGCCCTTTGAATAATCTTTCGCGAGAACAATGTAGTACACCCGCGCAGGGGGCGGAACCTCGATAACGGCGAAATATATCGCAGTGCTTGCATCTGTCGCATATCAATAATGCCTTGGCGCAAACGGGATTGACAGGTAAATTAAACGTACTATGAGAATTTTAAACACACCCCTGAACGGGACCGGTGTTCACCTGAACAAGGAGACAGTAACATGTCCAATACCGTAAAGAAAAAAATCGGCAAGGCCGCGGCCAAGGCCAAGATTTCAGTCGTGCCGGATGTTGCGGTTGACGTGAAGACCAACGCCGCGCTGGTTGCGCGCCGCGAGGCGGCTGTGGCACGTGGGGTCGCCTCTGCGGCACCGGTCTTTGCAAGCCATGCCGAGAACGCCGAGCTTTGGGATGTCGAAGGCAACCGCTATGTCGATTTCGCAGGCGGGATTGCCGTGCTCAATACCGGCCACCGTCACCCCAAGGTGATCGCCGCCGCCAAGGCGCAGGAAGATCATTATACCCATACCAGCTTTCAGGTCGTGCCCTACGAGCCCTACGTTGCCCTGGCCGAGAAACTGAACGAACTGGCGCCCGGCGATCACGCGAAAAAATCGCTTCTGGTCACAACAGGCGCCGAAGCGGTTGAAAACGCGGTCAAGATTGCCCGCGCCGCAACGGGCCGTCCGGGTGTCATCGCCTTTACCGGCGGCTATCATGGCCGCACGTTGTTGACGCTTGGCATGACCGGCAAGATCTCACCCTATAAAAAGGACGTCGGCCCGTTCCCGTCGGATATCTTCCGAGCGCCCTTTCCGAATGTGCGTGACGGCATCACCGTGCAGGACGCGCTGACCGGGTTGCAGAACCTGTTTCTGACCGATGCTCAACCCGAGCGGATTGCCGCGATCATCATCGAGCCGGTGCTTGGCGAAGGTGGCTATACCCCGGTGCCGTTTGAAATGATGCAGGCGCTGCGCGATATTTGCGACACCCACGGCATCATGCTCATCGCTGATGAAATTCAGGCGGGGTTTGGTCGTACCGGCACCTGGTTCGCGGTTGAACATTCGGGCGTTGTGCCGGACCTGATCACCGTCGCCAAATCCATGGCCGGCGGCTATCCGATTGCCGGCGTGATTGGTCGCGCCGAGGTGATGGATGCGGTGATTCCCGGTGGTCTGGGTGGCACATACGGCGGCAACCCTGTGGCCTGCGCCGCGGCACTTGCCGCCATCGAGGCGATCGAGGAAGAGGGGCTTTTGGCGCGCTCGACCGCGCTTGGCGAGCATTTCCGCACCCGCTTTGCCGAAATCGGCGCGCGCGTGGCACCGTTCCGCATGTGGGACATTCGCGGCCTTGGCGCCATGCTGGCGGTTGAATTCGTCACCGACTTTGACAGTGCAACCCCCGATGCCGCGCTGACCAAGGCGGTTGTGGCGCATGCGCTCAAGCGCGGGCTGATCCTGCTGGCCTGTGGCATGCATGGCAACGCAGTTCGCATCATGGTACCGCTGACCGCGTCGGATGCGATCATCGAAGAAGGTCTGGCCATCTTCGAGGCGGCCTTGAGTGACGCGATGGCCGAGCAACAAGCTTAAGCTATCCCGGATTGCGGCAAGGGGCGGGCGGTGGCCTGCCCCTTTTTCATGTCTGCGCGCGGGCCTCGGATCAATCGCCCGGCGCAAAATGATCCGCTTTGGCGCGGGCCCATCTTGCGCGATAGCCACCCGGATCTTCCTTGCCGTCCTTCAGCAAAAAGCCGACCGGCAGGAG
>JAVVFB010000029.1:0-19560 GCA_032251095.1 Roseovarius sp. | reverse complement strand
GTTGATTGCGATCTTCGTTCGAGTCAGATCGCCGGTCGAGGAGTTCGTAACGGCGACGTAGAGATCCCCCTTGGACACATCGAAGGCGAGACCGGCGAAACCCACGAGCTCGTCGGTGAACTGACCATCGCCATCGCCATCGACCCCGTTTTCAAGAATGTCACGCGGCAGCATCTGTACCATGCCGATTTCCCCGGCCCAGGCCCCGGTGGTGGTTGCGGGATCAAAATCGCCCTGCTCAAAAAGCTCAAGCGCCGCGAAAATCTGTGGCCTGAACAGGGTCGGGCGGCGGCAATCATGCGCCAGCGTGACAAGCGCGTTGAGCGTGTTGAAGTCGCCCTGAAACGCGCCGTAATCGGTCTCGAACGCCCAGAACGCCAGCAGGACACCGGCGTCGATGCCATAGCTGCGCGCGATCTGATCAAAGCTTGCCTTGTGGCGCTTGACCATGGCGCGGCCCTTGTTGAGGCGGTCATTGCTGATCAGGCGACGGGCGAACTCGGTAAAGGGAAGCTGAAACACGCCTTGGCGGCGGTCGGCCTGCAACACCTTTTGGTCCTGCCGCGCGCTTGCGAAGAACCGTGCCACGGTGGCCGGGTCATGACCCTTGGCAATCGCCTCTTGGCGCAGGCCCTGAACAAAGGGTTGAAAGCCGCCGCCGCAGTCCGCGCTTGCCCATGTTGTGCTTGCCAGCCAGAGCGCCAGCGCCGTCGTGATACATCGCATGTGCCGTGCCTTTCTGTTGGTTGCGTTAGTGAAAAACCAGCCTAGTGAAATACCAGCGTAAGAGCGATGACCAGCCCTAAGGCCGCCGCCCAGACCCGCCAGAGCGCGCGACAGGCGGCGTCGATCTCGGGCGCGCCGATATCCTTGCGTCCGGTTTCGTTAACATAGGCGAAATCGGTGAGCACACCATGATAGGTGCGCGGGCCAGACAAGGCCACGCCAAGCGCGCGCGCCATTGCCGCCTCGGGCCAGCCGGCATTGGGCGAGCGGTGGCGCGGGGCCTCGGCCATGATCGCGAACCCGTCGGACCAGATCGCGTGGCTCGCCACGATCAGAAGGGCCGTCAGCCGCGCCGGGATCAGATTGAGAAGATCATCAAACCGCGCCGCCGCCCAGCCGAAATCAAGGTACTTCTCGGTGCGATAGCCGATCATGCTGTCGGCGGTATTGGTGATCTTATAGAGCAGCAACCCCGGCAAGCCACCGATCAGAAACCAGAAGGCCGGGGCGATCACCCCGTCGCTCAGGTTCTCGGCGGCGGATTCAATGGCGCCGCGCGCCACGTCAGAGGGCTGCATCGCCGCCGTGTCGCGGCCAACGATCTGTGCCACGGCGCGCCGGGCATCACCAAGCGAAAGACGCAAAGCATTGCCCACGGCCGCCACATGATCGACCAGCGAGCGCTGCGCCAAAAGGATCGCCGCGACCAGAATTTCGACCACCGGCCCTAGCTCTTGCAGCAGTCCGCCAAGCGCCATCGCGCCAAGTCCGAGAAGGATCATGGCGATGATCCCGCGCAACCGCCGCGCCGTGCCCCGGTTGAGCCGCGCATCGCACCAGCCAACCGCGCGCCCCATCAGAACGGCGGGATGCGGCGCCCGATCCCAGAGCCAACGCGGCTCGCCAAGAGCGCCATCCAGCAGCATGGCAAAGATCAGCGTCACAGCGCGCTCTCAAGCTGTGCCCAGCCTTGGGGCGTCGGCAGGCCAACGCGGATCAGATCATCGGCATAGGGAAAGATCCGCCCAAGGATGCGGTGAGCGGCAAGCCGATCCTGCCAGTCGCGGGCGTTGTCGACCCGGTAGAGCCGGAACAGCGAGGTGCCGCCGGCAACTTCGGCCCCCGCGCCCAGCATCAGGGCATCAAGCCGTGCGGCGTCTGTCTCAAGGCGGTCGCGGGTGCCTTGCGCCCAGGTGTGATCGGTCAGGGCACGCGCGCCAATGGCAAGGGCGGGGCCAGAGACCGGCCAGGGGCCAAGCATCTCTTGCAGGTGCGCAACAAGCGGGGCGGGGCCCATGGCAAAGCCAAGCCGCAGCCCCGCCAACCCCCAGAATTTGCCAAAGCTTTTCAGAACGATATGTCCGGGCCGCGTGGCATGGGCCACAAGCGAGCGGTCTGGCGCCACGTCGCAAAAGCTCTCATCAATCACGGTGAGCGGCGCGCCAAGGTCGTTAGCCCCGTAAAAATGCCCGGTGGGGTTGTTGGGGTGGACGATCACGCGCGCGTCAGGGCGCGCGGGGGCGGTGGCGGTGACGCTCCAGCGGTGAGCGGCAAAGCCTGCGGCATGTTCGTTATAGGTTGGGGCCGGGATGTGGACCAACCCCGCCTTGGCAAGACCCGGCAGGCGCGCGATCAGGCTTGAGGCGCCCGGCGCGGCGAGAATCGCGGCATCCTCGGGCACTTTCCAAAAGGCACGGGCGGCACGGATCAGGGCGTCTTGCGCGGCGCGATCCGGCAGGGCGCTCCATGCGCCGATGTCGATTTCGCCGACGGGATAGGGCGTCGGGTTGATCCCGGTCGAGAGATCAAGCCAGTCGGCGCGCGCGCCGCCGTGGCGGGCAATGGCCGCGTCAAGCCCGCCACCGTGATCGCGCAGCATCGCGGTTACTCCTTTTCCGCATCGGGCAGGGGCGGGTGACGGGTGATGAAATGGCCTTTCACGCCCTGTGGCCATTGTTTGTAGGGCACCTGGCCGTTGCTGCTCTGGGCATGCAGGGCGGCGTATTCGACAATCGCCTCTGCCGCCTCGGGGGCGGGGTCGAATTTGCCAAGGGTATAGGCAAGCTTGCCCGCCCCCTGCACCGCGACATTGCAGCCGTGAGAACAGCCCATCAGGCAAGACACACGGCGTGTCCTGACGCCGTCGCGCCCCTCGGCTGCGGCTTCGATAAGCTCGGCCATGTCCTGACCATGGGGGCGCGAATGGGTGGTCTCGTGCCAGTCTTGGGTCTTGCAGGTGTCGCAAATGGTGATCCAGCTTGTCATCGGGGCCCCCGTATGTTGTGTGATGTGGTTCAAGCGGAATTCCGCGCAATCCGCAAGCGCTGCGTGAGCGATCAGGTCAACATTAATAGTTTGTTAAACTTTGAGGCAAAAACATGAGGCATCATGCGAATGGCGGTTGTGCCATTTGTCGGCTTGGGTGAGGGAATATGAAAGTCTTGATCGTCGAAAGCTCGCCCGACCTTGGCCGCGTCTGGCAAGGCCACATGGAGCGGCAGGGAATGGATGTGTGTCTGTCGACCGATCAGGCCAGCGCGGTCAACGCCCTGAACACCAAGGCCTTTGACGTGATCATCCTGGACTTGGTGCTTGAGCGTGGTAGTGCCATCGCCGTGGCCGACCTTGCCTGTTATCGCTATCCCGAAGCGCAGGTCATTTTCGTGACCAATACCGGTTTTTTCTCGGATGGGTCGATCTTCGAGCTGAGCGTGAATGCCAGGGCCTTGATTCAATCCGACACCCCGCCCGAAGACCTTACGGCTATGGTCGAGCATTGTGGCCGTCAGCTGGCGTAATCCACCGCCAAGAAGCGCGCTATCCTGACGTCTTGGAAGGGGCTCTGCCCCGCCGCCCCAAGGGGCGACTCCCCGGGATATTTTTGGCCAGAAGAACAGGTGCTCAGGCCAGGTTGGTAATCACCTTCGAGCTGCGTTCCAATGTGCGGTGCACGGGACATTTGTCCGCGATTTCCAGCAGCTTGGCGCGCTGGGTTTCGTCAAGGTCGCCGCTCAGGCGGATCACGCGGATGAATGTATCGGCCTGTGCGTGTTCGCCTCGGTTACGCGCGTCCTGTGCGTGGACCTTGTTGTGAGAGACATCAACGGCGACATGGATAAGCGGCCAGCCCTTGCGCCGGGCATACATGCGGATTGTCATCGAGGTACAGGCCCCCAGACCCGCGGCCAGAAACCCATAGGGTGACATGCCGCGATCGGTGCCGCCATAGGCCTCTGGCTCATCTGCCAGCATGTGATGTACGGGTCCTGAATTGATGTCCTGCAAATAGCCGTCTGGATCGGCCTCGCTGATGCGCACGATGCCTTCGGGTGCGCCCGGCGGCGGGGCGGGTGGCGACAGGTCAAGATAGTGCATCGCCCATGCGGAAATCACTTGGGCGGCATATTCGGCATCTGCGGGATTGGTGATCAGGTGGTCGGCATTGTCCAGCGTGACAAAGCTTTTGGGATGTTTGGCGGTCTTGAAGATTTCGGCGGCGTTTTCGATGCCGACGGTCTGGTCGCGTGGCGCGTGCAGCACCAGCAGGGCACGGCCCAGGTGGGCGATGTCCTTTTCCAGGTTCTCGGCCTTTACATCATCGACAAAGCCCTTGCCGATGCGAATGTTGCGCCCGCCGAGGCTGACCTCAGCGACGCCGTCGGCTTGGATTTTCTCAAGTGCATTGCCAAAGTTGTGGGTGACGTGGTCGGGATCAAACGGGGCGCCGATGGTGACGACGGCACGCACGCTTTCAATCCGGCGGGCTGCGGCCAAAACGGCGGCACCGCCAAGGCTGTGGCCGATCAGAAGCCCCGGCGCCATGCCGCGATCACAGAGTGCCCGCGCGGCCAGTTCAAGATCGTCGACATTGGAGGAAAACGAGGTGTTCTCGAATTCGCCCTCAGAATGGCCCAGCCCGGTGAAATCAAACCGCAGCACGGCGATCCCGGCACCGGCAAGGCGCGCGGCAATCCGGCGGGCGGCGGGAATATCCTTGGAGCAGGTGAAACAATGCGCAAACAGCGCCGTGGCGAGATGCGGACCCTCTGGCAGATCAAGGCGGGCGACAAGCTCGTGTCCGGCATGGCCTGTAAATGTCAGGCGTTTGGTTGGCATGACGTATCCTTTAAGATTGGTTGGCCAAGGTTAGGCATGCGCAGCGCGCTCTGCCACCCCCATGACGGCGGGGTCACGCGAAGGTGAGGCCACATGGCGCAAAACCATTAAAATTCAGCGTTTTGTTTAATGAAAAAGAGGGGCCATGGCCACGGATCATTAACCGCACTGGGCGATGGTATGGTGATTGTTAGGTATGAGCATCATGGTCTTTCGCGTCAAAACTCAACGGGAAGTGCGTCTGTTTACGGCAGCGGTTTCTGTTGTCGTATTGCTGGGCAGCGTTATGCTTCGGTTTGCGATCCTACCGCCCGACCTGGCGGCAGAGACATTGTTGCCCGGCACCTTCATGGCGGTGATGCTGGCTGCACCGATTGCATTTTTTGTTGGCCAGCGGATGCTTGAAGTGCATGAATTGGCTGCCAAACTTGAACATTCGGTCTATCATGACCTTTTGACCGGGGTTTACACGCGCAGGCGGTTTCACGAGTGCGCGTCGGATCTCGGTGATGAACACTGTGTCGTGATTGTCGCCGATATTGATCATTTCAAGAATTTCAACGATCAATATGGCCATCACGCGGGTGATCTTGCGCTGCGGCAATTCGCTGCGATTCTCGCTGAGAATTGTCGCTCGGATGATCTTGTCGCGCGTTTTGGCGGTGAGGAATTCGTGGTCTTGCTGCGCGAGACAAGTCTTGCAGATGGTCTTGCCGCAGCGGAGCGGCTTGGCCGACGTATACGGCAAAGGCCGGTTTTCGTGGATCAACAAGCCCTGAGTCTGACCGCGAGCTTTGGCGTGGCGTTGCGGCCACCGGGGGGCAATGTGGATGCGGCGATTCAGCAGGCCGACCGCGCGCTTTACAATGCCAAGCATGAAGGGCGTGATCGCGCTTATGTTTACGATCCGACCCGGGATTCCGGGCCGCTGCCGACACGTACGGCTGCGGAGTGAATGGGTAATGCATCAATTTTAGTGATTTTATTCATGTTATCAATTCGTTTTAACAATGATTTTGGGCGGCCTATCTCTGGGGTGGCCGGAAGGTCATATTCAGAGAAAGGACACCTCATGCCCCAGGATATATGTGTAAATCAACGTGCGCCGGAACGGGTTTCCGGTCTGCCGACAGGGTTCATTGGCGCCGTTATCGGATTGGCGATTGCGGCGCTTTTGGTAACGGCCCCAAGCCCCGAGAACGCGGCCAAGCCCGCCGATACGACCGGCGTCGTGCTTGAAGACTGGCACGGTAATGTCATGCGGTCGCGATGACCCGTGCGCGGGGCGGGTGGATCAGGCCCGCCCCATCAGCGCATCATCGAAGGGGTATCGCGTCAGGTTTTCATATCCGGACTCGGTGATCAGGACCTGATCTTCGAGCTTGATGGAAAAATTACCGCCCTCGGGGCTTATCAAGGCCTCGACGCAGAGCACCATGCCCGGCTCAAGCGCGTAATCGAATGCGCCGGGGACCGCGTTGTCGGGATAGGCCACGAGCGGCCATTCATCGCAAAGCCCAACACCGTGCATCATGCAGCCGTATTTCTGAGCCTGATAGATCGGGTCAAGCACGTGGCATTGCGCGGTAAGTTCGGGGATGGTGACGCCGGGTTTGAGCAATTCCATGTTGCGCATGATGTGCTCGTACCCGTGCTGCATCGCATAGACCATGTTGGCGGGGGGCGGGGCATCGCCGATCCACCAGCTTCGGCTGATATCGACGCAGATGCCATAGCTGCTGACAAGATCGGTGTCGAAGCTGACGATCTCGTTCTTCTGCGCGATCCGCCCGCCGCATTCCTGAAACCACGGATTGGTGCGCGGCCCAGAGGTGAGCAGGCGGGTTTCGATCCATTCGCCACCGCGGCGGATGTTTTCGGCATGCAGCACCGCCCAGATATCGTCTTCGCTCGTCTGCCCTTGCGGGACAGCCTCGCGGGCGAAACGCTCCATCGTGGCGACGGCGGTTTCGCAGGCATGGCTGGCACAGCGCATCGCCTTGATCTCATCGGGGTCCTTGATCGCGTGGGTCTTTTCGGTGACTTCCTCGCCTTCCATGACCTCGACCGCCTGCGCTTGGAGGGCGCGCAAGCCGTGCAGCATGACCTTGTCGACCGCGAGCCGCATATTGCCCGGCGCGTGTTCGGCCAGAAGCAGGCGCACCTCGTTGGCAAAGGTATCGGCGGCCACGTCAATCTTGTCGCCGCGGTCGAAATAGAACAGGTCCGCGCCAGAGCGCTGTTCGCGCACCAGCGGGTTGAAGGTGCTCAGGAAGGGTGAATTCTTGTCATCCCAGATCACCAGATCACCAGATCACCAGATCACCATATGGCCATCGGCGCAGAGCAGCACCGCGCGAAACGGGTTGTGGCTGTTGCAAAGCTGCATATTGGTGCTGTCGGTGGCATAGCGGATGTTGAGCGGATCAAACAACAACACCCCGGCATAATCGCGCGCCACGACCGAGGCGGTCAGCCGCTCCCAGCGATATCGTCGCATCGCCTGAAGGTCGGGAAGCGCGAGCCCGGCCTCGGCCCATTCGCGATAGGCAAGCGCGGTCGGGCCGATCTCGATCCGGTCGGCATCATTGGGGGTGTTGTCCCCCAAGGTGGTGCCGCGGGTTGGATCAATCTTGCGGGTATTGCTGAAATGGGGGGTCATTGGCCTGTCCTCCTAGGCCAAGATTGGGAAGGTTGCCTGCATTCTGCGCGCCGGATTGCGACATGAATGGCGGTCGTGTTTGACGCAAGGTGAAGCAGATTGGGGGCGCTGCCCCCAAGCCCCCGGGATATTTTCTGCCAGAAGAAGTTGGCAATGCCATGTTTCAGGCGCCGCGAACCGCGTCGATCATGCGTTGCACATTGTCGGGGTCGGCCTCGGGGGTGATGCCATGGCCCAGGTTGAAAATATGCGGGCCGTTGCCAAAGGCTTTGACGATGCGCTTGGTCTCGCTCACCAGAGCGTCTCCGCCCGTGACCATATGCGACGAGGCCAGGTTGCCCTGAACGCAGCCGTCTTTCTGGACATGTTCGGCGGCCCATTCGGCGCTGACCGAATCGTCGATCGCCACGCAATCGGCCCCGGTTTGCGCGTGAAAGCCGATATATTTATCCCCGGCCTCGCGCGGGAAGGCGATGATCGGAATGCCCGGGTGGCGCGCCTTGAGTTCGGAAATGATACGCTTGGCGGGGGCGGTGGCGTAATTGTCGAAATCCGCGCCCTTGAGCGATCCGGCCCAGCTATCGAAGAGTTTGATGACTTCGGCGCCGGCCTCGATCTGGGCAGAGAGGTATTCTATCGTGCCCTCGGTGATGCGATCCAATAGACCCTCGAACACCGCCTTGTTTTCCGCCTTGAGCGCATGCGCGGGCCCCTGATCCGGTGTGCCGCGCCCGGCGATCATGTAGGTGGCGACGGTCCATGGCGCGCCTGCGAACCCGATAAGGGTGGTTTCGCGGGGCAGGGCAGAGGCGAGATTGCGCACTGTCTGATAGATTGGATTGAGGGTTTCGTGAATGTCACTTACGGGTTTGAGCGCATCAAGCCCGGCCTGATCGGTGATGGTTGAAAGACGCGGGCCTTCGCCGGTGACAAACCAAAGGTCGGCGCCAAGTGCCTGAGGCAGAAGCAGGATATCGGCAAACAGGATCGCCGCGTCAAAGCCATAGCGGCGGATCGGCTGAAGGGTCACCTCGGTTGCGAGGTCGCTGTTGTAACAAAGCGAAAGGAAGTCGCCCGCCTCGGTGCGCGTGGCCTTGTATTCCGGCAGATAACGCCCCGCTTGCCGCATCATCCAGATGGGGGGGGTGGGTTGCGTTTCGCCAGCCAGCGCCTTGAGGATTGTTTTATCAGCGGCCATCGGTTTCCTCCGTTTTGTTGTTTGGTCACCCCCGGGGCACAAGATGTCAAGCACTCTGGCGCTTGCCAGCCCGCTTTCCCGCGTCTAAACCTTCGCCATAATACGTGATTTGCCCACCCCGATGAAACCCCTCAAGATAGGCACGCGCGGCTCGCCGTTGGCGTTGGCGCAGGCCTATGAAACGCGCAGTCGGCTCTCCGCCGCGTTTAATCTGCCTGAGGAAGCCTTTGAAATCATTGTGATTAAAACCACAGGCGACCGCATTATCGACCGCCCGCTGAAAGAGATCGGCGGCAAGGGCTTGTTCACCCGCGAGATCGAACAGGCGATGTTGATCGGGGAAATCGACATTGCGGTGCATTCGATGAAAGACATGCCTGTCTTGCAGCCCGAGGGGCTTTTGCTGGATACATATCTTCCGCGAGAGGACGTGCGCGATGCGTTTGTTTCGCCTTCGGTGAAAAATCTCGCCGATCTGCCTGCGCGCGCCAAGGTCGGCACCTCGTCCTTGCGGCGCAAGGCGCAGGTTCTGGTCGCTTATCCAGAGCTTGAGGTGGTCGAATTTCGTGGCAACGTCCAGACCCGGTTGAAAAAACTGGACGATGGCGTTGCGGCCTGTACCTTTTTGGCGATGGCCGGATTGAACCGTCTTGGCCGCTCCGAGGTGGCGCAATGCGCGATCGAGCCCGAGGTGATGTTGCCCGCCGTGGCGCAGGGCGCCATCGGGATCGAGCGGCGCGCAGATGACAGCCGCGCCGCCGATATGCTCGCGGCGATCCATCACCAGGAGACCGGCCAACGGCTTGCCGCCGAGCGTGCCTTTCTGGCGGCGCTTGACGGGTCCTGCGAGACGCCGATTGCCGGTTTGGCGGAATTGTCGGACGGCACCCTGCGCCTGCGCGGCGAGATTTTGCGCCCCGATGGCAGCGAGAGCCTGACCGATGATGCGACCGCCCCGATTGCGGATGGCGCAGATCTTGGCCGTGAAATGGCGGCGCGGTTGCTTGCGCGGGCGGGCGAGGGCTTTTTCGACTGGCGCGCCTGACGCTATGCGTCGGGCAAGAGCTTGCCGGGGTTCATGATGTTGTTGGGGTCAAGCGCTGTCTTGATCGCGCGCATCATGCCAAGCGCCGCCTTGTCCTTATGAAGCGCCATGGCGGGCCGCTTTGACAGGCCGATGCCATGTTCGGCGGAAAAGCTGCCGCCGAGGGCGATGACTTCTTCCTCGACCGCGCGCTGAATGGTGCGGTGCAAGGCCGGGTCACTGACCGAGGGAAAACCCGCGTAATGCAGGTTGCCATCGCCAAGATGCGCCACGCCGGTGTTGAAAATGCCGGGATCAATCGCTGTGCTGCGCGCCTCGATCCGTTCAAGCAGGGTTTGCATGCGGTCGGTCGCCACGGCGATATCGTTGTCGATCACCGGGCTGCGCATCCGCAACACCTGTGCCGAGGCCTCGCGCCGGGCCCAGATTTCGGCGCGCTGCGCGCTGTTTTGCGCCACCACCGCGTCAAGCAGGGTGCCGTCTTCAAAGAGCGCCGACAGCACGCTTTCAAGATGGGCGGCAAGCGGCACCGCGCCATCGGGGCCGGGGGTGGCGTCGCGCGGGGCACGCGCGCCCAGCTCGACCAGAATGTTCACCTCGTGGCTTGTGTCAAACGGCGGGCGGGCCTCGGGGAAGCGTTCAAGATAGGTGTCGATAAAGCTGCGCGGCATGTATTCGAACGCCTCGACCGCGCCGCCGGTTTCATCCTGAAGCCGGTTCAAAAGCGCAAGCGCGGCCGTAATCGAGGGCACCGCGACCATTGCCGTGGCATAGGCGCGGGGTTTTGGAGCAAGTTTCAGAACGGCGGCCGTGATGATGCCAAGCGTGCCCTCGGCGCCGATCATCAAATGGCGCAGGTCATAGCCCGAGTTATTCTTGTGCAGCTCGCTCATGAGGTTCATCACCTCGCCGCTTGGCAAGACCACCTCAAGCCCAAGGCAGAGATCGCGGGTATTGCCATAGCGCACCACATTCGAGCCGCCCGCATTGGTCGACAGCGCCCCGCCGATCATCGCAGAGCCGCGCGCGCCGAAAGTGAGCGGAAAGATCAGGTCATGCTCGGCCGTGGCGGCATGAAGATTGGCGATGATCACGCCGGCCTCGACAATGGCGATGCGGGCCTCTGGGCGGATCTCGCGGATCGCTGACATCCGGTCAAGCGACAGCATCAGCGCGCCCTCGGCGGTGGTGCCTTTGACAAGGTTGGTATTGCCCGACACCGGCACGATGGCAAGGCGGTGGCGATTGGCCAGCCTGACAATCGCAGACACCTCGGCAGTATTGGCCGGGCGCAGAACCGCAAGCGGGCCCCACTCTGCATTGCCTGTCCAATCGCGCGACCAAGGCGCGGCATCGGCCCCGGTCAGCACGTATTTGGGGCCAATGATCTGGCCCAGCTCAAAGAGCGGGTGGCTATGGGGTTCGGTGTTCATGGTGCGGATCATGTGGCAATCGCGGGCATGCCACAAGATGCGTTTTCCAAAAGGCATTTTTCGCACTTGACGCACGGCGCGGGCTGTCATACCTACGCCCTCGTTCTGGCGGAGTAGCTCAGTTGGTTAGAGCAGCGGAATCATAATCCGCGTGTCGGGGGTTCAAATCCCTCCTCCGCTACCAACACCCCCCTTATTGCACACCGATATGGTGACATCCTGCGCGTTTGCGAGGCTGGCGATGAAAATTCTACCGAGTCTTCGGGTCAGGACAGGAATGCGGAATTCAGCGGGCCTCGTCGCAGTGTCGTTGTCCAGGAATTGACGAAATAGCGTGCTTAACTGCGCCGATAACGAAAAACGCCGGTGGCGGTGGCGACAAGCGTGCCGCTGTCATCGCGGATTTCACCCTTGGCGAAATAGGTGCTCATGCCGCCCCCGGTGCGCCAGCCTTCGCCTATCAGGACCGCGCCTTGCGCCTGAGCAAGGTAGTTCACCGTCATCGACAGGGTAAGCGCCATCTGTGACCGCTCCGGATCGCCGGTATAACAGCCCGCAAATCCCATCGCCGTATCAAGCAACGTGGCATGGATACCGCCATGCGGCAGGCCCTGTCGGTTCATCAGGTAAGGGGCGAGCGGCAGCTCAATACGCGCATAATCGCGTGACCAGCCGGTCATTTCAAACCCAAGGTGGGTTTGCAGGGCCGAGGGGGCCTCGATCAGGGCGGGGTCAACTGCGTCGCTCATTGGATTCCTTTCGCCGCGTCGATCCCGGCGCGGGCAAATTGCGGCACATATTGGCCAAGTTGCAACCCGCGTTCGGGGTCAGAGGCATTGCCATCCATGGCGCGTTTCTTCACCCCTTGCAGAATGGCCGCCATGCGGAAATGGCAAAATGCCAGGTAAAAGCCGAAATTGTCGATGCCGTTCAATCCGCGCCGTTCGCAATAGCGCTCGATAAACTGCTGATCGCTCCAGAGACCAAGCGCGGCGCGATCCACCCCGGCCAATCCGCGCCCTTCGCGGGTCGCGGGCATCGACCATTGCATGATCACGGCGGCCAGATCGGCGTAGGGGTGCCCGATGGTCGATAGTTCCCAATCCAGTACCGCAAGACAGCGCGCGCTATCCTTTGAAAACAAAAGGTTATCGAGGCGGTAATCGCCATGCACCAAGGTGCGTTGCCCGTCATCGGCGGGGATATTGCCGTCAAGCCATCGCATAAGCGCGGTCATATCGCGCAGGTCGTCGGTCTGGGTCGCGGTGTATTGCTTGCACCAGCGGTCAACCTGACGGCGGTAATAATTGCCCGAGGGCCCGTAATCCGACAGGCCCGCGGCGGTGATATCGACGTCATGGATCGCCGCCAGAACCCGGTTCATTTCGTCAATCAGCGCGTCGCGCTCGGGCGGGCTCATGCCGGGCAGGCCGGGGCTGTCGAAATTGCGGCCCTCTACCTCGTCCATGATGTAGAACGGCGAGCCGATCACCGTCTCGTCTTCGCACAGAATATGCATCTTGGCGACCGGCACGTCGCTGCCGTCAAGGGCGCGCTGCACGCGGAATTCGCGCTCGACCGCATGGGCGGATTTGAGCAAGACGCCGGGCGGTTTGCGCCGCAGCACGTAAGTGCGCGCCGGGGTTGTCAAAAGAAAGGTCGGGTTGGATTGCCCGCCGCTGAATTTGCGGGCACTCACCGGCCCGGCAAAGCCCGCAAGATGCGCGCCAAGCCATGTGGCAACGGCGTTGGTGTCAAGCTCGGCGCTCATGATTTGGCCTCTCGCAGATCGGGCAGGACATAGTCGCAAAACCGCTCCCGCAGGGTCAGTTTCGACACCTTTCCAGTGGCGGTCAGCGGCAGGTCCGCGACCCAGAGCAGGTCATCGGGCAATTGCCAGCGGGCGAAATGCGCGGCCATATGCGCATGCAGATCGGCCAGCGTCGGGCGATCCTCGCCTGTCGGCACGGCGATCAGAACCGGGCGTTCATCCCATTTCGGGTGGGGCACGGCAATCACCGCACAGGCGGCAATGGCGGGATGCGCGATGGCGGCGTTTTCAAGGTCGATCGAGCTTATCCATTCGCCGCCCGATTTCACCAGATCCTTGGCGCGATCCCGGATCACCAGCATCCCGTCGGGCGCAACCGAGGCCACATCGCCGGTGCCGAACCAGCCCTCATCGTCGATCGCGGCGCGGCTGGCGGTCTCGTTGTTGAAATAGCCGCTGATCACGGTATTGCCGCGCACGTATAGCTCGCCGCTGGCTTTGCCGTCATGGGGTTGGGGGGTGCCCTCGTCATCGACGATCTTGAACTCAACCCCGAAAATGCGCCGCCCGGCACTGGCCTTGGCGGTGATCCTGTCGGCCTCTGGCGCCTGTTGCACGGCAGGGGGCAAAACGCCGTGGGTGCCGATCGGGCTCATTTCCGTCATGCCCCAGGCCTGACAGACAGTGACGCCGCGCGCCTCATACTCCTCGATCATCACGCGCGGCGCGGCCGACCCGCCAACCACCAGATCGCCAAAGCCGTTTGGCGCGCGCCCCTGCGCCTTGATCTCGGCCAAAAGCCCGGCCCAGACCGTGGGCACACCCCAGGCCGAATAGACCGCCTCGCGATCCATCAGGCGGAACAGGCTTGCGCCGTCAAGCGCCGCGCCGGGCATCACCATGCTCATCCCCATAAGCGGCGCGGTATAGGGCAAGCCCCAGGCGTTGACGTGAAACAGCGGCACCACCGGCATGATCCGCGCCCCGGCGCGAAAGCTGCTGGTTTGCGAAATCGGCACCATCATCGCATGCAACAGCGTCGAGCGATGCGAATAAAGCGCGCCCTTGGGATCGCCCGTCGTGCCCGAGGTATAGCACAGCGCCGAGGCGGTCTCTTCCGGGAACGCGGGCCAGTCATAGGTTTGCGGCTGTCCGTCAAGCAGATCTTCATAACAAAGCGCGTCAAGCGTGGTTTCCGGCATCTGCGCGCGCTCGCTCAGGATCACAAAGCGCAGATCCGCTGCAAGCTGATCGCGCACCGCCTCGATCAGCGGCACAAAGGTGCTGTCGATGAACAGAATTCGGTCTTGGGCATGGGTGATGATATAGACAAGCTGTTCCTGCGAGAGGCGCGGATTGATCGTGTGGCACACGGCCCCGATGGATGAAATCGCGTAATAAAGCTCGAAATGGCGATAGCCGTTCCAGGCCAGCGTCGCGATCCGGTCGCCGAAAGTGACGCCAAGCGCGTCAAGCGCATGGGCAAGCTGCGCCACCCGCGCGAGGGTTTGCGGATAGGTGGCGCGGTGAATATCGCCCTCGGCGCGCACCGAGATAATCCCCTGATCGCCAAAACCCGTGGCGGCATGGGTCAGGATGTCGATGATCCTGAGCGGGCGGTGCATCATCTGTGCCTGCATGGGGCGTTGTCCTGTTGGTTCCTGCGTTCGGGGCGACGGTGGCATGAAACCCGGCAAGGATCAATTGCCGCCGGGGGTCTTGACCTCGGGGCGCGTCGGGCGCATGTGCAAGCCATCCAAACCTGAGCAAAGAGGCCCGCCCATGAGCTTTGATCGTTCCATGAAAATCGCCCCGTCGATCCTGTCGGCGGATTTTGCCAATTTCGGCCAGGAAATTCAGGCGATCGAGGCCGAGGGCGCCGATTGGGTGCATGTTGATGTGATGGACGGGCATTTCGTGCCCAACCTGACCTTTGGCCCGCCGCTCTGTGCCGCGATCCGCCCGCATATCAAGACGGTGATGGATGTGCATCTGATGATCTCGCCGGTGGATGCCTATATTGACGCATTCGCCGGGGCCGGGGCCGATATCCTGACCGCGCATCTTGAGGCCGGCCCGCATATCCACCGCACGCTTCAGGCCATTCGCGGCGCGGGCTGCAAGGCGGGGCTGGCGCTGAACCCCGGCACCGGGATCGAGGATCTGGATTACCTTCTGGACATGGTCGATCTGATCTGTGTGATGACGGTGAACCCCGGTTTTGGCGGGCAGAAGTTCATTCATAGCCAGATCGACAAGGTCCGCCGGTTGCGCGCGATGATCGGTGACCGGCCCATTCATATCGAGATCGACGGCGGCATCACCCCTGAAACCGCCCCGCTCATGGCCGCCGCCGGTGCCGATGTTCTGGTCGCGGGCTCGGCCGTGTTCAAGGGCGGAAGCGTTGCCAATCCCGCGCCTTACGGCGAGAATATCCGCAGCATCCGCGCCGCCGCCGAGGCCGCCACCGCGACCATGGCATGAGCCGCGCGGTCGTCTTTGATCTTGACGGCACCCTGATCGACAGCGCGCCCGACATCCACGCCGCCGCCAACCGCCTTATGGCGGCGCATGGTTTCGCGGGGTTTGCGCCGCAAGAAACCCGCGGCTTTATCGGCCACGGCGTGCCGCATTTTATCGCCTGCTGTCTGCGCGCGCGCGATGCGGATGCGACGGGCGATTTGCACCGTCGATTGGTCGGTGAATTCGAGGCCGGTTATAAAACCGCCGTGGGGCTGACGACGGTCTATCCCGGCGTGCGCGGCGCGCTTGAGCGGCTGGCGGGTATGGGTTTTGCGCTTGGTATCTGCACCAATAAACCCGTCGCGCCCGCGCGTGGGGTGCTGGCGCACCTTGGGCTTGACGCATATTTTCCCGTGGTGATCGGCGGTGACAGTTGCCCGGTTCGCAAGCCCGATCCCGCGCCCTTGCAGGCGGCGGTCGAGGGCCTTGGCGCGACCCGTGTGCTTTACGTGGGCGATAGCGAGATCGACGCCGAAACCTCGGTGCGCGCGGGCCTGCCCTTCGCGCTTTTCAGCGAAGGCTATCGCAAGGTCCCGGTGGCCGAAATCCCGCATCAAACGGCGTTTTCCGATTTCGCCCTGCTTCCCGATTTCGCCGCTCACCTCTTGCCCTAAGGCGCGATGCGCGCGCATAGTCGGGCCATGAAAACACGTCTGACCGAGGCTTTTGACCTTACCCATCCGATCCTGTCCGCGCCGATGGCCTTTGCCGCCGGTGGTACGCTGGCCGCCGCCGTAAGCCATGCCGGCGGGCTTGGCCTTATTGGCGGCGGCTATGGCAATGCCGAGTGGCTCGCGCAGGAATTTGGCGCGGCGGGCAATGCGGCGGTCGGCTGTGGCTTTATCACCTGGAAAATGGCGGAAAATCCGGGCGTGCTTGACCTTGTGCTTGATCGCAAGCCGGCGGCGCTTGTGCTGTCGTTTGGCGATCCGGCGCCTTTTGCCGCGCGGATCGCCGAGGCCGGCGTGCCGCTGATCTGTCAGGTGCAAACCCTGCGCGATGCACAGGCCGCCGTGGCCTGTGGAGCAACCGCGATTGTGGCGCAGGGCGCCGAGGCGGGCGGGCATGGCGAGCGGCGCGGCACGATCACCTTGGTGCCCGAAGTGGCCGATTGGCTGGCGCGCGCCGCGCCGGATGTTCTTTTGCTTGCGGCGGGCGGGATTGCCGATGGGCGCGGGCTTGCGGCGGCGCTGATGCTTGGGGCCGATGGGGTTCTGGTCGGCTCGCGGCTCTGGGCCTCGGCCGAGGCGTATGTATCGGCGGCGATGGCCGAGGCGGCGATTGCCGCGACCGGCGACATGACGATCCGCTCGACGGTGATGGACGCCGCGCGCGGGCTGCGATGGCCCGACCGCTATAGCGCGCGGGTGTTGAAAAATGCTGTGACCGAGCGCTGGCATGATGACCCTGACGGCCTGCGCGCCAATCCCGCCGCGCAAAAGGACTGGGCCGAGGGCTGGCAGGCGGGCGACCCGACGCGCGCCAATACCTTTGTCGGCGAGGCGGCGGGCCTGATCCATGACCGCCCGCCGGTGGCAGAGATCATCGCGGGCATAGTGGAGGACGCCGAGGCCTTGCTGAGCCGCGCGCCGGGGTGGGTGGGAGCATGAGCCTGAACACGCGCCTGATAGAGGAGGTCGCGGCGCGGCGCGATGATCTGGTGCGGCTCACGCAAGAGCTGATTGCGATCCCGACGCTCAATCCGCCGGGCGACAATTACCTTGAGATTTGCGAATACCTTGACCGGCGCCTGTCCGGCGCGGGCTTCGAGACCCAGATGATCCGCGCCCATGGTGCGCCGGGCGATAGCGACACATACCCCCGCTGGAACATTATCGCGCGGCGCGAGGGTCGCCGCCCGCGCCCCTGTGTGCATTTCAACAGCCATATCGACGTGGTCGAGATTGGCCACGGCTGGAGTGTCGATCCCTTTGCCGGGGTACTCAAAGATGGTCGGGTCTATGGGCGCGGGGCCTGTGACATGAAGGGCGGCATGGCGGCCTCGATCATCGCCGCCGAGGCGTTCATTGCGGTCTGCCCCGACTTTGGCGGCGCGATTGAGATTTCTGGCACGGCGGACGAGGAATCCGGCGGCTTTGGCGGCGTTGCCTATCTTGCCGAGCGCGGGTTTTTCAGCCCCGAGCGCGTTGACCATGTGATCATCCCCGAGCCTTTGAACAAGGACCGGATTTGTCTTGGGCATCGCGGCGTCTGGTGGGCCGAGATCGAAACCAAAGGCGAGATTGCGCATGGCTCGATGCCGTTCCTGGGCGATTGTGCGGTGCGCCATATGGGGGCGGTGATGGCCGAGATGGAGACCAGCCTTTTCCCCACCCTTGCCGCGCGGCGCACCGAGATGCCGGTGGTGCCCGATGGCGCGCGTTCGTCCACGCTCAACATCAATTCGATCCACGGCGGCGAGCCGGAACAGGCCAAGGATTACACCGGCCTGCCAAGCCCCTGCGTGCCTGATCGCTGTCGCATGGTGATCGACCGCCGTTTCCTGATCGAAGAGGATATCGGCGCGGTCGAGACCGAAATCCGCGACCTTCTGGAAACCGTGCGCAACGGGCGCCCCGGATTTGACTATGACATCCGCGAATTGCACCGGGTTCTGCCCACGATGACCGATCGCGCCGCGCCTGTCGTGGGGGCGGTGGCGCAGGCCGTGCAACAGGTCTTCGGGCGCGCCGCCGAGTATGTGGTCAGCCCCGGCACCTATGACCAGAAACACATCGACCGGATCGGGCGGCTGAAAAACTGCATTGCTTACGGCCCGGGCATTCTTGATCTGGCGCACAAGCCCGATGAATATGTCGGCATTGAGGACATGGAACAATCTGCGCAGGTCATGGCCCTCGCGCTGGTCGATCTTCTGGGCGCGCCGCCTGTTTCGGCTGGCTGAAAATATCCCCGGCGGAGTGAAAACGTCGGAGCTTTCAACCATTTGAAATCATGTATCTTTTGACTCCGGCGATATTTGCAGTGCTACAGTTTCGTGCGCCATCTGAGGCACAGGTGAATATCCAAGATAAGGGGTCCAGCGCAAGGGCAGGCTGGTCATAGGGGGCGGCCATGAATGTTTCAGCCCGCCAGACCTTCGCCCCGGATGTCCCGCAGAAGACCGCGCTGTCCAATAGCTTCGCGCTCCTGCTTGCGGTCCTCGCAGACTATGTCAGCGCCGAGCCATGGGATTATTATTCAGGCACGCAGAGCCATGATTTCAGAGTTTCAGGGTGATCGGGACGATAAAGATCAATGCAAAGATCCGCACGAAGTGATGCACTGCCACATAGGCCGGGTCCACTCCAAGGGACAGGCCGATCGCGGCCATCGCCTCGACGCCACCGGGAGCATAGGCGATCCAGATCTGGCTGAAAGGGAGCGTCGTGAGTTCGACCGCTAGCAGCGCGAAGATGAGCGAGACAATCATTGCCGTCGCCACGGTGGACAGGCCCGCGAAAGCATAGCGGCTTATCTGGCTAAGGGTCACGCGGCTCATCCTTGAGCCCAGTACGGCACCGGTGAGGGCGAAGGCCGCAAAGATAACCCAAGCCGGTGTGGCACCCTGCACGACTCCCCCAGCATGGGCGGCGGAGCTGATGACCATGCCCGACAGCAGGCTTGCCGCGGGAAGGCCAAGCCGACGTCCAACCATTCCCAGCAGCATGGCGGTGACCAGCAAGCCGATGAGGGCGGGAAGGTTCATCTGAGCCTGAAGCAGTGCCGGTGCGGCCTCCGCCGGTTCCAGTGCCACGGCCAATGGGGGCACGAGGATCACCAGCGCGAGAACGCGCATCAGTTGAAGGAACATCACTGCCGTTGCGTCCCCGGTGCCTTCAGCGGCGATGGCCACCGCATTCGACATGGTGCCGGGGGAACTGGCCAGCGTTGCGGTCTGTGCATCCAGGCCGAAAATCCGGGTCAAGAGCAGCCGCCCGGCCAGGACCGTGACGATCAGCGATACGATCAGGATCGAAAGGCTGATGCCCCATGTGCCGATCTGATCCAGGACCTCTTCCGAGACTCCCGAACCGAGCGAAACGCCAATCGTTGCGAAGGCAAGGTCGCGCAGCCCATCGGGCA
>JAVVFB010000299.1:0-3251 GCA_032251095.1 Roseovarius sp. | reverse complement strand
CGCTTTGAGCGGCTCTTGGCAGAGGGGGTTCGCGCGATTTTAAACCTGCGCGGGGCTGGGCAGGGCGCGCATTATCTTGTGGAAGAGGAAAGCTGTCGCGCGCTTGGGCTGAGCCTTTTCAATTGCGCGCTTCAGGCCCGCGATGCCGCCCCGCGCGAGAGTATCCTTACGCTAATCCGCGCCTTTCGCGAGATCGAGAAACCCTTTGTGATGCATTGCAAATCCGGCGCTGACCGGGCCGGCTTTGCCGCGGCGATCTATCTTTTGGTGATCGAAGGGCGCCCCATGGCCGAGGCGCGCAGGATGTTGGCGGCGCGGTTTTGGCACTTCAAGTGGTCACGCACCGGCATTCTTGACTATATCCTTGATCAATACGAGGCGCGCAATGCCCAAAGCCCGATTGGCTTCGAGGCGTGGATCGCCACCGAATACGACAACGCAGCGCTTCAGGCGGCCTATCATGCGCGCCATAAACCGCTATTTTGACACCCGATAACGCGCTGCAAGGCGAGCCGGGTTGGCGCCCAGAAAATACCGGGCCAAAAGGATCAGGTTGCGCCCGCCGCGCCGCAGCCAACCCTCGCGCGCAAACTTTGCGGCGCTTGTGCGCACCCGAAGCGGCAGGGCGCTCAGCCGCCCGCGCAGGGCGCGCGCCATCGCCACATCCTCCATCAGCGGCATATCGCGATAGCCGCCCACCGCATCATAAAGATCGCGCGAAATCAGCAACCCCTGATCCCCGTAAGGCAAGCCAAACAGCCGCGAGCGCAGATTGGCCCACCCCGCAACCAGCATCGGCATAAGCCCCGTCGCGTCAAACCCAAGCCGGAAATATCCCGCTCCGCCGCGCGCCATCTGGTCGCTTACGGCCTTGGCCCAGCCGACGGGCAAAACCGTGTCGGCATGCAGAAACAAAAGCCACTCGCCCGCCGCCACCTTTGCCCCGCGCCGCAATTGTCCGCCCCGCGACGGCGCGCCCTGCACGATCACCGCGCCGACCTCATCCGCGATCCGAA
The DNA here is from genome assembly GCA_032251095.1 of Roseovarius sp. Classification (GTDB taxonomy): domain Bacteria; phylum Pseudomonadota; class Alphaproteobacteria; order Rhodobacterales; family Rhodobacteraceae; genus Roseovarius. Next base: position 2,235 of record JAVVFB010000299.1, on the reverse strand, counting down.
GCGTGCCATCCCCCGAGCCGCCATCGCTTATGATCAACTCGCGGACAAGCCCCACCTCAAGCCCTTCGATCAGGGCGGCAAGACAGGTCGGCAGGCCCAGATCGGCATTCCATGTCGGGATCACCACGGATAAAACTGCGCGCATGGGCCACCCCCTGTTGTCTTCGCCTCCGCGACCTATATTACACCCTGAACACCAGCGGGAGAGGGTAATGACGCGCACCATTCTGGAAATCACCGGTTCCGACGCGGCGCATTTTCTGCAAGGTTTGATCAGCAACGACATTGCGCACCTCGATCAGGGACTTGTCTATGCCGCGATGCTGACGCCACAGGGCAAATACCTGGCGGATTTCTTTCTGCTGGACCGCGACGGGGCGATCTGGCTTGATGTCGACAGCAGCCTTGCCGCATTCCTGACGCAACGCCTCGGGATGTATAAACTACGCTCGGATGTGAGCATCACCGAGACAGACCGTAAGGTCTGGCGAGGCACCGGCCCCGCCCCCGCGGGCGCCTTGAGCGACCCGCGCCACCCGGATCTGGGCTGGCGGCTTTACGGCGATGACGATGGCAATGACGGTACGGATTTCGATGCGATCCGCGTGGCCCATTGCATCCCCGAAACCGGAATCGAGCTGACCCCCGACAGCTTCATCCTTGAGGCAGGCTTCGAGCGGCTGAACGGCGTTGATTTCCGCAAAGGCTGTTATGTGGGCCAGGAGGTCACGGCGCGCATGAAACACAAGACGGAACTGCGCAAGGGCCTTGGCACCGTGGCGATTGACGGCGCCGCCCCGGTCGGCAGCGAGATCGTCACGCCCGATGGCAAGGCGGTCGGCACGCTTTACACCCAATCGGGCAACCGCGCGATTGCCTATCTGCGCTTTGATCGGACCGTGCCGGGGATGACGGCCGACACCGCACGCATCGACCCGATTTAACCCGTAGGGTGGGTGAAACCCACGCTCCTTCGGGTCAAGGTCGGGTGCGAGCGTGGGTTTCACCCACCCTACATAATCACACAGCCCGCGCGCCCGAACGAAAAAAGGCCCCGCGACGGGGGCCTTTTAATCTTTGCGCATTACGTCGGGCGGTTACGCGCGCTCTGCGTATTCCATGGTCTCTGTGTTGACGATGATATCCTCATCGACCCCCACGAAGGGCGGCACCATGACCTTGACGCCATTGTCCAGGATCGCGGGCTTGAAGCTGTTGGCGGCGGTCTGGCCTTTGACGACCGGCTCTGTCTCGACGATTTTACAGGTCACCTTTTGCGGCAAGGACGCATGCAGCGCCTCGCTCTCGTGAAATTCGACCGTGATCATCATGCCATCCTGCAGGAACGGGCGGCGATCGCCAAGCAGGTCGGCCGGAAGCTCGATCTGTTCATAGGTTTCGGCGTCCATGAACACCAGCTTGCCGTTCTCCTCATAAAGGAACTGTTGGTCCTTTTGTTCCAAGCGCACACGCTCGACCTTGTCGGCGCTGCGAAAGCGTTCATTGAGCTTTGAGCCGTTGCGCAGGTTGCGCATCTCGACCTGAGCAAACGCGCCCCCCTTGCCGGGTTTGACGTGGTCCACCTTGACCGCAGCCCACAGGCCACCGTTATGCTCCAATACGTTACCGGGGCGGATTTCGTTTCCGTTGATCTTAGGCATTGCGTCCAAACCATGACAAAAGGTTGATAAGAAGTCTATTGCACCTATATCTGGCGTTATGATGGGTGGCAAGACAACGAGATATCGATTTTGACGGAGCAAGGTATGCGCAATTTGCATATAAGTTATGCATATACGCTCTATCCGAATCACTAAAACTCCGCCATAACGAGCGCCACGCCCAAAACACAAGAGCAATAAGAACAAGGACGAATGATGAAGGATTTCGTTGACGGCACAGCGTTCAAAAGCGAACAGGGCAATCGTGCGCGTAAACTTTTTGCGGCCGTTGTACTGGCCGCTCTGGATGATGCAATTTCCGACGACAAGAAATATGGCAATGGCCCCGAGCAGATCGCCCGCTGGGCGCGTTCGCGCGATGGCCGTGAAGTTCTGTCTTGCGCCGGGATCGACCCGAACGAACGTGTCGTTTCGGGCCTGATGGATTTTGTCGCAAAAGGTGTACGTACCTCGGTCGCGCTGTCGCGTGAGGAGAGCGAACGTCGAAATGCCGCGGCCCAGGCCGAAGCGGCCTGATCGCGCTAGACCACGACTGATTTTCAAAGGCCCTGCC
>JAVVFB010000298.1:0-3281 GCA_032251095.1 Roseovarius sp. | reverse complement strand
GGGTTATTGCGCACAAGGATATCTCGGCGCCGATCTTTGTCATTGGCACCGAAACCGACCACATCGCGCCATGGCGTTCCGTCTACAAGACCGCACTCTTCACCGATTGCGATCTGCATTTCCTGCTCACCAAGGGCGGCCATAACAGCGGCATCCTGTCAGAGCCGGGGCACAAACGGCGGCACTACCGGATCGGCCACCGGCCCGACGGGGCGCTCTACCGCGATCCCGAAACGTGGCTGGCGGCGCATGATCCGAAGCCCGGCTCGTGGTGGCCGGAATGGCAGCGCTGGTTGACACGCCACAGCAGCGGCGCAGTGCCCGCACGCCCGCCCGGCAGACACCCCGACTATCCCGACATTGAATCGGCACCGGGGACTTATATCCATCAGACCTGAGGCAGGACCCTCCTGCCCTTCCCCCAATCCAGAGAAGCCCTGTTTCCACCATGCCTGTCCTCATCCTCATTCCCCTCTACCTTTTCCTCGTGCTTTTGCCGCTCGGCCTCGCAAGGGCACAGGGTCTTCCACCCCGCCCACTGCTTGACGACCTTGCCAGTGGCGCAGGGTTCGTCGCCCTTGCCATGATCCTGGCCGAATTTTTCTTGCTCGGGCGCTTCCGAAGCGTAACGCAGCGCGTCGGATCGGATGTCGTTATGCGCATCCATCAACTGCTCGCTCGCGTCGCTCTTATCCTCGCCGTGGCGCATCCGTTTCTCTATGTTTCGCCGATGACGCCACCACCGGTCTGGGATGTGACCCAAGCGACCGCGCTTAACTATGGCTGGGCGGGGCTATGGCCCGGCATCGCCGCGTGGCTGTTGCTGGGCGGTCTCGTGGCGATGGCCATCGGTCGCGATGCCAGCGGCGCGCGCTACGAAGTCTGGCGCCTGCTGCACGGGGTGACCGCAGTGGCCGTTGCCGGATTCGGCGTGCTGCACGTGTTGCGCGCGGGACGCTACAGCGCCGACCCCCTGCTCGGCCGGGTCTGGATCGCAGTCTTGGCGCTTGCCGTCTTGGCGTTGCTCTATGTCTATCTGATCGCGCCCTTGATCCGGTGGCGCAGACCCTGGCGCGTGACCTCTGTAAACCCTGCGGCGGAACGCACCTGGACGGTCACGCTTAGCCCTGATTTCAAAGGCCCGGTCAATTACAAAGCGGGGCAATTCGCGTGGCTCAATATCGGCCGTGGGGTGTTCAGCCTCAATGAGAACCCATTTTCAATCAGTTCCGCCCCCTCTGCCGGTCGCGACGTGGAGTTCATCATCAAGGAACTGGGCGATTTCACCCGCACCATCAACCAGATCGAACCCGGCACGCGCGCCTGGCTCGAGGCACCACATGGCCACCTGACCCATACCGGTCACGACGATGTACCCGGCATCGCGCTGATCGCGGGGGGAGTCGGCATCGCGCCGCTCTTGGGCATCCTGCGCGAACTCGCCGCCACCGGCGATCCAAGACCGACCGTGTTGCTCTACGGCAACCGGACCGTCGCGCAGATCGTTTGCCGCGAAGAATTGCAGCGCCTGTCCGAAAGTCACGGAACCGAGGTGGTGCATGTTCTGTCCGAGCCGCCCGATGGCTGGTCGGGCGACTCGGGCATGATCGACGAGACGCTTCTGAGGAGGAATTTCGAAACCGAGGCGCGGCGCAACTGGCTCTACATCCTCTGTGGTCCTCCGAAAATGCTAAACGATGTTGAGAAGACCTTGATTTCCATTGGTGTTCCCTCGTCACGCATTCTGTCGGAGAAATTCGTCTATAGCTGAGTTGCACCCACCATTGCTCGTCAGACCCGAATGCTGAAGCTCGCCGGTGGCCGCAAGACTCGCCTCCGGACAGCATCGCAATGGGCCAAGGCTGATCAGACCCACTGATGCGTGTCAGTCCGAATTTTTAGTGAATGATCTGCCTCGGTTCCATCGGGACAATGGTTTCTGGATGAGAGCCCTCAGCCCCCTGCGCCTGCATCCAAACCGCGCGCGATTTCCATGATCAGACCCTGCCCAAAGAGGCGCATAAGGTGGCGCATTTCTGCTCGATGTGCGGGCCGAAATTCTGCTCGATGAAGATTAGCCACGACATCCGCGCCGAGGCGCAGAAAGAGGGCATGGCGGCAATGGCCGAGAAATACCGCGAAGGCGGTGATCTTTACTTGCCAATCGAGGAGTGAGCGAGGCCGGGCTTGATAACACCCCGGATAAAGGCCGTGATGCGCACCAAAACGAAGGGGGCGCATCACGTCGTCAAGTGCGGCGGCTTCAAGTCACTCGCCGGGCATGAGCGCCCTGATGCCGAACATGCCGTCATGGCCTTTTTCGAGCATCATCATAACCGTGTCGCCCGCCTCAACAGCGCCAATTTCGGCCCCGTCAAGCAATGGCATATCCATGGTCATGGCTGGCCAGCCGATCTCTGGGATCGGACCATGGGTGACGTTGACGCTGTCTGCCTTGATACTGTTGACTGTGGCCTGGGCGTGAACAGCACCTTCAACGGCTTTTTCGTCCATTGCCATGGCCCCATGATTCATGCCGGATGAATGGTCCGTTTGGGCCAAGGCCATCGGCGCGCTCAGGATGAGGGCCGTCAGGGTCAGTAGTGTCTTGCGCATTTGGGTCTCCTTTTTGTTGCGCCAATCGGTGCCCGCCGCTCATTCGCCGGGCACATTAGAAGTTGAAAAATCAGAGAATTGCGGGCCTGCACTGGCCAAATCGCGGTTAACGCGCGGCAGGGCCAAGCGTTTCCAGATCACATAGATCGCCGGTATCACGAGCAGCGTCAGCAAGGTTGCTGTCGCCATGCCGCCAATCATTGGGGCCGCAATGCGCTGCATGATCTCAGAGCCGGTTCCATCGCCATACATGATCGGCACAAGCCCGGCAAAGATCGTGGCAACCGTCATCACCTTGGGCCGCACGCGCAGCAAGGCACCCTCAAAGACAACCTCCTCGACATCATGCGATGTCAGGGGGCGTCCCTGCGCACGGGCGAGGCTATGGCGCTTCTCCCATGCCAGATTGAGATAGAGCAGCATGACGATGGCCGTCTCGACCGCGACACCGGCCAAAGCAATAAAGCCGACCAGCACCGCAACGGAAATATCAAACGCAAGATACCAGATCAGCCAGACACCCCCGGCCAAGGCCACCGGCAAAGCCGCGAGGATTATGGCAACTTCGGTCACACGCGAAAACGCAAGGAACAACATCAGCGTGATGATCAGCAAGGTCGCGGGAGCAACGAGGGTCAGACGATCCTGCATCCTCTGGATATACT
>JAVVFB010000297.1:0-3386 GCA_032251095.1 Roseovarius sp. | reverse complement strand
CTTGCAGCCTGCTGAGCACGGCCTTCCGCCGATACGCGCTCCTCTAGGAAACGGGCTGCCTGAAATAGCACGATCGACGATGACGTGCGCCCTTGGCGGGCAAGTTCGTATCCGGAGTATTCGATAATCGATACCGCCGTAGCTGTCACAGTTTCGAGTTGTCCTTTGGCTACTGCGTCCATCATTTCATTGCAGAGTTCGATCGTCAGCCGCTCAATCTTCGACATGGGTTTACCCTTTGTGAGTGTGTAAGGAAAAAAGATCATCTCGTTACAAGCACCCCTTTGGTAATGCGACCCTTGGTTGAGCTTTGGCCATAAATGCGTCGAATTTGTGATTTATAGTTTAGATAACCTTAACAGCGGTCACGGGAACTTTGCGAGCGGGCTGATCATTCAGCGGCGCTGGTGTTGTCGCTGAGCGCGCCATCCTGCCAGTCGCCGCTGGCCTCTTGCCCGGTGACATAGCGCATCGTGCCTTCGCCCTGACGCTTGCCCTTACGGAACATGCCCTCATAGGTATCGCCATTGACATAGGTCGCGGTGCCGTGGCCGGAAATCTCACCATTCTGCCAGGAGCCTTCATAGGTAAACCCATCCGGCATCACGATTTTTCCCTGACCGTGGCGCTGCCCATCGGCAAAATCACCGCTATAGACCGTGCCATCGGGATAGGTTGCAACGCCCGTGCCGTCGCGTTGTCCATCGCGCCATTCGCCCTCATAGCGATAGCCGTCGGCATAGGTCATCACGCCCTGACCATGGTTGCGGGCATTCTCGAATTCGCCCTCATAGACAAGCCCGTTGGGATAGGTCGCGCGGCCCGTGCCCTCGATCACGCCGCCAACCCATGAACCCTCATAGGTCGAGCCGTCAGGATAGACGATCTTGCCGTCGCCATTGGCAAGGTCATCGCGAAACGCGCCCTCATAGATCGACCCGTCGGGATAGGTCACGCGACCCTCGCCTGATATTTTGCCCGCCACCCAGGAGCCGGTATATTCATAGCCATCGGTGCCGGTGAACCTGCCTTGCCCGTGGCGGCGATCATCCTTGAACGCCCCCTCGTAGACATCACCGTTTTGATAGGTGACACGGCCCATGCCTTCGCGCTGACCGGCGACAAGATCGCCTTCATAAATATCGCCATTGGGCTGGATCAGCTTGCCCTTGCCGTCAATCTGGCCGGCGCGCCATGTACCCTCGTAGATCAGGCCATCGGCCATGGTCAGCTTGCCCTGACCCTCGCGCGCGCCGCGTGCCACTTCGCCCTCGTAAATCGCACCGTCCGGATAGGTGATCGTGGCAATGCCTTCCTTGACGCCGTTCACCCAATCGCCGTCATAGATATAGCCGCCCGGTGAGTCCATGCGCCCGCGCCCGTCATGCATCGCATTGCGAAATCCGCCCTGATAGCGTACGCCGTTGGCATAGACCGCCACGCCCTGGCCGGTGATTTTGCCGTCGGCCCAGGCCCCCTCATAGGTGCCGCCATCGGTGAACACGATCTTGCCGACGCCGTTGGGCTTGCCGCGGGCAAATTCCCCCTCATAGACCGAGCCATTGGGAAAGCGCGCAATCCCGGTGCCGCGGATTTCGCCATCCACCCACTCGCCCGAATATTCATAGCCATTGGGCAGGGTATAGGTGCCGGTGCCATGCTGAAGGCCGTTCTTGAAGGTGCCCTCATAGGTGCCGCCATCGTCATATTGCTTTACACCCACCTCGCCATCCTGCGCAAAGGCGGCACTTGCCGCGCAAAACGCAATGCTCAGAAAAATGGTTCGTGTCAGCGAAAAGTTCATGATTGCCCCGATGCCCCATCCCGCCTGATTACGCAGCGGTTGCGGCAAATCTAGTGGACACAGCACAGGCTGACAACGGGTTTTGGGCAAATCGGCTTTCCCTCGCGCGGTGATCTGCTAAATCAGACGGGAACAGCAGCAAGGGGCATGCATATGTCTGACAGGTTTCGCCTGACACTGGCACAGTTGAACCCGACCGTCGGCGATCTTGACGGCAATGCCGCCATGGCGCGCGACGCATGGCAAACCGCGCGCGCGGCGGGGGGCGATCTTGTGGCCTTTCCCGAGATGTTCATCACCGGCTACAACACCCAAGATCTTGTGCGCAAACCCGCCTTTCATCAGGCCGCGATTGCCATGATCGAACGGCTTGCAGAAGAGTGCGCCGACGGCCCGGCCATCGCGATTGGCGGCCCGGCGCTGGACGGGGTGGGGCTTTTTAACGCCTATTACATCCTCCAAGGTGGGGCGATCACGGCGCGGGTGTTCAAGCATCACCTGCCAAATGAAACCGTGTTCGACGAAAAACGCGTTTACCAATCCGGCCCCGTCGGCGGGCCTTATTCGGTGGGCGGCGTGCGCATCGGAAGCCCGATTTGCGAAGACAGCTGGCACGAGGATGTTGCCGAAACCTTGGCCGAAACGGGGGCTGAGTTTCTGCTCGTGCCCAATGGATCGCCGCATTACCGCGACAAGATGGAGCTGCGCCAGAACCTGATGGTGGCGCGGGTGGTGGAAACCGGCCTGCCGCTGATCTACCTCAACCTTGTCGGCGCGCAGGACGATCAGGTCTTTGATGGCGGCAGTTTCGTGCTCAATCCCGGCGGTGCCTTGATGCTGCAAATGCCGATGTTCGAAGAGGCGATCACACATCTCGATCTGTGGCGCGCGCCAGAGGGGTGGCGCGCCGAGCCGGGCACACTTGCGCCGCTCCCGGATGCCTATGAACAGGAATACCATGCAATGGTCCTCAGTCTGCGCGATTATCTGCGCAAGACCGGATTTTCCAAGGTTCTTCTGGGGCTTTCAGGCGGCATTGATAGTGCGATCGTGGCCACTATCGCGGTTGATGCGCTTGGCGCGCAAAATGTGCGCTGTGTCATGCTGCCTTCTGAATATACCTCCGAGGCCTCGCTTGAGGATGCGCGTGAGGTCGCCGAAAACCTTGGCTGTCGCTATGATTTCGTGCCCATCAGCGAAGGCCGCGCCGCGATCACCAACACGTTGGCGCCGCTGTTTGAGGGCCAAGAGCCCGGCCTTGCCGAAGAAAACATCCAATCGCGCCTGCGCGGGCTGTTGCTTATGGCGCTGAGCAACAAATTCGGCGAGATGCTTTTGACCACCGGCAATAAATCCGAGGTCGCCGTGGGCTATGCCACGATTTATGGCGACATGGCGGGGGGCTATAACCCGATCAAGGATATGTACAAAACCCGCGTCTTTGAGATTTGCCGCTGGCGCAATGCCAATCACCGCGACTGGATGATGGGGCCAAAGGGCGAGGTGATCGCGCCCCGCGTCATCGACAAACCGCCCAGTGCCGAGTTGCGGGCCGATCAAAAGGACAGCGATTCCCTGCCGG
>JAVVFB010000296.1:0-3398 GCA_032251095.1 Roseovarius sp. | reverse complement strand
AGTGCATGCATCAGTTTCCTGGTCACCGCCGAGGCAGGCCATTGCGGGCCCTTGCTGCTGCCTTTGTAAAGCTGATCCAGAAGGGTTTCGCGATATTCCTCGACCCGCATGGAATTTTCCCAGTCGATCCATTTCTCGAACTGCTTGATCGCATTGGCGCGAAACGGCGTGTCAATCGGGCCGGGTTCAATGATCGAGACATGAATGCCTGTGCCCGCAAGCTCCATGCGCATCGCATCGCTCATCCCCTCAACGGCAAACTTGGTCGCCACATAGGCCCCGCGCCATTTCATCGCCACCAGCCCAAGAACCGAAGAGCATTGCACAATCCGCCCCGCGCCCTGTTTGCGCATCACCGGGATCACCCGGCGGGTCAGATCATGCCAGCCGATGAAATTCGCCTGAAAAATCGCGCGCATCGCCTCGGTCGGAATATCCTCGACCGGCCCGGCAATCGCATAGGCGCCGTTGTTGAACAGCGCATCAAGCCGCCCGCCGGTCGCCTCAAGCACCTCTGCAAGGCCCGCCGCGATGCTCGCCTCGTCCTCATAGTCGATCCGCGGGCTGTCGAATCCTTCATCACGCAGCCGCGCGCAATCGGCCTCTTTGCGGCAAGAGGCAAACACCCGCCAGCCACGCGCCCGAAGCGCGTGGGCCGCGTCGTATCCGATGCCCGTCGAGCATCCGGTGATCAATACGGTTTTTTCATTGGTTTTTTCAGTCATGGCGCCGTTTTGACCTGCGCCGCCAGTCGATGCAAGCCTAGTTTGCTGCCGTCAAAAGCCGATCCGCAATCCATCCAACGCGCCCGGTCTCTTGCACCTTGAGCTTGATCCAGCCATTGCCCGGATCACGCAGCACGACCACTTCGGTGCCGCGGGTCAATTGCCCCATCCGGCCATAATCCGTGCCGGGCCCGGTACGCAAATTGACCTTGTTGCTCGCCACTTTACGAATAACGCGGCTTTGCGACAGGCTGTCTTGCTTGTCTTGGTCCAGCAGCGGCACCTCGGCAAGATCAGGCGTCTCGGGCACTTGTACCGGGGCCGCTATTGCTTTGGCCTTGAACGTTGGCACGCTGATTGCGACCGGGATTGCACCCGCCGTCACCTCGGCCGAGGCCAGCGTGACCGCAACCCGTTTGCCAGCACTCAGCCCCAGATCATGCAGCGAGGTTATGGTACGAGTCACCGCTGTTTCGGGCGCGATCACGCCATCCTGCGCGAGTTCGATGACATTCACCCGCAAGGGGCGCGGCTTGGGGCGTTGATTGTCAAGAACGGCGCGCGCCTGAATCGAATTGGCGCTCGGGCGGTAATCGGCACCGTCACTAAGGACGTAAAATGACCAGCCGAGAAAAGCAAAACTCACAAGAATAAAGCGCCACATCGCGCATCCCCCACAATAACCCACAAAAATTTTAAAAGCTTGGCAACCAAGGCCATAATATACGATTCGCGCCTGTCGTTCAGGTGGAAATCCAAAAACTTTTCGCCGCTGTGGTTTCTATGCGCTTTACGCGGATTTGCACGACGGGTATCACCCCATCTATGAGTGATTTAGCCGATGACCCCAAGATGCTGCCCGAAGCCGTGCCGGAAACGCTGCGCCGGGCGATTGGCGATCGCTATCTGACCTATGCGCTCTCGACGATCATGCACCGCGCCCTTCCCGATGCGCGCGACGGGCTCAAGCCGGTGCACCGGCGGATTCTTTTCGCGATGCGCGAGCTGCGGCTAAGCTCGACCGGGGGGTTCCGTAAATCCGCCAAGATCAGCGGCGACGTGATGGGCAACTATCACCCGCATGGCGACGCGGCGATCTATGACGCCATGGCCCGCCTCGCGCAGGATTTCGCGGTGCGCTATCCACTGGTCGATGGTCAGGGCAATTTCGGCAATATCGATGGCGACAACCCCGCCGCCAGCCGCTATACCGAGGCCCGCATGACCGCCGTCGCCGAGGCGATGCTGGATGGGCTGAACGAAAACGCGGTTGATTTTCGCGACAATTACGACGGCACCCTGACCGAACCGGTCGTGCTTCCGGCGAGTTTTCCGAACCTTCTGGCCAATGGGTCAAGCGGGATCGCGGTTGGCATGGCCACCAATATCCCGCCCCATAACATCGCCGAGCTGGTCGATGCCTGCCTGCATCTGATCAAGACACCGGATGCGCGCGACGACACGTTGCTGAACTATATCCCCGGCCCCGATTTCCCCACCGGCGGGGTGATCGTAGAGCCGCCGGAAAACATCGCACAGGCCTATCGCACCGGGCGCGGCGCGTTCCGGCTGCGCTGTAAATACGAGGTCGAGGATCTTGGCCGTGGCCAATGGCAGATCGTGGTCACCGAAATCCCCTATCAGGTCCAGAAATCCAAACTGATCGAAAAGATCGCCGAGCTGATCCAGACCCGCAAGGTGCCGATCCTCGCCGATGTGCGCGACGAAAGCGCCGATGATATCCGCCTTGTGCTTGAACCGCGTTCCAAGAATGTCGAGCCCGAGGTTCTGATGGGGATGATGTATCGCAACTCTGACCTCGAAGTGCGGTTCTCGCTCAACATGAACGTGTTGATCGACGGGGTCACCCCCAAGGTCTGTAGCCTCAAGGAGGTGCTGCGCGCCTTCCTCGATTTCCGCCAAGAGGTTCTGATCCGGCGCTCGCATCACCGGATGGAAAAAATCGACCACCGGCTTGAGGTGCTCGAAGGGCTGATCGTCGCCTTTCTCAACCTCGACAGGGTGATCGACATCATCCGCTATGACGACGATCCCAAGGCGGCGCTGAAGCGCGAGGATTGGGGCCAGAGCTTTGTGCGCGCCACCTCTGAGGCCGATTATGTCTCGCCCCCCATGGGCGGCGAGGATGGGCTGACCGAAATTCAGGCCGAAGCCATCCTCAACATGCGCCTGCGCAGCCTGCGTCGGCTTGAGGAAATGGAACTCAAGCGCGAGCGTGACGCCCTGATGGCAGAGCGCGCCGGGCTTGAGGATCTGCTTGACGATTCCGCTCTGCAATGGGCGGCGATTTCGGATCAACTTCGCGAGACCAAGAAGACCTTTGGCAAGGATCACGTCTGGGGCGCGCGCCGCACCCGCTTTGCCGAGGCCGGCGAGGTCGAAGAAGTGCCGCTTGAGGCGATGATCGACCGCGAGCCTATCACCGTGGTCTGTAGCGAAATGGGCTGGATTCGTGCGCTGACCGGCCATATTGACCTCAACCGCGAGCTCAAGTTCAAAGACGGCGACGCGCCGCGCTTCATGTTCCATGCCGAAACCACCGACCGGCTTTTGGTGTTCGGCTCGAACGGGCGGTTTTATACGCTGAGCGCCTCTAACCTGCCCGGCGGGCGCGGCATGGGCGAACCGCTGCGCCTGATCGTCGATCTGCCC
>JAVVFB010000295.1:2024-3400 GCA_032251095.1 Roseovarius sp. | reverse complement strand
CTCGGGGCTTCCCAGCCGTTCATAGGTTTCCCAGGCGTGCAGACAGACGGTTTGCGCCTGTGGGTCGGCAAGCCCGATATCCTCGACCGCCATGCGGATGATGCGCCGCGCAAGGTAACGCGGGTCTTCGCCCCCGGTCAGCATCCGCGCGAACCAATAAAGCGCCGCATCGGGGTCTGATCCGCGCACCGATTTATGCAGCGCCGAAATCAGGTTGTAATGCTCGTCGCCGCCCTTGTCGTATTTCGCCGCCCGTTTCATCAGGCGGGTCGACAACGCGGTTTTGTCAAGCTTGGTCTCGGTCTTCCACGCCGACACCTGTTCGATCAGGTTCAAGAGCGCGCGCCCGTCGCCATCGGCCATTTCCAAAAGCGTCTCACGCGCCGGGCCATCCAGCGGCAGGGGACGACCAAGATCGGCCTCGGCGCGTTGCGCCAGCCTCTCAAGATCGGCAAGCGCCAGCCGCTCCAGCACCAGAACCTGCGCGCGGCTCATCAAGGCGGCGTTCAGTTCGAAACTGGGGTTCTCTGTGGTGGCCCCGACCAAAAGGATGGTGCCATCCTCCATATGCGGCAGGAATCCATCCTGCTGGGCCTTGTTGAACCGGTGGATTTCATCGACGAACAACAGCGTGCCCTGCCCGTTGGCGCGGCGATGCTTGGCCTCTTCAAAGACTTTACGCAGGTCCGGCACGCCGGTGAAAATCGCGCTGATCTGCACGAAATGCAGGTCGGTTTCATCCGCCAAAAGCCGCGCGATGGTGGTTTTGCCCACACCGGGCGGCCCCCAGAACACCAGCGACGTCAAGCTGCCAGAGGCCAGCATCACCCCAAGCGGCGCCTCGGGGCCAAGCACCTGTTCCTGTCCGATCACATCGCCAAGGCTGCGCGGCCGAAGCCGGTCGGCCAGAGGCCTGGGCGCCGTATCGCGCCGGGCCACGGCGCCGTCAGAGGTGAAGAGATCAGCCATTTTTCATAACCGGAACCGCATGATCATTTCCCTGCCGTCACGCTGAACCTCAAGCGTCAGGCGACGGTTGGCCTGTCGCAAAAGGCCAAGGGCGGTTGAAACATCAAGAGCGTCCACAGCGTTTATGGACTTAAGGATGTCACCGGCAAGCAAGCCTGCGCGCGCCCCGATCTGACCCGGATCACTGATAGCAACACCTCTGGCCGTCAAAGGCAAACCATATTCGGCAATCACGGCAGGATTTATATTGGTCAACGTCATTCCGGGAATGGCCGAGGCTGCGTCGGTGACCTGCTCCGCGCGCGCGGGCTGATCGGGGGCGGCAATCAGGTTGACGGGAATGTCCTCGGCCTTTGTATTGCGGACACGGGTGACCACCGCCTTGGCGCCCAAGCCGACGACAGACA
>JAVVFB010000295.1:0-2014 GCA_032251095.1 Roseovarius sp. | reverse complement strand
ACATGCGAAACACCATCTCAGCGGCAGTGTTCACGGGCTGAGCGTCCACCGCGACCACCACGTCGCCCACCTGAAATCCGGCTTTGGAAAACGGACTTTCAGGGTGTAACAGCGAAATCACAATGCCGCCGGGACGATCAAGCCCAAGACCTTCGGCCATATCTGCGGTGACCTGCTGCCCCGCAATCCCGGCCCAGGGTCGGTGAAAGCGATCATTCCCGGCGCGCGCTTGCGCCACGAATTGCGCCACCAAAGCCGAGGGAATGGCAAAGCCGATGCCGTTTGATCCCCCCGAGCGTGACAGGATAGAGGTATTGATTCCAATCAGCTGCCCATTGACATCCACAAGCGCCCCGCCCGAATTTCCGGGATTGATCGGCGCGTCTGTCTGGATGAAATAGCCGCGCGCGTTGCCCGTGGCCGTGCCCGACCGCGCCAGCCCCGACACGATGCCGCTGCTGACCGTCTGGCCGATACCAAACGGGTTGCCGATGGCCAGCACCAATTCGCCAACCTCCACGGTGTCGCTGTCGCGCAATTCAAGCGCGGAAAGGCCGCCGGCCCTATCAAGCCTGAGGATGGCAAGATCGCTTTCCTCATCCGATAACAGCACCCTGGCGGAAAATTCGCGGCGGTCGTTCAGCACCACGCGGATGTCGGTCGCCTCACCCACAACATGATAATTCGACACGACGATCCCATCTTCGCTGAGGATCACACCAGAGCCGAGAGAATTTTCAACCCTCGGGCGCGGCGAGCCGAAGTCTTGGAACAAACCTTGGAAAAACGGGTCGCTCTGGAAGGGGGAAGACCGAAAATTGACGATCCGTTTGGCGTAGATATTCACCACCGCCGGGGCGGCCTCGCGCACAACCGGGGCAAAGCTCAGTTGAACCTCCATCCGGTTTTGCGGCACAGGCATGTCGGACCAGACCGGATTTGCGCATAATGTCAGAAGGATAATAACAGCCCGGATCACATCAACCCTCCCTTTCGTCCGATCTGAGATCACTCAAGGATATGCGAAGACCGGCCTGACAATGCAACCGATCCCGTTTCACCTTTCTCTAAATACTCATCTGCGCAAATGCAAAGGCCCCCGCCACAGGGGCGAGGGCCTTATGGTAACCTGAGGTTATCCAATGCTTATTCTTCGTCTGCTTGTGCCTCGAAGGCGGCAACGCGGGCCTTGTCGCCTGCGCCCTTGGCGTTCACATCGCGCTCGACGAACTCGATGATCGCCATCGGTGCCATGTCGCCATAACGGAAACCGGCCTTGAGAACGCGGACATACCCGCCCTGACGGTCCTTATAGCGGGGGCCGAGCACGTCAAACAGTTTGGTGACATACTGGTCCTGCTTGAGCTGTGCAGCGGCCTGACGGCGCGCGTGCAAATCGCCGCGCTTACCAAGCGTGATCATCTTTTCGATGATCCGGCGCAATTCTTTGGCCTTGGGCAGGGTGGTTTTGATTTGCTCATGTTCGATGAGCGAGCCGGCCATGTTCGCCCAAAGCGCCTTGCGGTGCTCATGGGTACGGTTCAGGCGGCGGTAGCCTCTTGCGTGACGCATTTTCTGGTCTCCTTAGCGTGTTTTGCTTTGTCCGGCGGTCTGATGCGTGTCAGCCGCTCTCCTTGGGGCATTGGCCCGTATTTTCCCCGGCAGTCCGGGCATTTGTCCCACCCTACGAAGCGATCCGTAGGGTGGGTGTAACCCACGCGTGTCTTAGAACGCGTCTTCGAACTTCTTGGCCAGATCCTCGATGTTGTCGGGCGGCCAATCTTCGACGTCCATGCCAAGGTGAAGGCCCATGCCGCTGAGAACTTCCTTGATCTCGTTCAGCGATTTACGACCAAAGTTCGGCGTGCGCAGCATTTCCGCTTCGGTTTTCTGGATCAGATCGCCGATATAAACGATGTTGTCGTTCTTGAGACAGTTGGCCGAACGCACCGACAGTTCAAGCTCGTCCACCTTCTTGAGAAGAAGCGGATTGAACTCAAGACCATCGTCTTCG
>JAVVFB010000294.1:0-3405 GCA_032251095.1 Roseovarius sp. | reverse complement strand
AGAAGGCGCGCTATGCCCGTGCCCTGGCCGAGGCCGAGATTGACTATGCTGCGCTGCGCAGCGCGCCCGACGCCGAGGTGGTCGCGACGCTGACCAAAGTGCCCGGTATTGGCGTCTGGACGGCGGAAATCTATGCCATGTTCAGCCTTGGGCGCTCCGATGTCTTTGCCCCCGGCGATCTTGCGTTGCAAGAGGCCGCGCGCCTGCTTTATGACCTGCCCGAGCGCCCGAAAGAGCGCGCGTTTCGCCAGATGGCCGAGGATTGGGCACCATGGCGATCGGTTGCGGCGCGGCTTTTATGGGCCTACTACCGGGTGGCAAAGGACAGGGAAGGGATCAGATGACACGTGTATTGAAAGCAGGGCGCAAGGAACCGATTTCGGGCGAGATCCGCTCGGCGGTGGTGTTTTTGCACGGCTACGGGGCCAATGGCGCCGACCTTTTGGGGCTGGCCGATCCCTTGGGCGAGCATCTTCCCGATACCTTGTTCGTGGCCCCCGATGCGCCGGAATCCATTCCCGGCATGCCGTTCGGCTTGCAATGGTTTCCGATCCCCTGGATCGACGGATCAAGCGAGGAAGAGGCGCATCGCGGCTTGATGGCGGCCTCTGAGGATCTGAATGCGTTTCTGGATGCGCTGATGGTGGATGAGGATCTGTTGCCGGAACAGGTCGTGCTGTTCGGCTTTTCGCAGGGCACGATGATCTCGCTGCATGTGGCGCCGCGCCGCGACGACCCGGTTGCGGGCGTTGTGGCCTTTTCGGGGCGCCTGTTGTCGCCCGAGATGTTGCAGGATGATACCGTCAGCCGTCCGCCGATCCTGTTGCTGCATGGCGACGCGGATGACGTGGTGCCGGTGCAATCACTGCCCGAAGCGGCCGAGGCGCTGCAAGGGGCCGGCTGGCAGGATGTCTATGCCCATATCATGAAGGGCACCGGCCATGGGATTGCGCCCGATGGGTTAAGCGTGGCGCTTGCTTTCATGCGCGACAAGCTCGGGCTTTAACACCGCTTCCCGCAAATTGCCCAAAGCCTGCCTTATTGCGATCACCTATCGGCCCTAGGACGTTGCGCCATGACAGAGGCAACACAGACCCGCTTTCTGCCCGCAAGGGCGGTCTGGCTTGGCGCGTTATACCTGGCCGAGATGGTCGTGGTGATCCTCGCCTTTCAGGTCCTGAGCCAGATCGAATGCCGCCAGACCGCGATTGAAGGCGCCTGCCGGGGGTTGCGCGGGCTGGCGCTTGGGGTGATCTGCGTCAGTTTCCTGCTTGGCATCTACCTTTGGGCCCGACCGCGCGCGCGCCAGGGCTTTGCGGATATCTGTCGCACGGCACCGGGCGGGCGGATATCGGGGCTGGTGCATGGGCTTGGCTTTGCACTGATCCTTGCGCCGCTTGGCGTGGTGGCCCCGGCGGATATGAACGCGGTGTTTCACCTTGTGTTTCCGATGCTTGGGCTCGGGGCCGGGCTGGCGACGGTGGGCGGTCTTTTCTGGCTGGCACGGCCGGGCGCCTGGCGGCACTGGCTGCGCGGGCGGGCGCGCTCGCTCCTGGCGCTGTTCGGGCTGGCGGCGGTCTTGCCGGGGCTTGTGGTTCTGTTGGGGCCGCTCTGGTATCAGCAGGTTCTGACCGACATCACCTTTATCGCCGTTGTCGTCCTCTTGTCGCTGGTCTCTGACCGGGTGACGGCGGACCCGAGCGTGCATGTGATCGGGGCGGATGATTTCCTGGTCAGGGTCGCCGATAGCTGTTCGGGGATCGAGGGCTTTGTTCTGATCACCGTCTTTCTGGCGCTGTTTGCGGCGCTGTTTCGCGATGAGCTGCGTTTCAAGCGGTTCTGGCTGGTGATCTGGCCTCTGGCGCTTGTCACAAGCTGGGTGTTCAACGTGCTGCGCATCACCGGGCTTATCCTGATCGGCGCACATCTGTCACCAGAGCTTGCGGTCAACGGCTTTCACAGCTTTGCCGGCTGGTTGATGTTCTCGACCCTGTCGATTGGCGTGCTGGTCGTGGTCAGCCGCAGCGCATTTGTGATGCGCGATGTGGCGCGCGACCGGGGCGCCGCCGCCCCTTTGGCACAGGATGACGTGGCCGGGCGGATCCTGCCGTTTATCGTCTTTGCGCTCTCGGGGCTTATCGTTCAGGCGTTCTGGTCCTCGCCGGCCCTTGGCTATCCGCTTCAGGTGGCGATGATGCTGGGCGCGCTCTGGTGGGCGCGCGCGACGGTCCGGCGCTATCTTGTCTGGCCGGGCGGTTTGGCGAGTGTTGTGGGGCTGATTGTCGGCGTGCTCTGGGTGATAAGCGCGCCGAGCGCGCCCGCGCCCGATGCCGGCCTGATGGCGCTTGGCGGGGCGGCTCTGGCACTCTGGGCGGGTTTGCGGATTTTCGGCACGGTGATGCTTGTGCCGCTGATCGAAGAGATGTTTTTTCGCGGCTATGTTCAGGCGCGTCTTGATCAGGGCGGGGTGGCCTCTCGGGTCGTTGCGGTGCTGGTCTCGGCCGCGCTTTTCGCCGCGATGCATGGCCGCTGGATCGAGGCCGGGCTTGCGGGGCTTGTGTTTTCGCTGCTTTACATGCGCAAAGGGCGGCTGGCTGATGCCATTGCCGCCCATGCTGTTGCCAATGCCGTTATCGCCGGTGTCGCCCTGTGGCGGGGCGACTGGTCGCTGATCTGATCAGGCCCGTCTGCGGCGCTTGATTTCCCAGACCAGAACAAGCGCGGCCAGAACCACGGCAATCGCCAGCGTACCACTTGCGGCATCCATCTCGGGCACCGAAGATGCCGTTGCGGTCGAACCGCCAGAGCCGCTCGTGCTTCCGCCATAGTAACTGTTGAACCAATCCCACATGATGCCGTCCCCCCGGAATGCTTTTCGCTCTATATGCGGCCATATATTTGCCAAGAATTGGCCACATTTCAAGGGCGGCTGCGTTTCTGGCGCGCAAAGTGAAACGAAACGGGCGGTGGTGGTTGATTGTTTCCGAATTCGATCAAGTCAAGGCGGCCGTGTCGAACAAACAGGCAGAGGCCCCGGCGTTGAGTGCCCGAATCACTCGGCGGCGCGCAGGGGTTTGTTCGGGTCGCGGCTCTGAAGAATGCGCTTGAGGTCTTCAATATCGGGGGGCTGTGTGTCGGTCTCTTCCACATAGCCGGTGTCGCGCAGGGTCTCATCCGGCCAGACAAGCTCCGGCGCATGCACCCGGCGCGCGGCGCGGCTGAGTGCCCAATCGCGCGCGGCGCGGCTGCTGCGGCCCATCGACAGCTTCGCCAGCAATTGCGCCGCCCAGAGAACATAGGTGCCCGCCCAGACCCGCAGCGCCAGGAAGGGCGGCAGCAGGGGCTGCTTCACGTCGACGCCCAGCCGCAGCCCGCTGTGGGTCACGGTCCGGAAGAGGGGGTTGC
>JAVVFB010000293.1:0-3410 GCA_032251095.1 Roseovarius sp. | reverse complement strand
CAGTGCCGTTCTTGATGACTTTGGTCATACCAACCCTTCCTTTATCATATGCTGCCTTTGCGTTTCTTCTGGCTGGAAATATCCCGGGGGAGTCGCGCTTGCGCGACGGGGGCAGCGCCCCCGGTTATTCCACGATCTCGGCCGTTTCCAACACCGCATGCATCAAAACATCGGCCGCCGCCGCCGCCCATTCACGGGAAATCTCCTCGGCCTCGTTGTGCGACAACCCATCGACACAGGGGCACATGACCATCGCCGTGGGCGCGACGCGGTTGATCCAGCAAGCATCATGCCCCGCTCCTGAAATAAGATCTCGGTGCGAATAGCCCAGCCGTTCGGCGGCACCCCGCACCGCCGCGACACAGCCCTCGTCAAAGGTCACCGGATCGAACCCGCCGGTTTTTTCAAAGGCAATGCTAAGGCCCATCTGGCCACAGATATCGGAGGCCCCCATGCGCAGCATTTTCTCCATATCCTCGATCACCGCCTTGTCGGGCGAGCGAAAATCGACGGTGAACACTGCCTTGCCGGGGATCACGTTGCGCGAGTTTGGGAAGATGTCGATATGTCCCGCCGCGCCCACCGCATCTGGGGCGTGAGACAGGGCAATCTGTTCCACCAGTTCCAGCACCCGCGCCATGCCCAGCCCTGCGTTCTTGCGCATCGGCATCGGGGTTGATCCGGTATGGCTGGCCTTGCCCTCGATCGTGACCTGGGTCCAGCTTAGCCCCTGACCATGGGTGACCACGCCGATATCCTTGCCTTCGGCCTCTAGAATAGGGCCCTGTTCGATGTGCAGCTCGAAAAACGCATGCATCTTGCGCCCACCCACCGGCTCTTCTCCGCGCCAGCCAATCCGGTCAAGCGCGTCGCCAAAGCGGGTGCCATCGGCATCGGTGCGGTCTTCGGCCCAGTCTTGGGTGTGAACCCCGGCAAAAACCCCCGAGGCAAGCATCGCCGGGGCAAAGCGCGTGCCCTCTTCGTTGGTCCAGTTGGTCACGACGATGGGGTGTTTGGTCTTGATGCCAAGGTCATTCATCGTGCGGATGATTTCAAGGCCACTAAGGACGCCTAGAACACCGTCGTATTTGCCACCCGTCGGTTGGGTGTCGAGGTGGGAACCGACATAGACCGGGAGTGCGTCCTTGTCGGTTCCCTCTTTGCGGGCAAACATATTGCCCATCGTATCCAGCCCCATGGCAAGGCCCGCATCCTCGCACCAGGACTGGAATAGCTTGCGCCCTTCGCCGTCTTCATCGGTCAGCGTCTGGCGATTGTTGCCGCCCGCCACACCGGGGCCGATCCTGGCCATCTCCATCAGGCTGTTCCAAAGGCGGTCTGGGTTGATCTTGAGGTTCTCGCCGGGTGCTGCCATTTGAAATCTCCTGGGTGTCGGAACCTGCGGGCCGGATTGCGACCCTTTTGCAGTCGAAATTTTTCTGACCGAATGGTCAAGAAAAGAGCACCATAGGTTGCCCAAGCGGTCAAGATTTTTCTCAGCCTGATCCAGGATAAGTGCGATGTCCCGCCCGCTTGGTCACGTGGCCTTTCCCCTGCATGGAAAATAGCCCATGTTGGGTGGGTCCATGCCGGAGTAAACGATGAACGATCCAAGTCCGATCCGCAAACCAAGCCGTATTCAAAAGCGCAATCGCAAGCGTATTCTGGATGCGGCTCTCGAGGTGTTTTCGGCCCATGGCTATCGTGGGGCGACGCTGGATCTGATTGCGGCTGAGGCGGGGCTGAGCAAGCCCAATATCCTGTACTATTTCGAGGGCAAGGAGGAGATTCACGTGACGCTCCTCAATCAGCTGATGGACAGTTGGCTTGCGCCACTGCGCGAGATTGATCCAACGGGAGAGCCGCTGGACGAGGTGTTGGCCTATGTGCATCGCAAGCTTGAGATGTCGCACGCCTTGCCGCGTGAAAGCAGGTTGTTCGCAAATGAGGTGTTGCAAGGCGCGCCGCGCATGGCGCCGCATCTTGAAACCGTGCTCAAGCCGCTGGTCGATGAAACTGCGGAGTTGATCGAGGGCTGGGTCGCGGCGGGAAAGCTGGCTGCGGTTGAGCCGCGCCACTTGTTGTTTTCCATATGGGCCACGACCCAGCATTACGCCGATTTTGATGCACAGGTGCGGGTGTTGATGGATGGTGCCGACGTAAAGGACGGCGCTCGCGCGCATTTGGATATGATGTTTCTCCGTTTGCTGACGCCTTGAGGCGGCATTAATCTTGGGGATTCCATCGGCGTTCAATCCGGCGGCGATTGTGCGGGCAGAATGGCCGGCATCATACTCCCGAAATATCCGCGCAACGATCGCGGCCTGACCCGCGTCGATCTCCCGCTCGCCGGTGACGGGCGTGCCATCGGCATGAAACGCGCGCACCACCCGGTAGCCGTAGCTGGATCATCTGGCGATCCCGCGAAAACTTGAACAAGGCTGCGGGTGGCGCGCGGCCACCCCATGGCCGGTCGTCAAGCACATAGGTCCACAGCCGCGCTATTTTGGTGCCGCCACGCGCCAGGAGCGGCACCGTCGTGTCATCGCCATGCAGGTGTGCACCTTCCAGCACATGGCGTTCGATCAGCTCATGGATGGGGGCGAGCGCCACACAGGCATGGCCGACAAAACTTTCCTCGACGATCTGGAGCTTGTCTTCATCCGACCACTGCCGATGGCGAACGCCATCGGCCGCGGAGAGAATTTCGATTTGAGGGCGGTGAATGAAATCTGACATAAGGTCGGACTTATCAGCGGATCGCAACCGAAGTCAGACGGCCCCCGCCGCAACCTTACGTTCATCAAGCGAGAATAGCCGGATGTCCGCAGTCGCGCCACGATTTTGAACGGGGTTCCAGGCTAAGGACAATAGAGTTGCAGAGTTTGTTCCTGGTTAGCGATCGATGTCAGGGTTGCCTTGAGATAGGCAAAGGGTTCGATGCCGTTGATCTTGCAGGTTTCGATCAGTGAGGCGATGCGGCCCCAGGCGATGCCGCCCTCGTCGTGACCCGCGAAGAGCGCATTCTTGCGATTGAGAGCGATCGGTCGGATCAGGTTTTCGACGCGGTTGTTGTCGATCTCGACGCGGCCATCGGTCAGGAAGGTCTGCAGTATCCGTCTTGATCAAGCGGTTTTTTCAACCCAGATCCTGTCCGCTTTGACGAGTGCGTTTGCGGTCTCGATAAGCTTGCGCATGATGGCAACGATAGCGACCTTGGCTGGTTTTCCAGCCTCACGGAGTGCGGTATATTTAGCCTTTAGATCGGGGTTAAAGCGCATGGCGACGAGGGCTGGCATGTAGAGCGCGTCTCGCAGGGGTTTGCGACCGCCGCGAGCTATGACTGAATCTGGTGTTTGGGTTGTTTGAAGGTTGGCGGCGTATCTGGTTGAAATGTTGTTGCGAGACAG
>JAVVFB010000292.1:0-3420 GCA_032251095.1 Roseovarius sp. | reverse complement strand
GCGTAGAAGCCGCCGAAGGTGGCGTTCTGGCGGGCCCGCAGTTGGTCGACACCCGAGGCCCGCATGGCCAGGAAGGTCTGCAGGGCTTCCAGGAGCCCGGACGCGCGGTCCCGCATCTCGATGGCGGCCTCTTCGGCGGCCTCGTCCCATTCGACCGGCTCTGGTGCGCGCACCAAGGCCAGCTTGAGAACGTCGCGCACGTGATCGACCGGGATGATATCGAGGCCCTTTTTGACATTGTCAGGGATCTCGACCAGGTCCTTTTCGTTCTCGCGCGGGATCAGCACGGTCTTGATGCCACCGCGCAGCGCCGCCAGAAGCTTTTCCTTCAGCCCGCCAATCGGAAGCGCATTGCCGCGCAGCGTGACCTCGCCGGTCATGGCGATATCCTTGCGCACCGGAATACCGGTGAGGACCGACACGATCGAGGTCACCATCGCAAGCCCGGCACTCGGGCCATCCTTTGGCGTCGCGCCTTCGGGCACGTGCACGTGGATATCCCACTTTTCGAACTTGGGCGGCTTGACCCCGATTTCGGGCGCGATCGAGCGCACATAGCTTGACGCCGCATCAATCGATTCCTTCATCACATCGCCAAGCGTGCCGGTGGTCTTCATCCGGCCCTTGCCCGGCAGGCGTAGCGCCTCGATGTTCAAAAGCTCACCGCCCACAGAGGTATAGGCAAGCCCGGTGACCACGCCCACCTGATCGCTTTCCTCGGCCAGGCCGAATTTGTACTTTCTGACGCCAAGGAAATCGCTGAGGTTGTCAGATGTCACCCTGATCTGCTTGTCCTCGCCCTTGATGATCCGGGTCACGGCCTTGCGCGCCACCTTGGCGATCTCGCGCTCAAGGTTCCGCACGCCGGCCTCGCGGGTGTAATAGCGCACCATATCGGTCAACGCCTCATCGCTCAGTTCGAACTCGCCCTTGCGCAACCCATTGTTCTTGATCTGTTTTTCGATCAGGTGCTGCTTGGCGATCTCGCGCTTTTCATCTTCGGTATAACCCGCCAGCGGAATGATCTCCATCCGGTCCAAAAGCGGCCCCGGCATGTTGTAGGAGTTTGCCGTGGTCAGGAACATCACGTCCGACAGGTCATATTCGACCTCAAGATAGTGATCGACGAAGCTGCTGTTCTGTTCGGGATCAAGCACCTCAAGCATGGCCGATGCCGGATCGCCGCGGAAATCCTGCCCCATCTTGTCGATCTCATCCAAAAGGATAAGCGGGTTGGTGGTCTTGGCCTTTTTCAACGCCTGAATGATCTTGCCCGGCATCGAGCCGATATAAGTGCGCCGGTGACCGCGAATTTCGCTTTCGTCGCGCACGCCGCCAAGCGAAATGCGGATAAATTCGCGCCCGGTGGCGCGGGCCACGGATTTGCCAAGGCTGGTCTTGCCCACACCCGGCGGGCCCACAAGGCACATGATCGGCCCCTTGAGTTTCTTACTGCGCTGTTGCACCGCAAGATATTCGACGATCCGTTCCTTGACCTTGTCCAGACCATAGTGGTCGGTATCAAGCACGTCCTGCGCGCGGCCCAAATCCTTTTTCACGCGGCTTTTCACGCCCCACGGGATCGACAGCATCCAGTCGAGATAGTTGCGCACAACGGTCGCCTCGGCGCTCATCGGGCTCATGTTCTTGAGCTTCTTGAGCTCGGCATCCGCCTTTTCGCGCGCCTCTTTGCTCAGCTTGGTTTCGGCGATCTTGGCCTCAAGCTCGGCCAGTTCGCCTTCGCCCTCTTCGCCGTCACCCAGTTCCTTCTGAATGGCCTTCATCTGCTCATTCAGATAATATTCGCGCTGCGTGCGCTCCATCTGGCTCTTGACGCGGGTCTTGATCTTTTTCTCGACCTGCAAGACGCTCATTTCGCCCTGCATCAGGCCATAGACCTTTTCAAGGCGCTCGCTCACGCTCAGCGTTTCAAGCAGATCCTGCTTCTTGTCCACGTCAATCCCAAGATGTCCGGCCACCAGATCGGCAAGCTTTGCGGGCTCTTCAGAGTCGGTGACGGCGGCAAGGGCCTCGTCGGGGATGTTCTTCTTGACCTTGGCATAACGCGCGAATTCATCGCCCACGGTGCGCAACAGCGCCTCGATGGTGGTGGCATCGCCCGGCATCTCGGTCAGATACTCGGCGCGCGCCTCGAAGAAATCGTCATTCTCAAGGTATTCGGTAATCCGCACCCGGGCCACGCCCTCAACCAGCACCTTGACGGTGCCATCGGGCAGCTTCAGCAGTTGCAACACATTGGCCAGCACGCCGGCACGGTAAATATCGGCCTCGTCCGGGTCATCAAGGCCGGGATCAATCTGACTGCTCAGAAGGATCTGTTTGTCGTCCTGCATCACCTCTTCCAGCGCGCGGACGGATTTTTCACGCCCGACAAAAAGCGGCACGATCATATGCGGGAAAACCACAATATCGCGCAGCGGCAGCACCGGGTAAGAGGCGTTAAGGGGGTCTTGCATGCTCAATTCCTGTTCTTGGCAAAAAGGCACCGGCCCTGACTATGCAGCAACCCCGGCCTTCTCCGTTTCACTGATGTTGATTTGGGGCACATCGGCACCGATTTCAACACGCGCCCCCCAGAATGCCCGTCCAAGCCCGCGGGGGCAAGGGCACAATAGGCAGGTTTTATCGCAAATGCCGCGCCCGAGGGTCAGGCGCGGCAGGAAAGCGGCGGTCTGCCCGAGGCGGCCCTAGACGGCCTCAAGGCTCGGGTAATCGGTGTAACCCTCGCGTCCGCCGCCATAATAGGTGCCGCCATCGCCCTCGTTGAGCGGCGCATTGACCCGCAACCGCTCGGCCAGATCGGGATTGGCAATATAGGGCCGCCCAAAGGCCACAAAATCGACCTTGCCCGCATCAACCCGCGCCATGGCAAGATCGCGGTCATAGCCGTTATTGGCCATGTAAACCCCTTTCCAGAGCTTGCGCAGCGCATCAAAACCGCCCTCACGCTTGCCGCCGGTTTGACCCTCGACAAGGTGCAGATAGGCCAGCGGATAGGCGTTCAGCCGCTCGACCACATAGCCGAACGTCGTGTCCGGGTCGCTGTCTTCGGCATTATTGGCCGCCGAAAACGGCGAGAGGCGCAGGCCGATCTTACCGGCGGGCCAGACATCCGTCAGCGCATCAAGCACCTCGAACAAAAGCCGCGCACGGTTCTCGACCGAGCCGCCATAGGCATCGCTCCGCTTGTTGGTGCCGTCCTTGAGGAACTCATCCAGCAGATAGCCGTTGGCCGAGTGAAGCTCGATCCCGTCAAAGCCGGCCTCTTTGGCACATTTGGCGGCATGCACGTAATCGGCCACAATGCGCGGCATTTCATCCAGCTCAAGCGCGCGCGGTTCTGATGTGGTCGCGGGGCCATCCTTGGTAAAGGTCGGCGCCTCGGCACCAATGGCAGAG
>JAVVFB010000291.1:0-3426 GCA_032251095.1 Roseovarius sp. | reverse complement strand
GGGGTGATACCCGGCACAGAACTGTGCCATCTCGAAGGCGCCGATGCTGATCCCGTCTAGGTTTTCGCGGTTCTTGGACAGGCCGCCATAGCTGATGTTCATGGTGAACTCGCCGTTGGTCTTTTGCTCGACCAGCTCGGCCAGCTTGTGCACATGCTCGGTAAAGGCGCGGCGCTTGCCCCAGAGTGAAACGTTCCATTCGGTCGCCATCGCCTCGCCGGCAAAGGCAAGGGTAAGCGCGGCCACGGCGGTATGGCTTAGAAGTTTTTGCATGATTTTCCTCCCAGATTGCATGCGAATGTGTCGGGCTCACCATCTTGTATCGGTGCGCGCCTGCCTATGAAGAAAAGCGCGCAGCCCCCCGCGCGAGCCCTGCGGAATTCCGCAAAGACACTACAGCAGCGCCTCTTTGTCCAGCCCAAGCTTGACGATCTTCTCATTCAGCGTGCGCCGCCCGATGCCAAGCGCCTCTGCCACGGCCTCCATCCGGCCCTGATGGGCGGTGATCGCCTTGCCGATCAATTCGCGCTCAAAGGCGGCGACGGCCTCGCGCAGGGTGTCGGGCACATCGTCGCCAAGCGGGTCGGTGCGCAACGCCTGCGCCATCGACCCGGCCCCGCGCCGCGCCGCCAGAACCCGGCGTTCACAGACATTGCGCAACTCTCGCACATTGCCGGGCCAATCGTGCGCCAGAAGGGCCGCGGTATCTTCGGGCGTAAGATCGGGGGCGCGGGTTTCATAAACGCGCGCGAACTCATCCAGAAACCGCGCCGCCAACAGCATCACGTCGTCGCGTCGTTGCCGCAGGGTGGGCGGTTTGATCACCGTGGCGTTGAGCCGATACAAAAGGTCCTGGCGCAGACGCCCGTTCGCCACCGCCTCGGCGGGGTCCTCATTTGTGGCCGAAATCACCCGAAAGCTTAGCGGCACGGGCGCCTCGGCGCCAAGCGGCAAGACCTCTTTATCCTCGATCACCCGCAACAGCTTGGCCTGCACCGCAGGCGGACAGGAACACACCTCGTCCAGAAAGACCGTGCCGCCATCGGCGCCCTGCAAGCGGCCCTTGGCACTGCCCTGCACGCCGAACATTTCCGCCTCGAACCCCTCTGGCGACAGCGCCGCACAGTTGAGCGCAAGAAACGGACCCTCGGCATTCGGCCCCAGATCATGCAGCGCGCGCGCCACAAGTTCCTTGCCGGTGCCGGTTTCGCCCTGCAACAGAACCGCCGCGCCGCTTTGGGCGAGATCAAGCACCTCTTCGCGCAGAGCGACCGTTTCGGCGGTTTGCCCCAACACCACCCGGTCCAGCCCCGATAGCTTGACCAGCCGTTCCTTGAGGCGCTGCGTGGTGCGCCTCATGCGGTGCTGATCAAGGGCGTGTTGCAGGATGTTCAAAAGGCGGCGTGGCTCGTAGGGCTTTTCGACAAAGCTATAGGCGCCGCCCTGCATCGCCGCGACCGCCATGGCGATATCGCCATGCGCCGAGATCAGAACCAGCGGCGGCGACAAATCCGGGGCAAGGCTCGCCAGCAAATCAAGCCCCGACAGCCCCGGCATGCGCACATCCGACAGGATCACATCGGGCTGAAACTCTGCCAGACGCTCGGCGACGCGGGCGGCGCGAGGCAGGGCCTCGACCTGCCAGCCGGCGGCTTCAAGCAGGTCGATCAGCGACAGGCGCATGGCCTTGTCGTCCTCAACGATCATGATGCGGGGATGGGCCGGGGGTGTCATGTTGGGTCTTTGTCCTCTGCGCTGTCGGCCATCGGTATTTCGACCCGGAACACCGCGCCGCGCCCTTCGGCATTGCGCGCGCTGATCCGGCCATGATGCTCCTTGACGATATTGGCCGATATCGCCAACCCAAGCCCCATGCCCCGCCCGCTTTCGCGGGTGGTGACAAAGGGTTCTTGCAGGTCCGAGAGCGAGGCGGTGCCAAGCCCGTGGCCGGTGTCGCGCACCTCGACCCAGCCGGCGGTTTCGGTCGCGCCCATACGCAGATGCAACACCCGCTCGTCGCATTCCTCAAGCGCATCGACCGCGTTGCGCAGGATGTTGGTCATCACCTGTTCAAGGCGCAATTGATGGCCGCGCACCATGATCGGCCCCGGCGGTTGGCGCAGATCAAGCGTCACCTCTGCGGCCTCGATATTGGGCGTCAAAAGCGACAGGGCGGCGTTGACGACATCGCGCAGATCGACCTCGCGAAAGACCTCGTGATCGCTGCGCGCAAAGAACTTGAGCTGGCGGGTGATGCCCTCCATCCGATCCACGATGCCGGCGATTTGCGGGATCACCTTTTGCGCGGGCTTGCCGCCGATTTCGGCGGCGGCCAGATGGTTGCGCATCGCCGCGATTGGCTGGCCAAGCTCGTGGGTGACCGAGGCCGCCAACTGGCCAAGCGCGGCAAGACGGCTGGCGCGCTCAAGCTCGTCCTGGGTGCGCTTGAGGCGGCGTTCGGCGGTGCGGCGATCCTCGATCTCGACCGCAAGCCGGTCATTGGCAAGACGCAATTGCGCCTCTTCGGCCTCGGAGCGGCGCAGCGCCGCGCCGATGCGTTGCGTGCGGCGCACCTGTGAGACCATGAAACCGGCCCCGGCCAGGATCATCACCATCCCCGTCACAAGCCAGCTTCGGGTGACCGCCGCGCTGTCATCGGCGAAATAATGCAGCTTCCAGTCATGCTGGGGCACGCTGGCGGCAAGGTGAATGCGTTTGACCCCGTCGATCATCGCGCGCGCGTTGCCCCTTGGGTGCCAGTTCAGCGGGTCAAGCGTCTGACCGGGGAATTGGCGGCTTGCTGCGATCCGGGCGCGCTGAGCCTCGGAGAGGTCGCCAAGCGTGCGATAGCGCCAGTCGGGATTGGACGAGAGCAACACAACCCCGTCGCTATTGGCCAGAAACACCTGTTCGCCCGCCGCGCGCCAGGCCTCTTCAAGGTCGGTCAGGTCAAGCTTGATCGCGATCACGCCAGAGAGGTCGCCACCCGGCCCGCGCACCGCATCGGCAATGAAATAACCCGGCAATCCGGTGGTCGCGCCGATTCCGTAAAACCGCCCCTGTACCCCGGTGATCGCCGCGCGGTAATAGGGGCGAAAGGAATAATCCTGCCCGACAAAGGTTTCCGGCCTATCGGCGTTCGAGGCAGAGATCGTCACCCCGTCGGCCTGCATCAGGTAAATCGCATCAAGCCCGGATTGCACGGCAAAGGCCGCCAGCCGCTTATCAAGCACCGACGTGGGCGCGCCAAGGCCGGTCTCGATCACATAGGTGTCACGCGCAAGCACATAGGTCAGATGCGAAAACCGCTCCAACTCGGCCAGAACGGTGCTGCGGTAAAGTGACAGGCGGCCGCGCGCCTTGGCCTCTTCTTCGGATTGAAAAAAGCTGAGCGAGAGCCAGAACACCCCGATCGCCGCGCAAAGC
>JAVVFB010000290.1:0-3431 GCA_032251095.1 Roseovarius sp. | reverse complement strand
CCCTTGGGTTGCCCGGTCGAACCTGAGGTGTAGAGGATGAAAAGCGGGTCTTCGGCACTCATTTCCTCGGGCGCGCAGTCGGTCGAGGCGGCGGCCATCAGGGCGGTGCAATCGTAATCGCGCTCGGTCCAGGTGGTCTGACCGCCGGTGCGCTTGACCACAAGGTTCTTGACCCGGTCATCGCAATGCAAAAGCGCGGCGTCGGTGTTGGATTTGAGCGCCGTCTTGCGCCCTCCACGCGGGGCCTCGTCGGCGGTGATCACCACCTTGGCGTTTGACCCGTTGATCCGCGCGCCAAGCGCGTCGGGGCTAAAGCCGGCAAAGACGATGGAATGGATCGCGCCGATGCGCGCACAGGCCAGCATGGCATAGGCGGCCTCGGGAATCATCGGCAGGTAGAGCACAACCCGGTCGCCACGCGTCACGCCAAGATCCTTTAGGACATTGGCCATCCGGCAGGTGTTGTCGTGCAGCTCTTGATAGGTGATATGCAGCGCCTGTTCATCGGGGCTGTCGGGTTCCCAGATGATCGCGGTCTGATTGGCGCGGGTGGCAAGATGGCGGTCGATGCAATTGGCGGCGACGTTCAGGGTGCCGTCGGAATACCAGTTGATCGAAACCTTGCCGAGCTCAAAGCTGACATCCTTGACCTTCGTGTAGGGCTTGATCCAGTCGATGCGCTTGCCGTGCTCGCCCCAGAACGCCGCCGGGTCAGTGATCGAAGCGTCATACATTTCGGTATATGTCGCGGCGTCAATATGGGCGTTGGCCGCGAAGTCGGCAGAGGGGGGATAGGTGGTATCGGACATGTCGGACCTTTTCGTTGGGGGCGATGATGAACGGATGCCCGCCCCCAACGAAAAGCGATATGGGGCGCGGGCGATCCGGCTCAGATCGCGAGATATTCAGAGCGCAGTTCTTCGTTTTCAAGAACCTCGGCAGCGGTGCCGTCAAACACGATGCTACCGGTGTCGAGAATGACAGCCCTGTCGGCAAGTTCAAGGGCGCGCACAGCGTTTTGTTCGACGATCACCGTGGTGATGCCCTGTTCCTTGATGATGCGCAGGGTCTTTTCGATCTCGTCGACGATGACCGGCGCAAGCCCTTCATAGGGTTCATCCAGCAACAGAACCTTGAGGTCACGGGCAAGCGCACGGGCCACGGCCAGCATCTGTTGTTCGCCGCCCGAAAGGGTCACGCCCTCTTGCCTGCGCCGTTCCGCGAGACGCGGGAAGAGATCGTAAAGCCGTTCAAGCGACCAGCCGATCGGCGGGGCGATCTGCGCCAGTTGCAGGTTTTCCTCGACCGTAAGGCCGGGGATGATGCAACGGTCTTCGGGCACAAGGCCGATGCCGACCGACGCGGCCTGATGGCTCGACATATTGTGGAGCGGCTGGTGATCGAGCCAGATTTCGCCCTTTGTCACCTGCGGGCTATCCATCCGCGCGATCGAGCGCAGGGTGGTGGTCTTGCCTGCGCCGTTGCGCCCCAACAACGCCAGAATTTCACCCTCATGCACGTTGAAGCTGATGTTCTGCACTATATAGCTCTCGCCGTAATAGCTTTCCATGTTCCACACGGACAGGAAGGCGGGGGCGGTTTCGGCGTGGCTATGGCCTTTGGAAAAGTCGGGTTTGACGTTCATGGTCCCTGTCTCCTTCAGGCGTGTTCGCCAAGATACGCTTCGCGCACCTTGGGATGGCCCTTGATGTTTTCGGGCGTGTCTTCGACCAGCGGCGAGCCTTGCGCCAGAACGGTGATCCGCTCGGCCAGGCTGAATACCACATGCATATCGTGTTCGATGATCGCGATGGTGATGTCGCGCTCGTCCTTGATCTGTTTCAAAAGGTCGATGGTGTTGTTGGTGTCGGCCCGCGCCATGCCGGCGGTCGGCTCGTCCAGCAACAACAGCTTGGGGCTTTGCGCCAGGCACATGCCGATTTCCAGACGCCGCTTGTTGCCGCGCGACATCGAGGCCGAGTGATCATGGCGCGCATCGGCCATGTTCAGGCTTTCAAGCATATGCTCGGCCTGCTCGACGATCTCTTTTTCGTTGTCGGCGTTTTCAAAGGCATGCATGCGGAACACGCCGTCACGTTTGGCGAAGATCGGGATCATCATGTTTTCCAGAACGGTCAGATCACCGAAGATTTCCGGTGTCTGGAACACGCGGGAAATGCCCATCTGGTTGATCTCGAAGGGTTTGCGCCCCAGTACCGACTGGCCATTGAACATGACGCTGCCGGTGTCGGGGATAAGCTTGCCGATGAGAACGTTCAGCAGGGTGGATTTGCCCGCGCCGTTCGGTCCGATGATCGCATGCACGGAGTTTTCCGCGACGCTCAGGTTCACATCCCCAAGCGCCTGGAGCCCGCCGAAGCGCTTGTTGACGTTTTTGACTTCAAGAATACCCATAACTCCGTCTCCTTATTCGGCGGGGGTGGATTGGGTCGATTTGTTGGCGTCGTCCCCTGATTTCTTGCGGCGGAACAAACGACCGATGCGCTGACCGCCCTCGACAAGACCACCGGGCAGGAAGATCACCACCAGCATGAAGACGATACCAAGCGTGAGGTTCCAGCCTTTGCCGACGAAGGGGTGCACCAGCGTGACCACAAGATCCTCAAGCCCGTCGGGCATGAAGCTGAACCAGGTGTGCAACACGCCATCGTTGATCTTCGAAAAGATATTCTCGAAGTACTTGATGAAACCCGCGCCCAGAACCGGGCCGATCAACGTGCCGGCACCGCCAAGGATGGTCATCAGAACCACTTCGCCAGAGGCCGTCCACTGCATGCGCTCGGCGCCTGCAAGCGGGTCCATCGAGGCCAGAAGACCACCCGCAAGACCGGCATACATCCCCGAGATCACGAAGGCCGCCAAAGTATAGGGGCGCGCGTTCAGGCCGGTATAGGTCATCCGCGTGTTGTTGGATTTGATCGCGCGAAGCATCATCCCGAACGGCGAGCGGAAGATCCGGATCGCCAGATAAAAGCTGATCAGCATCAGGATCGCGCAGAGGTAATAGCCATTGTTGAACTGAAACGCCCAGGGGCCAACGACCATTTCATAAGTGTCGCGCATGTCCAGACCAAACAGGTTGGTCACCGGGATGCCACCGCTTTCGGTGCGGCTTACGCCAAGGATGCGCGGATCGTCGAGTGTCAGCTGAAGCCCGGTTTCGCCATTGGTGATCGGTGTCAGAACCGAATAGGCGAGGTTAAAGCTCATCTGGGCAAAGGCCAGCGTCAGGATCGAGAAATAGATCCCCGAGCGGCGCAGGCTGACATAGCCGATCACGACGGAAAACAGCCCCGCCACGATCACGCTGAGAACGATGGCCGGAAGCACGTTCATGCTCAGCAGTTTGAACATCCAAACCGCCGAATAGCTGCCGACCCCCAGAAAGGCGGCGTGACCGAACGAGAGAT
>JAVVFB010000028.1:0-19722 GCA_032251095.1 Roseovarius sp. | reverse complement strand
GCCCTTGGCCCTTTTATCACAGCCCGCGCCCCAAGGAAACGCGCGCCGCACGGCTTAGTTCTGCAAGGGCGACCACGACGGATCACTTGCCCCGGTCGTGGTCTGCACCTGCTTGAGATTGCGCCCGGTGATATCCACCGAATAGAGGCTTGCCTGCCCCTGCGCGCCTTGGGTTTCGCGGGTGAACATGATCACCCGGCCATTGGGCGCCCATGTCGGCCCCTCATCCAGAAACGACGCCGTCAACAGGCGCTCTTCGCTGCCATCGGTGCGCATCACGCCGATATGAAAGCGGCCCTTGGATTGCTTGGTAAAGGCCACAAGATCGCCACGCGGCGACCAGACCGGCGTGCCATAGCGCCCCTGACCAAAGCTGATCCGGCGCGCCTCGCCGCCATTGGCGGACATCACATAAAGCTGTGGCGTGCCCGAGCGGTCACTTTCAAACACGATCTGGCTGCCATCGGGGCTAAAGCTTGGGGCGGTTTCAATCGA
This sequence comes from Roseovarius sp., assembly GCA_032251095.1. Lineage (GTDB taxonomy): Bacteria > Pseudomonadota > Alphaproteobacteria > Rhodobacterales > Rhodobacteraceae > Roseovarius. The sequence goes on along the minus strand of JAVVFB010000028.1, from coordinate 19,227 downwards.
CGGCGCATTGGTCAGCCGCGCGCTTGCGCCGCTGTTGATATCCATCTTGAAAATATCGCTATTGCCGTTCTGCGTCAGCGAATAGACCACCGTGCGCCCATCCGGGCCAAAGCGCGGCGCAAAGCTCATCGTGCCGGGCTGGGTTTCAAGCGCGCGGCGCCCGACACTGGCCACATCCAGCACATAAATGCGCGGAAAGCCGGTTTCATAGCTGGTGTAAAGCACCCGATCGCCGGTCGGCGAAAACCGCGGCGCAAGGACGATGCTTGAACTGTCGGTGAGATAACTCACGTTGGCGCCGTCATAATCCATGATCGCAAGGCGCTTGGCGCGCTTGTCCTTGGGCCCGCTTTCGCCGACAAACACAACGCGGCTATCGAAATACCCGCCCTCGCCGGTGATCCGGGTATAGACCTGATCGGCCACCTTATGGGCCATCCGCCGCCAGCCTTCCTGGGTGCCGACAAGCTGCATCCCGCTGCCAAGCTCCTGCCCGGAAAACACATCGTAAATCCGGAACCGCACCACAAGCTTGCCCGTGTTATCCACACTCACCGCCCCGGTGATCAGCGCCTGCGCGTTGATCGCCTTCCAGTCGGCATATTGCACCGGGCTTTCAAAGCTGGTGATCCGGCTGATATGGGCCTCTGCGGGGATTTCACGAAACAGCCCGGTGCCGCTCAGATCCGAGGCAATGACCCGCGCGATCCGGCGGCCAAAATCAGCGCCGGCGCTATTGTCCGAGACAAAATCAGGCACCGCATAGGGCAGCGGTTCAATCACGCCTTCGGTGATCTCGATCCGAAGCGGGCCATTATTTTGCGCCACGGCAGGTAGGGCCCAAAGCGACAGGGCCATCAGGAGGGTCACTAACATACGCATCATTTGATCCTCATTTTCTCCGGATTAAATGTCATTTCTATATCACGCCAGCTGTCGTATTTCTCAACCGGAAGGTTGAATCCGTTCGCGCCACAACGGATGATCGCCCGGCGCGCCGCCTCGAACGCCTGTTTTGCCGCCGTGTCGCCGCCGCCCGATGCACTCAGCATGCGGATCGACCCGCTATTCGGTTTGCCATCCTCGCCCATGCTGACCGCGACCACAACCGTTGTGCGCAACGCATCCGAACTCAGGCTGCCAACGTTCCAGCATTGCTGAACCGCGACGCGCAGGGCATCCCGCTCGCCAGAGGTCAGCGGCGGTCCGCTTGGGCGGTCACGGCTTGTCTCGCCGCCGCCAAGCGCCGCCGCAAGCGCATCGTTGACCGCCGCCTTGTCGGTCGCGGGCTTGTCGGTCGCGGGCTTGTCGGGCGCGGGCTTATCGACGGCGGGCTTGACCGCAGGTTTCGGCGCGTCTTTCGCCACCTCGACCGGGCGCGCAGGCCGCGCCTTGGGCCGCATCGACACCGACGGCGCCGCTTGTTGCGCCTTTTCGGCCTCGGTCACGATCTCGGTTGCCGCCTCTTCGGGCGCTGTGGCTTCGGCGGGTTTCTCGACCACCTCGGCGCCCTGATCTGGGGCGACCTCGGGGTTCGCCACATCGTCGATCTTCACGTCCGGCTCTGGCGGGGCCACCGCCTCGGGGGCGACGCGCGGCGCGGGCCTCGGTTTCGGGCGCGGCGAGACCTCTGGCACCAGCGCCGCCACATCCTCTTGCGGCACCTGCAAAACCGGCGGCTCATCCGCCACATCAGCAGGTTTTGGCGGGCTCATCTGCGACAGATCCGGCGCCGCATCTGGCGGCGGGGTATCGCTGGCCTCGGGGCGGCTCACCTCGGGCGCGGCATCGGCCTGCGACGACAGGTTGGGGGCAAGATCGCCCGGCGCGGGCGGCTCTGGCGTATCAACGTTTGCCACCGCCTCAGGCGCACTCTCACGGGCCAGAAGCGCGGCATAGTCTTCGGCTGAAATGGCGGTGACCTCGGTCACCTCAAAGGGCAACGGGTCAGAGCGGAAAACACCACCGATCAAGGCCCAGCCGATCAATGCCAGATGGCCCGCCCCCGATATGATCTGACCGGTATTCACCAGATGCGCCCCTAGTCGCCCTGCCCGTCAAGAGCAGGCCCGCCGGTATCCGTCACCAGACCGATATTGCCAAATCCGCCCCGGTTCAGCGCGCCCATCACCTGCATCACCTGCGCATAGGGCACCGCCCCGTCGGCGCGCAGGTAAACCCGCGTGCTGTCACGCTCTGTTGCAATCGCCCGCAGCCGCGCCACAAGATCCTCGCGCGCCACCTCGGTGGTCTGGATCATGACAATGCCCTCACTGGTGATTGTCACGCTCAGCGGCTCTTCCTCCTCACCCGGAAGCGCATTGGCCGCCGTTTTCGGCAATTCCACCGGCACGCCCACGGTCATAAGCGGCGCCGCCACCATGAAGATGATCAGCAGCACCAGCATCACATCGACAAACGGCGTGACGTTGATTTCCGCCATCGGGCGCGACCGGCCCCGGCCCCGCCTGCGCCGACCGCTATCGCCGGATTTCTGAACGACACCCGCGCCCATGGCCTAGCTGTCCAACTGACGGCTGAGGATGGTGGCGAACTCGTCGGCAAAGGCCTCATAGCCCGCGACGATGCGGTCGCTGTCCGCGCTCAGCTTGTTATAGAAAATCACCGCCGGAATCGCCGCCAACAGGCCAAGACCGGTCGCCAAAAGCGCCTCGGCAATGCCCGGCGCGACCACCGCAAGGTTGGTGTTTTGTTGCTCGGCGATGTTGATGAAGGCATGCATGATGCCCCAGACCGTGCCGAACAGCCCGATAAACGGCGCAGTCGAACCGACCGTCGCCAGCACCTGCAAACCACCCTGCAAGCCTTCGGCCTCCTTGGCGATCGCCACGTCCATGCTGCGATCAATCCGCGCCGTCGCCCCGGCGATCAAGCCGCCGTCATTGCGATGACTGCGCCGCCATTCCATCATGCCGGCCGCAAATATCCGCTCCGACTGACCGGCGGGTTCGGCGCCGATCTCGTCAAACAACGTGTCCAGCGGCTCGCCCGACCAGAACCGGCGGTCAAAGACCTCGGCCTCGCGACGGGCCTGCCGATAGGTGATGATCTTCTGCACGATGATCGACCAGGACCAGAACGAGGCCACGACCAGCATCAACATCACAAGTTTCACGATTAAGGTTGCGCGTGCGAATAGCGCCCACATGGAGAAATCCATCTCCTGTGCCAATGCCAGGGTTTCTGCTTCCATCTGCCTGCTCTTTATGGGTGGCCCGTTTTTCGGCCTTATTGATTGGCAAACTAGCCGATTTCCAGAGGGAAAGCCAACACATCCGCGTCATCCCCGCGGGTTTCGGCCTTCTTAATGCAGGATCAGGCGGATATTTGCCGGCAAACGGGCGGGCTGCCCTGCGTCATTGAGACAAACCACCGTGACAACCGCCTGAAAAAGCAGCTCCTCACCGCGCGTCACCTTCTGTTCCATCACCAGCCGCGCGCCGGTAACGGCCGTGGTGCGGGTCTCGACCTCAAGCTGGTCGTCGAATTTTGCGGGCCCAAGATAATCCGCCTCGACCCGACGCACGGCAAAGATCATGCCGTCGCGCTCGCGCATGACATTCTGATCAATTCCCATCTCGCGCACCCAGGCACTGCGCGCGCGCTCGATGTACTTAAGGTAATTGGCGTGATAGACGATCCCGCCCATGTCGGTGTCTTCATAATAAACACGGATCGCAAATCGGTGGGTCATACAGATGTCGCCTTGCTCAAAACTGCCCGAACCCTAAGCCGCGGCCCACACAGGCGCAAGCCTTCCACCTGCACGCGCCCTGCTTCTTCTTGGTACAAATACTCAAATTCCCACCGCAGCCACGCGCGCCTAAACCCGGTAATAGTCGCGAAACCACGCCACAAACCGCGCGATCCCATCGCGCACATCGGTGTTTGGACGATAGCCAGTCAGCCGCTCAAGCAGACGGGCATCGGCCCAGGTTGCGGGCACGTCGCCCTTTTGCATCTCCATCATGTTGCGGATCGCGGGCATGCCAAGCTCGGCCTCGATCGCATCGACGAAATCAAGCAGCCGCACCTTGTCGGAATTGCCGATATTGACCACGCGATAAGGCGCCACCGGCGACAGGCTGTCCCCCTCGGCGATGTCCTCCGCGCTTGCGGGCCGCACCGGGGCCACGTCGATCAACAGGCGGATACCGCGCACCAGATCCTCGACATAGGTGAAATCGCGATACATCTCGCCGTGATTGTAGATATCAATCGCCCGCCCCGCCAAAATCGCCTCGACGAATTTGAACAGCGCCATATCGGGTCGCCCCCATGGCCCGTATACCGTGAAAAAGCGGAACATGGTGGTGGGGATATCCCACAGATGCGCATAGGCATGACCCATCGATTCCGTCGCCTTCTTGGTGGCGGCATAAATCGTCATCTGGCTGTCGGCCTTGTCGCTCTCACCATAGGGCATCTCGGTATTTGCCCCGTAAACCGACGAGGTCGAGGCCATCAACAGGTGCTTGACCTCGTGGCGGCGCGCAGCTTCCATAACGTTGAACGTGCCGATCACATTGGCATCAAGATAGGCGCGCGGGTTCTCAAGACTATAGCGCACCCCGGCCTGCGCGGCCAGATGCACAATGATATCGGGCGCACAGGCATCCACCGCACGATCAAGCGCCTCCTGATCCTCCAGCATGCCCTGCGTCGCCACGAAACCCGGCTTTTGCAAAAGCATCTGATGGCGCCGCTCTTTCAGACGCACATCATAGTAATCCGTCATCCCGTCATACCCGTGCACGATGATCCCTTCATCAAGCAACAGGTTTGCAAGATGATAGCCGATGAACCCCGCCGTTCCGGTGATGAAAACCCTGGTCATTTACACACGCCCCTTTTCCTTTGAGCGATAGCGCCGCCGCCGCCGACGTGCAAGCCACGCAGCACCGACGCCCGCCCTCTCCTACCTTTGTCTCTAGGGGGAATCGGCCAAGACATGCCATAATTTCCCCGCGCAGGCCCCCTGCGCAGGACCACAAGCCGGGAGGATGATATGCTGGATACGACGGTAAAAGATCAGGTCACGCAATGTCTTGACGACTTCGAAGAGGCGCTGGCCAAGGGCGATAACGCGCGCGCCGCCGGGATGTTCGAAGAGGGCGGATTCTGGCGCGACCTTGTCACCTTCACCTGGAACATCAAGACCATGGAGGGGCGGGCCGAGATCAAGGACATGCTGATCCAACAGCTTGACGCCACCCGACCCACCGGCTGGAAAATCGCCGACGGCGAAGCGGCGACCGAGGATGGCGGCGTCATCACCGCCTGGATCACCTTCGAGACCAGCGTGGCGCGCGGCTATGGGTTGATCCGGCTGCGGGATGGAAAGATCTGGACGCTGCTGACCTCGATGGTCGAACTCAAGGGGTTTGAGGAACCGCTCGGGTTTGACCGCCCGCTTGGCGCGAAACATGGCGCGGGCAAGCACCGCGCCACCTGGGCCGAAGAGCGCGAGGCCGAGGCGCGCGAGCTTGGCTATACCAAACAGCCCTATGTCCTTGTCATCGGCGGCGGTCAGGGCGGCATCGCCCTTGGCGCGCGGCTGCGTCAATTGGGCGTGCCCACGATTATTGTCGAGAAGAACCCCCGCCCCGGCGACAGCTGGCGCAACCGCTATAAATCGCTCTGTCTGCATGATCCGGTCTGGTACGACCACCTGCCCTATCTGCCATTTCCGGCCAACTGGCCGGTCTTTGCGCCCAAGGACAAGATCGGTGACTGGCTTGAAATGTACACCAAAATCATGGAGCTGAATTACTGGACCAAGACCACCTGCACATCCGCCACTTATGATGAGGCCAGCGGCGAATGGACGGTCGAGGTTGATCGCGACGGCGAAAAAATCACCCTCAAGCCCAGGCAACTCGTGCTCGCCACCGGCATGTCCGGCAAGGCGCGCATGCCCGAGTTTCCCGGCATGGACAGTTTCAAGGGCGATCAGCACCATTCCAGCCAACACCCCGGCCCCGATGCCTATCAGGGCAAAAAGGCGGTGGTGATCGGCTCGAACAACTCGGCGCATGATATCTGTGCAGCGCTTTGGGAAAACGATGTCGACGTCACCATGGTGCAACGCTCAAGCACCCATATCGTGCGCTCGGACACGTTGATGGATATCGGCCTTGGCGCGCTTTATTCCGAACAGGCGGTGCGCGACGGCATGACCACCAACAAGGCAGACATGATCTTTGCCTCGCTGCCCTATCGCATCCTGCATGAATTCCAGATCCCGCTCTATGAGCAGATGCGCGAGGTCGACAAAGATTTTTACGCAGGGTTGGAAAAGGCCGGGTTCAAGCTTGACTGGGGCGATGACGGCTCGGGTCTGTTCATGAAATACCTGCGCCGTGGCTCGGGCTATTATATCGACGTGGGTGCAAGCCAGCTGATCATCGACGGCAAGATCAAGCTGGCCCATGGCCAGGTGACCGAGGTGGTCCCCGACGGTGTGATTTTGGACGACGCAACCAAGCTTGAGGCCGATCTTGTCGTCTATGCCACCGGCTATGGCTCGATGAACGGCTGGGCGGCGGACCTGATCGGTCAAGACGTGGCCGACAAGGTTGGCAAATGCTGGGGGCTTGGCTCGGACACCACCAAAGACCCCGGCCCATGGGAGGGCGAACAGCGCAACATGTGGAAACCAACCCGGCAGGAGGCGCTGTGGTTTCACGGCGGCAACCTGCACCAGTCGCGCCATTATTCGCAATTCCTGTCGCTCCAACTCAAGGCCCGGATGGAGGGGCTTGCGACGCCGGTTTACGGCATCCCGGAGGTCAGCCACCTCGGCTAGTGCGTGCTGCTCAAAAGTGGGACCCGGTTTTGCGCTCCTCGAACATGCGCAAACAATAGGTTAGAGCATGTCGCGTGAATTTTGAGTGAACGCGACACGCTTCAGGTTTTCCGCCCCAAAACGGCCCGGCGCTCAGGGCTGCCGGGCCGACTTTTGATCGCTCCAGACCTCGATCAGCGCGCGCGACATGTCGTGATTGGCGTCGGAATAGAGCACGATATCCAAAGGCAGACAGCCCAATTCAGTCGCAAGCGAGACCATCTCGCCACGCTCCAGTTCCTTGCGGCACATGCTGAACGGCAACCAGCCGATGCCAAGCCCGCCAAGAACCAACTCCTTGATCCCGGTCGAAAATGCTGTTTCACACACCGGATTGCCCGAAAAGGCATGGGTGCCGAATGGCTTTGCCGTTTTCATCAGGGCCTCGCCAAAATAGCTTTCATCGGGATAGACAATCGCCGGGGTTTCGCCCGGGATCGAGCCATCGCGCGCGACCGCATAGCGACGCCCGCCGCCAATCACCGGAATAAGCTGATCCGTGCCCCAGACCGTGCGCATGACACTATCGCCAAACGGCATCGGGGCCATCGTCTCATCTTCGTAACACAGCAAAATCGGCGCATCCCCACGCAGGAACATCGCCACGCAATCGCGCAGGTTGCCCGGCCGAAGCCGAAAGCGCAGATGCGCAAACCGTGCGATGGCGCAAAGTGCCATGTCGGGAAAGGCCGAAAACACTGGCGCATGCTGGGCCGCGATGGTGATGGTCGCATGGCCCGCGTCATAATTTGCAAGCTTGCCGCGCAAATCACCGAGCCGCCCGAGCAGCGCACGGATTTCGGCCTCGTTGCCGATCAGGGCGGGCCTGATCTCGACACGGTTCACGCCCCTCTCAAGCACCGGCGCGCCAAGCCAGTCCTCAAAGCTCTTGATGCGGCGCGAAAAGGCCGGCTGGGTGATGTTACGCCGCTTTGCCGCGCGCGTCAGGTTGCCCTCTTCGAGCAACATCAACACATCTTCAAGCCACCTGACATCCATTTTAAGCCCCCTTACCCATATCAAACATATGGCCAGACCAAGATAAAAGCATTTTAACATGCGTTTTGCATTAGCCAAACCTTGGCTAGGGCGAATTGGGGGAATCAATCAATGTTCAGAATTTGCGACACCAAGGACGCCGTGACCTGATTGAGCGCATCAAAACGCCGATCTCGACGGGCCTTCCTCTTCCCGCCAATCATAAGACCGAAACAAAAACGACCAACAAGGAGACCTGCCAAATGTCACTTATGAAGAAACTGATGGGCGCGACGCTTGCGCTTGGGCTGACCGCGCCGGTGGCGATGGCCCAAGGCGATCTGACCGGAACGCTGGCCAAGATCAACGAAAGCGGCACCATCGTGATCGGGCATCGCGAAAGCTCGGTCCCGTTTGCCTATCTCGACGCCAACCAAAAGCCGGTCGGCTATTCGATTGATCTGTGCATGAAGATCGTCGAGGCCGTCGAAGCCGAGCTTGGTAAAAAGCTTGAGGTCAGCTATGTGCCGGTCAATCCCAAGACCCGGATTGCCTTGATGGCGAATGGCACCATCGACCTTGAATGCGGCTCGACCACCAACAACCTGACCCGTCAGCAGCAGGTCGAGTACCTGCCCGTGACCTTTGTCACCGGCACCAAGCTTTTGGTGCGCGCCGATAGCGGCATCAGCTCGATCGCCGACCTTGATGGCAAGGCCGTCGCCCTTGCCCAAGGCACCACCAACGAGCGCGCGGTGATCGCCGCCGCCGACAAGCTTGGCATCAAGATTGACGTGCTGCCGGTGCGCGACCATGCCGAGGGCATGCTGTCGCTGGAAACCGACCGCGTCGATGTCTATGCGACCGATCACATCCTGTTGTTCGGCCTGATCTCGAAATCAAAGACCCCCGGCGATTATGCCGTTGTCGGTGATTTCCTGTCCTTTGACCCCTACGCCTTGATGGTGCGCCGCGATGACAGCGCGTTCGAGCTTGTCGGCAAAAAGGCCCTCGCCAACGTCTTCCGCTCGGGTGAGATAGACGCGATCTATGCCAAGTGGTTCGACCCGCTCGGCGTACCCGCCGACCCGCTTTTGAAAGCCGCCTTCCAACTGGGTGCCTTGCCTGAATAACGCGCTCGCGGCCGGGCGGTGTTCATCCGTCGCCCGGCCCAACCCGTCCAAGGCCAAGGGGGCAGACAGCGGTGAATTATAACTGGAACTGGGGCGTTCTTTTAGAAGAGCAGTACCTGAACTGGCTGATCAGCGGCTTTGGCTGGACTGTCTCGGTCGCGCTTTGCGCCTGGTGCATCGCCATCGTGATCGGCGCATTGGTGGGCGTCGGCAAGACCGTCCCCAACAAGATCATAAGCACCGCCTGTGCGGTCTATGTCGAGATTTTCCGCAACGTGCCCCTGCTGGTGCAGATGTTCATCTGGTATTTTGCGGTGCCTGAAATGCTGCCCGATGACTGGGGGCGCTGGATGAAGCGCGACATGCCCAACCCCGAATTCGTGACCGCCGTCGTGGCGCTTGGCCTTTATACCGCCTCGCGCATCGCCGAACAGGTGCGCGCCGGGATCGAAACCGTGCCGCCCGGCCTTAGCGCCGCCGCCACCGCCCATGGCCATAGCCTTGCGCAGACCTATCGCTATGTTCTGCTGCCGATCTCGTTCCGGATGATCGTGCCGCCGCTGACCTCTGAATTCCTGACCGTGTTCAAGAATTCCTCGCTTGCGCTGACCATCGGCCTGTTGGAGCTGACCGCGCAAAGCCAACAGATCGCCGAGTATACCTTTCAGGGGTTCGAGGCTTTTACCGCCGCCACCGTGATTTATGTCTTCATCGCCCTTGTCGCGACGCTTTTAATGCAGGTGGTTGAAAAATACGCCCGGATTCCCGGCTATGTCGATGCAAAGGACTAGGGCATGAGCGATTTCGACTTCAGCGTTATCTGGTCCTCGCTTCCCTTCCTGTGGCAGGGGCTTCAGCTCAGCCTTTGGCTTACGTTTCTGGCGATCATCGGCGGGATCGTGATTGGCACCTTGCTGGCCCTGGCCCGCCTGTCGGGCATCAAGCCGCTGGCCTTTGTGGCCGCGACCTATGTCAACCTGATCCGCTCGGTGCCGCTGATCCTTGTGATCTTCTGGTTCTATTTCCTCGTACCGCTGGCCCTTGGGCGGCCCATTGGCGGGTTTTATTCGGCGCTGATCGCCTTTGTGCTGTTCGAGGCGGCCTATTACTCCGAGATCATGCGCGCCGGCATTCAAAGCGTGCGCCGCGGTCAGGTTCACGCCGGGCAATCCACCGGCCTGAATTACTGGCAGATCCAGCGCTATGTCGTTTTACCGCAGGCCTTTCGCAACATGGTCCCGATCCTTGTGACCCAAGGCATCATCCTGTTTCAGGATACATCCCTGGTCTTTGTCGTAAGCCTGCGCGATTTCATGACCGCATCGTCCATCGTTGCACGCACAGAAGGGCGATTGGTCGAAATGTACCTGTTCGCCGCTGTGGTCTATTTCATAATCTGCTTCTCGGGCTCGATGTTCGTCAGAAGCCTCAAGTCCCGGATGGCCACATGATCAATATCGAACACATCAGCAAATGGTACGGCACATTTCAGGTTCTGACCGATTGCTCCACCGAGGTGAAAAAAGGCGAGGTCGTCGTGGTCTGCGGGCCATCGGGGTCGGGCAAATCGACCCTGATCAAATGCGTCAACGGGCTTGAGCCGGTGCAGGACGGCAAGATCACCGTGGATGGTGACGAGGTCACGGCCAAAAAGGCCAACCTGACCGCGCTGCGGTCGCGGATCGGCATGGTGTTTCAGCATTTTGAACTCTACCCGCATATGTCGGTGCTCGATAACCTCTGCCTTGCGCAGGAAAAGGTGCTTGGGCGCAGCCGCAAAGAGGCGGTTGAGCGCGCCGAGCTTTTGCTGGCGCGGGTCGGCATGGCCGATCATTCCAGGAAATACCCCAGTCAGCTTTCGGGTGGCCAGCAACAGCGCATCGCGATTGCGCGCTCGTTGGCGATGGACCCGATTGCGATGCTGTTTGACGAACCCACATCGGCGCTTGACCCCGAGATGATCAAAGAGGTGCTCGACGTGATGGTCGAACTGGCCCGCGAAGGCATGACGATGATGGTGGTAACCCACGAGATGGGCTTTGCCCGCAAGGTGGCAGACCGGGTGATCTTCATGGACGAAGGCGCCATTATAGAGGATCGCCCGACGGCCGATTTCTTTGACAATCCCGAGAGTGACCGCGCCAGGGATTTCCTCTCGAAGATCCTGAACCACTAGTGCATGTCGCGTTCATTAAACCACACTGGATTCAAATGGTTATAGTCACCCGGACAGACTCTGAAGGTCGCTCCGGTGTGATTTTCAGCGAGGCGCGCTTTAGATTCGGGCGACGGGGGCCAAGCGCCTTGGCTTACGTCCAACCCTCTCTGCCCCTTGATCTGACCAGCGGCAAGCGGCGGATCAAGACCCGTCTGGCCGCCGCTTCATGGCATCAGCCAGAGCAGAGCCGAATGATCCCTGGCTTTTCGCTTGCGGTGGCCGTGCGGTGGCAGGTTTCGCCGCGCCCGACGGTTTACGCTTTTCTGCCTCGCCGCCCCGTGGCCGTGGCGCGGCTTCGCCGTCTTTGCGCATGCTCAGGCCGATCCGCTTGCGCGGCACGTCGACTTCGGTGATGCGCACCCGCACCACATCGCCCGCTTTCACCACCTCGTGCGGGTCTTTGACAAACCGATCCGCAAGCTGGCTGACATGCACCAAACCGTCCTGATGCACCCCGATATCGACAAAGGCCCCAAAGGCCGCGACATTGGTCACCGTGCCTTCAAGCGACATGCCGGGCCTGAGGTCGGTGATGTTGTCGATGCCCTCGGCAAAGGTGGCGGTCTTGAAGGTTGGGCGCGGGTCGCGGCCCGGCTTTTCCAGCTCGGTCAGGATGTCGCGCACGGTGGGCAAGCCAAAGCTGCCATCGACAAACTGCTCTGCGCGCAGGCCCTTGAGGGCGCTGCTATCGCCCATGATCGCGCGGATATCACGGCCACAGGCCGCCACGATCTTGCGCGCCACGCCATAAGCCTCGGGGTGAACCGACGAGGCATCAAGCGGCTCTGACCCTTCGGTGATCCGCAAAAATCCGGCGCATTGCTCAAACGCCTTGGGCCCAAGACCGGGCACTTTCAGCAAGGCCTTGCGGTTGGCAAAGGGACCATTGGCATCGCGATAGGCCACAACCGCCTGGGCAAGCGACGGCCCGAGGCCCGCGATATGCGACAAGAGCGGCGCCGAAGCCATGTTGAGGTTGACCCCAACAGCGTTCACCGCATCCTCGACCACGGCCGCAAGGGATTGCGCAAGGCGGCGCTGATCTACGTCATGCTGATATTGCCCAACGCCGATGGCTTGCGGCTCGATCTTAACCAATTCGGCCAGCGGGTCCTGCAACCGGCGGGCGATAGAGACCGCGCCGCGAATGGACACGTCGATATCGGGGAACTCCTGCGAGGCAAGTTCGGACGCCGAATAGACCGAGGCCCCGGCCTCGGAGACAATCACCGGAGTCGGGCGCAGGCCGTCGGCGGGCAGGCCCTTGATCACATCGGCCACAAGGCGCTCGGATTCGCGGCTGGCGGTGCCATTTCCGATGGCGATCAAGGCGACGCCGTGCTTGGCAATCATCCGGGTCAGGGTCTCTTGCGCTCCGCGCACATCCATGCGGGGCTGGAACGGATAGATCGTCGCCGTGTCCAGCAACTTTCCGGTCTCATCCACGACGGCAATCTTGCAACCGGTCCTGATGCCGGGATCAAGGCCCAATGTCGCGCGCGCGCCCGCAGGCGCAGCCAGCAACAGGTCACGCAGGTTGCGGGCAAAGACGTCAATCGCGGCGTCATGGGCGCGGCGGCGCAGGTCGGTCATCAGGTCCATGAACATCGTCAGGCTCAGCTTGACACTCCAGGCCCACCGCGCCACCTCGCGCAGCCAGATGTCGCCCGGACCTTCACCCTGAATGCCGATCTCGGCGGTGACGATGCCAATCACGCGGGGCAGGCCGGTTTCCGGCTCTGGCGCGATATTGAGGGTCACGACCTCTTCCTTCGAGGCGCGCAGAATGGCGAGTGCACGATGCAAGGGGATCGTCGCCCATTTTTCGCTATGGTCGAAATAGTCGGAAAACTTTGCGCCGATCTCTTCCTTTCCGGAGTTCACCTTCGCGCTGATCAAGGCCTCTTTCTGCATGACCTCGCGCAGACGGCCCAGCAACTTGGCGTTTTCCCCGAGCTCTTCAACCAGGATATCACGCGCACCGTTCAGCGCCTCTTTTGGGGTCGCTACGGCCTCGGTCAGATAGGTCTGCGCCAATGCGGCAGGATCGGCGGCACGGTCGGCAAGAATGGCGCGCAACAGCGGCTCAAGCCCATTCTCACGCGCGATCATCGCCTTGGTGCGCCGCTTGGGCTTGAACGGAAGATAAAGGTCTTCGAGCACCGATTTGGTGTCTGCCGTTGCAATCGCCCGGGCCAGCTCATCGGTCAGCTTGCCCTGCGATGTGATTTCGCCAAGGATGCTGGCGCGTCGCTTTTCCAGATCGCGCAGATAGTCCAGCCGCTCGGCCAGCTTGCGCAGCTGCGTGTCGTCAAGCCCGCCGGTCGCCTCTTTACGATAGCGCGCCACAAAGGGCACCGTATCGCCCCCATCCAGCAAGGCGACCGTCGCGGTCACCTGCTCGGGGCGGGCCCCGATATCGGTGGCAATGGTGCGGGCAATGCGATCTGCGGTGTCGGTCATGGCGGCGTCCTTCCTATGGGCGGAAGACCCTGATAGCGCCCCAAAGAAGAGCCGCCAAGCCCGGCGCAACGAGAAAGATAAAAATCGGCTCAGCCCCCACGCCGGATTTTTCACCTTGTCGCGCTTTGCTGCGCATCTGGCTGTTTCTTTGGGCGCGCGGGCGGGCTAGACTTGGCCCTGAGGCAGACAACAGGAGACCACAATGCGCAGAGCCGTCCTTACCGTGCTGGCATCCCTTCTGATCGGAGCGACGCTTGATGCGGCCCCTGCAACCGCCGCCTCTCTCGGGCGCTACGAGGTATTTGGCGTTGAAGGGGACGACATGCTGAAAATGCGTGGCGGGCCGGGCACCGGTTTCAGCGTGATCGTCGGCCTTCCAAACGGCACCGTTCTGCGTGTGCACAGCTGTCAGCAAACCGGCGGAACCCGCTGGTGCCGGGTCTCGCTTGATCGGGCGCGTGGCCTCAAGGGCTATGTGTCCTGGGCCTATTTGCGCAAATTGTAACCCTTCGAGGGAACACGGGGTCAGGCCGGACGCGTTTTGCAACACGCCTTGACCTGCCGCACCTTCGTGACTGAAGTTCGTCCCTGTTCCCGGACACTGGGGTACTTTGCCCCCGTCCACGAGAGGAGCATCACAAGGGACAGCAACGCAGAACATACACGGATGATTTCACGGATTGCGCATCTGAAATAATGCCGAGAACAAAATCAAAAAGGGCCGCAGAAGATCTGCGGCCCTTTTTGTGTTTCTCTGGCTCGGAATCAATGACTTGCTTTGGTCTTCAGCCCGGCCTGCGTCTGTAGAGCATCTACGCGGCGTCGACGCTCTCAGTCCCCGGCTTGGTCATCAATGTGCACGGATTTCTTGTAAGATGTGCGCAAAACTGCCCAAAATTGGAAACTTTGCTTGGCGGCGCTGCATAAGGTCAACCCCGCCCCTCAACCGCACTTGGAATGCCCGCAACTGCCGCAGGTCATGCAGCCTTCGACCATATGCATGCCAAACTCGCCGCAGGCCGGACAGACCGGGCCCTTGGGGGCGTCGCCAAGGTTGACCACCTGCGCCTGCGGGTCGGCCTTGAGGCCCATGCCTTCGCCTTCCAGAAAGCCGATCTGCACCATGTGCTGTTCCAGGATACCGCCGATTGCCGCCAGAATGGAGGGCACGTATTTGCCCGCCATCCAGGCGCCGCCGCGCGGATCGAACACCGCCTTGAGCTCTTCAACCACAAACGACACATCGCCACCGCGCCGGAACACCGCCGAAATCATCCGCGTCAGCGCCACGGTCCAGGCGTAATGCTCCATGTTCTTGGAGTTGATGAACACCTCGAAGGGGCGGCGGTGACCGTTGAGAATGATATCGTTGACGGTGATATAGATCGCGTGATTGCTGTCGGGCCACTTGAGCTTGTAGGTCGCGCCCTCAAGTTCGGTCGGGCGATCCAGCGGCTCTGACATATAGACGATTTCGCCACCCTCGGCCGGAAAATCACCGCGAACTTGATCCGGGGTTTCGCCCGGCGTCTTGTCGGAACTCTCGCTCACGCTCAGCACGCTGCCGGTCACATCGTTGGGCCGATAGGTGGTGCAGCCCTTGCAACCCAGATCCCAGGCCTGAAGATAGACATTCTTGAAGGCCTCAAAGCTGATGTCTTCGGGGCAGTTGATGGTTTTGGAAATGCTGCTATCGACCCATTTCTGCGCCGCGGCCTGCATTTTCACATGGTCTTCGGGCGGCAAGGTCTGGGCGTTGACGAAATACTCGGGAAGCTTGGCATCGCCGAACTTGTCGCGCCACATCCGGACCGCGTAATCGACCACTTCTTCCTCGCTGCGCGAGCCATCCTTTTGCAACACCTTGCGGGTATAGGAATAGGCGAATACCGGCTCGATCCCCGAGCTTACATTGCCGGCATAAAGGCTGATCGTGCCGGTGGGGGCGATGCTTGTCAAAAGCGCGTTGCGGATGCCGTGTTTGGCGACCGCGTCGCGCACGTCGTCATCCATCGCCTTCATGGTGCCACTGGCAAGGTAGGCGTCGCGCTCAAACAGCGGGAAGGTGCCCTTTTCTTTTGCAAGATCGACCGAGGCCAGATAGGCCGCCCGCGCAATCGCGCGCAGCCAATCCTCGGTCTGCTGCACCGCCTCGTCCGAACCATAGCGCAGCCCGACCATCAGCAAGGCATCGGCAAGCCCGGTCACGCCAAGCCCGATCCGTCGCTTGGCGCGCGCCTCGGCGGCCTGTGCCTCAAGCGGGAATTTGCTGGCATCAACCACGTTATCCATCATCCGCACGGCGGTGGCGACCAGCCGCGACAGCGCCTCTTGATCAAGCGCGGCGGCCGCTTCAAACGGGTCACTGACAAGCTTGGCAAGGTTGATCGAGCCCAAAAGACAGGCGCCATAGGGCGGCAGGGGCTGTTCGCCGCAGGGGTTGGTGGCGGCAATTGTCTCGCAATAGGCAAGGTTGTTGGCGGCATTGATCCGGTCGATGAAAATCACCCCCGGCTCGGCATAATCATAGGTCGCCTGCATGATCCGGTTCCACAGATCGCGCGCGTTGAGCGTGTGATAAACCCGGCCGTCAAACACCAGATCCCACGGCCCGTCCTCGCGCACCGCATCCATGAACGGATCGGTGATCAGCACCGACAGGTTGAACATCCGCAACCGCGCCGGATCGGATTTGGCGGCGATAAAACCCTCAATATCGGGGTGATCACAGCGCATTGTCGCCATCATCGCGCCGCGACGGCTTCCGGCGCTCATGATGGTGCGGCACATCGCATCCCAGACATCCATAAAGCTGAGCGGCCCGCTGGCATCCGCCGACACGCCAAGCACCTCGGCGCCCTTGGGGCGGATCGTGCTGAAATCATAGCCAATGCCGCCGCCCTGCTGCATGGTCAGCGCCGCCTCGCGCAGATTGTCGAAAATCCCGCCCATGTCGTCGGGCACCGTGCCCATGACAAAACAGTTGAACATCGTGACCTTGCGCCCGGTGCCCGCCCCGGCGGTGATCCGCCCGGCGGGCAGGAATTTGAAATCCTCCAGCGCCTCGTAAAACCGCTCTTCCCAAAGCGCAGCGTCGGTTTCGACCTCGGCCAGAGCGCGTGCAATCCGCCGCCAGGTATCCTCGACCGTCAGGTCATGCGCCGCGCCATCCGCCGCCTTGAAACGGTATTTCATATTCCAGATCTGTTCAGCGATCGGGGCGGCAAAACGTGTCATGCGGGCGATTCCTATTGGCTTGGAGGAGACATACCATAGCCCGCCGCCCATATGATTTCCATAAGCATATGCACCTTCCCTTGCAGTTGCCCGCGGGGACGCTACGATATACGGCGCAGGTCGGGGGAATGCGCATGACATTGCATCTGGTAAAACTCAGCGTTGGCACCAAGTCGGTCGAGGACCTGCTGGACTGGCAGGCGACTGCGCGTGCCCAAGGCCTCGACGGCTTGCCGCGCCATGTCACCCGGATGTGGCCCAAACGCGAGGCGGAACTGTTGCAGGGTGGCTCGATCTATTGGGTCATTCAGGGGCTTATCCAGTGCCGCCAGAGCATCCTGCGGCTTGACGAGGTGATCGGCGGCGACGGCATCCGGCGCTGTGCCATCGTCCTTGCCCCCGAAATCACCCGCACCGCCACCGCCCAGAAACGCCCGTTTCAAGGCTGGCGTTACCTGCCCGGCCACGACGCCCCCCCCGATATCGGCGGCGCGCGCAGCAATGATGACACCCTGCCGCCCGAACTTTCGGCGGCTCTGGCCGATATCGGCGTTCTCTAGAGTGTCGCCGCACACGCCGCCCTCACTGTTTTTTGAGTCCGCGCGACGGTAACGTTCATTGCCCTGATACCGCCTGTGATTGATGATCGCCCCATACCAACCGCCCCACGACCGGGGCCGTCGCGAAAGGACGAACCAATGCAAACCCCATTACTTCCCCTGGTCACTGCCATCGCTGCCGGGCTTATGGCGCTTGGCACCCCTGTTCTCGCCGAAACCTCCAAGCCTGCACCTGAGCCAGCCTTTGAAAAGCCAACCCTGATGCAGTTCGCGCCTTCCACTCTGGCAGGTGCCCCCACCACCCTTTCAAGTCAGGGCAGCGCAACGCTTGGCAGCAGCGCCAACTGGACCGGATTTTATGGCGGTGTGCAGGCAGGTATCGGATTTGTCGACACCAACCGCTCTGGCAATGACGAAGACATCATGGGTGGTTTCACCCTTGGCTATGACCACGATTTTGGCCAATGGGTTCTTGGCGGCGCGCTTGATTATGACTTTGCCGATATCGACGCCGGCCCCAACAACGCGATCGAGAACATCTTCCGCATCAAGGGCCGCGCCGGTTACAAGATCGACCGGGGCCTGTTCTACGGGACCGGCGGCTATGCCATTGCCGATACCGATACCGCAGGGCGTGACGATGGCTGGTTCCTCGGCGGCGGCTACGAATTCATGGTCAGTGATCAGTTCTCGGTCGGCACCGAGGTGCTCTATCACGAGTTTGACAGCGTCAACAATTCCGGCACGGATATTGAGGCAACGACCCTTCAGATACGCGCCATCTACCGCTTTTGACAGCGATTCAGCGCGGATAAGGCGGGCGCGTCCTCCAGCACGCCCGCCTGTTAACATGAACAAGGGGCTCGGGTGAAACTTCTACCAAGAGTTGCAAAACAAGCACATACCTGCGCTAAAAATCACTTCTACGGCCTAATTTTCGGCATATCTTCGCCACTCACGCGGTGGTGATCGGGGTGATGGGCAACGGCCCTTGTTTAGGGGTACCCTCGTACCAATATTCACAGTGTACGGCGATACCGTGCTCCGGGTGCATTCAGGTGAATGCAAGATGCCCGTGGCAACAACACGTTACCGAAAAGGAGCATTCCATGTTCAAAACGACAACAGCACTTGCCACAATAACCGCCCTTCTGGCCGCCCCTGCCTTTGCCGGCTCTTTGGCCGACCCCGCGCCCGAGCCCTATATCGCACCGGTCGCGATCCCCGCCCCGTCCAGCCCGAACTGGACCGGTTTCTTTGCCGGTGGCGAGGTTGGTTATGGCAATTTCGATACCACCCCCGGCCCCAGCGATGAGGGCATCATCGGCGGTTTGATCCTTGGCTATGACTATGACATGGGCAACAACTTCGTTGTCGGTGCCGGTCTGGATTACGATTTTGCCGATATCGACAGGCTTGACGAAGTTTTCCGCGCCAAACTGCGTGGCGGCTATAAGGTTGGCAATGGCTTGGTCTATGCAACCGGCGGGTATACCCTGGCCAGCACGGATGTGTCCGGCACTGAAGACGGCTATGTCGTTGGCGGCGGTTACGAGCACATGATCGCCCCGAACTTCTCGGTCGGTGGCGAGGTTCTGTACCACGACTTCGGCAGCGTAAACAATTCTGGCTATGATCTTGACGGGACAACCGCGCAAATCCGCGCCAGCTTCCGCTTCTGATCTGATCGACCACCAGAGCAAACCACAACGGGCGGCCCTTTGGCCGCCCGTTTTTCTGTTTCCAGGCCCCCCGAAACAGGATCAGTCG
>JAVVFB010000289.1:0-3458 GCA_032251095.1 Roseovarius sp. | reverse complement strand
ACGGGCGCTTGGCGGCGTCGCGATCGCCCCCCGCGCCGATAATGGCAATCAGGCGACCCATCACATGCGGACGCAGCGCCCTGATCGCGGTGGCCACCGCATCGGGGGTATGGGCGTAATCGACAAACACCGCCGCGCCGTTTTCGCGGGTCGCCGCAAGCTGCATCCGCCCGCGCACGGTTTTCATGCCCGGCAAGGTTTCAAACACCCGCTCGGCATCGGCGCCCGCGCCAATCGCAAGCCCCGCCGCCAAAAGCACGTTTTCCGCCTGAAACCCGCCGATCAGGTCAAGCCGGATCTGATGCACCTCGCCCTCCCAGTCAAAGCGCAGCACCTGGCCGGTGCGATCAAAGCGTTGCGCCAAAAGCCGAAGATCGGCGCCATCGCGGCGCCCGACGGTGATGATATCCTGACCGCGGTCGACGGCAATCTCGACCATGTCAACGCCGCGCGGATCATCGACATTGATCACCGCCACGCCCTCTTCGGGCAGAACGCGGCCGAACAACCCGGCCTTGGCGGCGAAATAGTCGTCAAAGCTGGCGTGATAATCAAGGTGATCCTGGGTAAAGTTGGTGAACCCCGCCGCCGCGAGACGCACCCCGTCAAGGCGGCTTTGCGCAAGCCCGTGGCTTGAGGCCTCCATCGCAGCATGGGTCACGCCCGCCGCCTCGCAATCGGCCAAAAGCCGGTGCAGGGTGATCGGCTCGGGCGTGGTGTGGGTCATCGGCGCGCTATAGGCGCCCTCGACGCCGGTGGTGCCAAGATTGACCGCGTCAAAGCCAAGCCCCTCCCAGATCTGGCGGGTAAAGGTGGCGACGGATGTCTTGCCGTTGGTGCCGGTCACAGCCGCCATCACTTCGGGCTGAGCCCCGAACCAGAGCGCGGCGGCATAGGCCAGCGTCTGGCGCGGGTCCTGCGCGATGATCAGCGCGGCGTCGCTTGCGGCCAGTTCTTCCTGCGCAATACGCGCGCCCATGGCATCGGTCAGGATCGCGCCCGCCCCCATGCGCAAAGCATATTGGATGAACGCGCCGCCATGCACCTTGGTACCCGGCAGGGCCGCAAACAGCGTGCCGTCGCGGACCGTGCGGCTATCGACGCTTAGCCCGGTAATTTGCGCCTGCCGCCCGCCCTGCGCGGTCAGGCCCAACTCTGCCAATGATCGTATCTGCCCCACCGCGCTGCCCTGTTCTGGCTTGGAGCGTGCCGCGTTCATTCGCAGTCACGCGCCTCTCTCCAACCTAATGATGTCGCATGTTCGGATCGCTCAAAACCGGGTCCCACTTTTGAGCAACATGCTCTAATTCGATGTCTGCCTTATAGCAGCCAATTCACCGGGTTCAATCTCGGGTCGCAACCCCATGAGCGGGGCGACGCGGCGGATGATTTCGGCGGCAATCGGCACGGCGGTCCAGCCGGCGGTGCGGCGCGGCTCGTCGCCCGAGGTTTCGACCGGCTCGTCCAGCGTCACCACCAGCACATATTGCGGATCATGCGCCGGGAACATGCTGGCAAAGGTCGCAATCACCTTGTCCTTGTGATAGCCGCCCCCGGTTTCCTTTGGCTTGTCGGCGGTGCCGGTCTTGCCGCCCACCGCATAGCCCGCAACCTCGCCAAGGCTGGCGGTGCCCTCGGTCACCACCTCGCGCAGCATCTTGCGCATCGCGGCCGAGGTCTGGGTCGAGATCACCCGCTCGCCGGGTTGGGCATCGGGCGAACGCAGCAACGTCGGCGTCACCCGGCGCCCGCCATTGGCAATCGTGGCATAGGCGGCGGCAAGGTGCATCGGCGTGGTCGAAAGGCCATGCCCATAGGAAATCGTCATGGTCGAGAGTTCCGACCAGTTTTTCGGCAACAGCGGCTTGGAACGCGACGCCTCGGAAATCTCAAGCGGCGAGGGCTCCATAAAGCCAAGCTGCTCCAGAAACGCCCGCTGGCGGGTGCCGCCGATTTCCATCGCCATGCGCGCCGTGCCCACGTTCGAGGATTTGACGATCACCTTGGTCACGCTCAGTTGCGGACCGTAATTGTGAAAATCGCGGATCTTGAAGCGGCCCCAGGTCATCGGGCTTGTGGTGTCGATCATCGTGCCCGGCGACACGAGGCCAAGTTCAAGCGCCTGCGCGACGGCGAAAATCTTGAAGGTGCTGCCAAGCTCATAAACCCCCTGCACCGCGCGGTTGAACAGCGGGCTGTCGCCGGGGCTTCCCGACGCCGGGGGCGCGGGGCGGTCATTGGGGTCAAAATCCGGAAGCGAGGCCACCGCCAGCACTTCGCCGGTATGCACATTCATCAGGATGCCGGCCGCGCCCTTGGCGTTCATGATCTTCATGCCGCCATAAAGCACCCGCTCCATCGCCGCCTGAACCGACAGATCAAGCGAGAGCGTCAGCGGCTCATGCGCGCGCGCCGGATCGCGCAGGCGCTCGTCAAAGAACCGCTCGATGCCCGCGACGCCGATCACCTCGGCGGCATGCACGCCCTCGCGGCCAAACCCGGCCCCACCAAGCACATGCGCGGCCAGTTTCCCGTTGGGATAAAGCCGCATTTCGCGCGGCCCGAACAACAGGCCCGGCTCGCCGATGTCATGCACCGCCTGCTTTTGCTCGGGGCTCAGCTTGCGCTTGATCCAGAGAAACTTGCGTTTGCCGGTGAAATCCTTGAGCAAGTCGTCCTGCTTGAGATCGGGGAAAATCGCGGCAAGCTTTTCGGCGGCGGTCTCGGGGTCGACCATCTGCTGGGGCTGGGCATAAAGGCTATGGGTGTCGAAATTGGTCGCCAGAATGCGGCCCTCGCGATCCACGATATCGGCGCGCTGCGCCTGAATCTGCGTGCCCGCCACGCTTGTGCGCGGCTCGCCCGGCTCGGAACTGGCCAGCACGGCCATGCGCCCGCCGACCACCCCGAAGGCCACGAAAAACATCACCGCAAGCACCAAAAGCCGCCCCTCGGCGCGGCGGCGCGCCCGGTCGCGCATGTCTTCATGGCGCAGGCGGATATTCTCGCGCTCAATCGCATCGGGGTTTTCGCCACGATTGCGCGCATCAAGGATACGCGCCAGCGGGCGCAGCGGCGTGCGGATCATGGCTGTTGCTCCATGCTTGAGACATCCACCGGGTCGGTGATCGGCAAAAGCGGCGGCGCCGGATAGACGACCTGATCAATCTTGCCGAACTGATAGGGTTGCAGCGGCAAAAGCCCGAGCTTGTCATAGTTGATCTCGACCAGATCCATCAGCCGCGTCGGCCGGTTCAGATAGGCCCATTCGGCGTTGAGCACCCGCAAACGCTGGCGCGCCTCGCCGATCTGCGATTGCAGGTTCTGGGCATGGCTTTGCGCCTCTTGGGTGCGGTAATTCTCGCGGTAGGCCCAGAACGCCAGGCCGATCACGGCAAGTGCTGTCAGGGCGCAGAAAAAGCTACGCATCAATGTCCCCCTTTCAGGATCGGCATGCC
>JAVVFB010000288.1:0-3504 GCA_032251095.1 Roseovarius sp. | reverse complement strand
AAGCCACGTCGAAACTGCCGTCGCGCGATGAACTTATCGCGACAATCGTTGGCATGATCGGCGCACCTGCTTCGAACATCGCGGGGGCCATTGGCGCACCTGCTTCGAATATCGCGAGCATTCTTTCGACCATCGAAGAGAAGGCCGAAGCCGCGTAAGGTAACTGTAATATCCGCTTAGGGAATGATTGCCCAACGTTGGAACACATCTAGAAAAACGGAAAGAGTCACAAATGGCTGATCTGAAAAAACTTGCAGAAGAGATCGTTGGTCTGACGCTTCTCGAAGCACAAGAACTGAAAACCATCCTCAAAGACGAGTATGGCATCGAGCCCGCCGCCGGTGGCGCGGTCATGATGGCCGGCCCGGCTGGCGATGCTGGTGCGGCTGCTGAAGAGCAAACCGAATTTGACGTGATCCTGAAATCGGCCGGCGCGTCGAAGATCAACGTCATCAAAGAGGTTCGCGCGATCACTGGTCTTGGTCTGAAAGAAGCCAAGGATCTGGTGGAAGCAGGCGGCAAAGCCGTGAAAGAGCAAGTCTCGAAAGACGAAGCAGAAGAGATCAAGGGCAAGCTGGAAGCAGCTGGCGCCGAAGTCGAACTGAAGTAATCGACGCCGGGGCGACCCGGAGCGTTATCAAGGCTGGGTCCGGGTTTCCGGGCCCGGCCAAACCTGTCTCAGAGAGGCCCTGCGATGCTCGGGGCTTTTCTAAGGCACGGTTTATATGATCGGGAGGCCGTCTTTGGGACGATGGCCGTGAATGGATCAAACCAGGCCCTCTCGTATGGCCGCGGCGCTGGAGCCCGACAGCGCGCGCGACCGGTGAGAAATGAAAGGTGACTTCGACCATGGCTCAGACCTACCTCGGCCAGAAACGTTTGCGCAAATATTACGGCAAGATCCGTGAAGTGCTTGAAATGCCGAACCTCATCGAGGTTCAGAAATCCTCGTATGATCTGTTTTTGAAATCAGGCGATGAGCCCCAGCCGATGGACGGTGAGGGGATCAAAGGCGTTTTCCAGTCGGTCTTTCCGATCAAGGATTTCAACGAAACCAGCGTGCTGGAATTCGTAAGCTACGATCTTGAAAAGCCGAAATATGACGTTGAGGAATGCATGCAGCGTGACATGACCTACAGCGCCCCGCTGAAGGTCAAGCTGCGGCTGATCGTGTTTGATATTGACGAAGATACCGGCGCGAAATCCGTCAAGGATATCAAGGAACAAGACGTATTCATGGGCGATATGCCCCTGATGACGCCGAACGGCACCTTTGTCGTGAACGGCACCGAGCGGGTGATCGTTTCCCAGATGCACCGCAGCCCGGGCGTGTTCTTTGACCATGACAAGGGCAAGACCCATTCGTCGGGCAAATTGCTCTTCACCTGTCGGATCATCCCCTATCGCGGCTCCTGGCTCGATTTCGAATTCGACGCCAAGGATATCGTCTTTTCGCGCATCGACCGTCGCCGCAAACTTCCGGTGACGACGCTTCTTTACGCGCTTGGTCTTGACCAAGAGGCGATCATGGATGCCTATTACGATACGGTTAATTTCAAGCTGAAGAAGAAAACGGGCTGGATCACCAAGTTCTTCCCCGAGCGCGTGCGCGGCACCCGTCCGACCTATGACCTTGTGGATGCCAAGACCGGCGAAGTGATTGCCGAAGCTAACAAGAAAATCACTCCGCGCGCCGTCAAGAAACTGATCGACGAAGGCAATGTGACCGAGCTTTTGGTGCCGTTCGACCATATCGTCGGCAAGTTCGTGGCGCGTGACATCATCAACGAGGAAACAGGCGCGATCTATGTCGAAGCGGGCGACGAGCTGACGCTTGAGTTTGACAAAGAGGGCAACGTGACCGGCGGCAGCCTTCAGGATCTGCTGGATGCGGGCGTGACCGATATCCCGGTGCTGGATATCGACAACATCAACGTTGGTCCCTATATCCGCAACACCATGGCGGCGGACAAGAACATGAACCGCGGCAGCGCGCTCATGGATATCTATCGCGTGATGCGTCCGGGCGAGCCGCCCACCGAAGAGGCCTCGGCGGCGCTTTTCGAGACGCTGTTCTTTGACTCCGAGCGCTATGACCTTTCGGCCGTTGGTCGCGTCAAGATGAACATGCGTCTTGCCCTCGACAAGCCAGACACACAGCGCACGCTGGACCGCGATGATATCGTGGCCTGCATCAAGGCGCTGGTCGAGCTGCGCGACGGGCGCGGCGATATCGACGATATCGACCACCTCGGCAACCGCCGGGTGCGCTCGGTCGGCGAATTGATGGAGAACCAGTATCGCGTCGGCCTTCTGCGGATGGAACGCGCGATCAAGGAGCGGATGTCGTCGGTCGAGATTGACACGGTGATGCCGCAGGATCTTATCAACGCCAAGCCGGCAGCGGCCGCAGTGCGTGAATTCTTCGGCTCTTCGCAGCTGTCGCAGTTCATGGACCAGACCAACCCGCTTTCCGAAGTGACCCACAAACGCCGTCTTTCGGCGCTTGGGCCGGGTGGTCTTACCCGTGAACGCGCGGGCTTTGAGGTGCGCGACGTGCACCCGACGCACTATGGCCGGATGTGCCCGATTGAAACGCCGGAAGGCCCGAACATCGGTCTGATCAACAGCCTTGCCACCTTTGCGCGGGTCAACAAATACGGCTTTATCGAAACGCCTTATCGCAAGGTGGTTGACGGTCAGGTGACGGATGATGTGCAATACATGTCCGCCACCGAGGAAATGCGCCACACCGTGGCGCAGGCCAACGCCAATCTCGACGCCGACGGTCGTTTCGTGAATGATCTGGTCAGCACGCGCCAATCCGGCGAATACATGCTGGCGCCGCGCGAAAGCGTTGATCTGATCGACGTCAGCCCGAAACAGCTGGTTTCGGTTGCGGCCTCGCTTATTCCGTTCCTTGAAAACGACGACGCCAACCGCGCCTTGATGGGCTCGAACATGCAACGTCAGGCGGTTCCGACCCTGCGTGCCGAAGCCCCGCTTGTGGGTACGGGCATCGAGGGTGTTGTCGCGCGCGATTCGGGTGCGGCCATCATGGCGCGGCGCGGCGGTGTCATCGACCAGGTCGATGCACAGCGGATCGTGGTCCGGGCGACCTCTGATCTCGAAATCGGGGATCCGGGCGTTGATATCTACCGGATGCGCAAATTCCAGCGTTCGAACCAGAACTCCTGTATCAACCAACAGCCGCTGGTGAAGGTGGGCGATCTGGTGACCAAGGGCGAAGTGATTGCCGATGGTCCCTGTACCGATATGGGCGAGCTGGCGCTTGGCAAGAACGTGATCACGGCCTTCATGCCGTGGAACGGTTACAACTACGAAGACTCGATCCTGATCTCGGAACGCATCGTGCGCGATGACGTGTTCACAAGCGTCCATATCGAGGAATTCGAGGTGGCCGCACGCGACACGAAGCTCGGGCAGGAAGAGATCACCCGCGACATTCCCAACGTGGGCGAGGAGGCGCTGCGCAATCTCGAC
>JAVVFB010000287.1:0-3530 GCA_032251095.1 Roseovarius sp. | reverse complement strand
GCGAAAGGCGCGGCGCGCCCCAACAGCTTTTCCCACCAGCTGCGCTCGCGGCGCACGTCAAGCTCGCTGACCGAAAAGCCGCGGATCGTGGTGACAATCCCGCGCAGGCTGTCGCCCGCCGGGCCGACATCCTTGTTGCGCACGCCCTGAAGCATGGCCTGGCTGATTTCCTGCAATTCGGCCTGTGCGGCAGAGCCGAACGAGACGATGGATTGGGTGTCGCCCATGTCGATCTCGGCCATGCGGCTGGTGATTTCGGCACTGGCTTTGGCGTCGGCCTTGTCCAGCGCTACAATCGCGCCGGCCTCTGTGGGTTCGGGCAGAACGGCGCGGCTTACGGCCTCGACATCGGCAAGGCTGGCCTCGGCTTTTTGGCGAATGATGTCTGACATGATTGGTCCCTTTTACACTAAATCTTTGGGTTCAAGCTGAACGCCTTCGCGCGCCAGACGATCGCGCAACACGCTGATCTCGATATCAAGATCGGTGGTGTTGTCGATCATCAACGCGCGGGTCTTGGCGGTGAAGTTTTCCTCAAGGTCACTGAGCAGGCTGAGATAGCTGTCGCGCGCGGCCGGGTTCGGGGCACGGGCGTGCAGATCGGCGAATTTCACCGAGGCATCACGCGCGCCCATCAAATAGACGCTCAGATACTTGCGCGCCGCCGTCAAATCACGCGGGTCATCCTCGACCGTGCGCAGCATGTCCCGCACGCTGACCTGAAACCGCTCAAGCCGGGCCTCGGCCTGACGATCACCGGCGCGGGCAATCGCCGTGCTCATGGCGCCAAGATAGGTCTCGGCCTGATCGACGATGCGCGCCACGCGGTCGCTCTGAAAGGTGTCGATGCCCTCGACACCCTTGTCCTTGAGCGGATCAAGCCCGAAGGCCATGCTGTGAAGCACCGTGCCCAAGACCCCATAAATCAACGGCTCGATCAGCCCGCCATTGCTGGCAAACCCGGCAAGCGCAAGGCCAAGCCCGGTGAAAAGCGAGGCCGCGATCTTGCGCGGAAAGGCCGGGCGCCGCGCGATCTTGCGCGCCTCGTAGGCCTCTTGCGCCAGAATTCCGTGCCGCGTCAGCCAGGCCGCCAGCAAAAGCGCGCCAAGCGCCGTCAGGTTGAAGGCAAGATCAATCGGCCCCGAGCCAAAGGCCCGCGCCGCCAGCGGCAAGGGCGCAAAAAACAACAGGTTGACCCGCCCGCCGGCGCGGGTGCGCCGCGCGCCGCGAAAGCTGCCCTGGCCCTGTGGGGCAGCGTTTGCCGATGCCTGCGCAGGCGCATCGCCCGAGGGGCTGTGCTTGCCACCAAAACGTTGCGCCATCACACGCCCCCCGTGGCGGAGACGAACATAATCAGCGCAACCAGCAGGAAAAACGCCAGCTTCTGCAGTCCCGTATCGCTCATTCTACCCCCACGGCCCATTCTACTTGGCATTGAACTTAGGCCATGGCGGGCGGGCTTGCTAGGGGGAACATGATGTCTGTTGCAGCACGGGGCCGGCGGAAGAGGATTGAGTATTTATGGAACGATGAAAGTGAAGGCTTTGGCAGACCATCCGCCTTGGTCAGAGCCGCGGGCGTTGCATGCGTGATTTCAGGGCGCTCAGTTGAACTTCGACCGAATCCCGGCCGCCGTTCACGAATTTGCGCGCCTCGAAGGCAAAGCTGCTCTCGAACTCTGCCATGGATGTCAGATACGCTTGTCGTAGCGCATCGTCCTGCGTGGTGCGAAACTGGGTGGCATATCGGCGGGTCAAAGCGGCAATCTCGCCCAGAAGATGGCCCAGATGCTTGCGCAGCTCGCGGTGGCGGTCCGGGTCATCCTCAAGCGCCCGTATCATGAGGGCGACGGTGTTGCGGAAACTGTCGATCTGCTGCGCGACCTTTGGATCGTTGAGGTCGCGAATGCTCTGTCCGATCTGGCCGAGGCTTTCCGAAACGATGCGGGCAAGTTTATACGCTTCGTGCGCGCGGATATCGGCGGCCGTTTCGAGCCACTTGTTGTGCAAGGGGTCAATGCCAAACGCCAGCGAGGCAAGACCTGTCACCAGAAGGCCCTGCACGATCGCCGTTGGCAGAGCGGCCTCATTGGCCAAGAGCAGACCGGCAAAGGTTCCGCCAAGCAGAATTGATCCGCCGATCAGGAGCGGAATTCTGGGGCGTTTGGCGACGGTCTTTTCCATATAGGCGGTCTTGAACCGGAGCCCCAGAGATATCATCGCAAGGGCGCCGCCAAATCCAAGCAACAGCCCGCCATTTACCAATGTATTCTGCGTATCGGTGCCCAACAAGGCAAAGCCAAGCGGGCAAACGGCGAGAAAGAGGAGTGAGACGGCCGATTGATTGCGGGGATCCTTGAAGCGATTCTCCCTGGGTTTCGTGTTTTGCATGGAAAATGGAAAGAACATCATCGTGCCTCCGTCATCGTCGCCAATGCGCGCTCTTTCGGGCGGCCCGGTGACAATGAGTTTTCTTTTATTGCTGGCATATTGCGTTTGATCGATGCGATCCCCACGGAAGAATGCCTACCACTTTCCTGAAATTCATAAATGCTGTGAATTGTGCCCAGGCCCAGGAAATTCGAGACCGGCAGCGGCATTTTGCTTTGCATGCTCTGGGATAGCAGCAAGGCGAACAAGAGGAAGAACGCCAGGTTCGGCAATAGCCGCGTGGCAAGTGTGCCCTCGCCAACAAGATCAATCACTGCGCCGCGCAGGGTCTGAATTGAGCGGCGCAGGCTGTAGACGAGATAGGCCAGAGATCCGACCAGAGTTACAAAAACGACAAGTGCCACACCCAAATCCCTGATATTGCTGCATCTGGTGCATTGATGTCAGGGATTTGGGGCAACCATAGGGCGACCTCTTGTCGTTCTTGCGACTGCGTGCATGGCTTAATGCTGCGCGGTGGCGCGCCGCTCGGCGTTCAGCTTGCGGGTGTATCCGGATTGGATGATCTTGACCAGGAAGAGCACGACAACCGAGAAATAGAAGGTCGATTTCGACATCGGCACCACCTCGTAGCCAAGGAACCGAAGCGCCAGCGTGTCGTCATGCATCGCATGCGCCGCCGCCTGACCGGATTCGCCCAAAAGCACCACGACCCGCGCCGCCGATTTGCCGGATGTGTTGCCCATATCCGTCTCAAGGTGCCCGATCGAGATCATATGGCCGATCTCCTTGACGGCGGTATAGATGATGAACACCCCGCCGAGGATAAAGACGCAGGTGGCAAAGTTGATCCCACCTTCGAGAATGCCGACCCAAGTGAACACGAAAAACGGCTCTGCCATCGCGTCGATCAGCCGGATCATCACGAACAACAGCACCACCCGAAGCGTCACGGCGATGATGATCCCCAAGAACCGCACCGCTTTCTGGTGGGCAACCGGCGCGCGTTGCGATTCAATCGAGATGTACAAAAGGTTGTCAAATCCCAGAACCGCCTGCAAGAAATACAACATCAACAGGCTGCCAAGGTTTTCAAACGTCAGAAGGTCGGCCATCGCGCTGATCCTTTCCAGTTACAGA
>JAVVFB010000286.1:0-3537 GCA_032251095.1 Roseovarius sp. | reverse complement strand
GCTGGCATCATTCGATGGCACGAATCGCGAAGAAGAGGCCATACCTCTGGACTAACCATCTTGCCGCAATCAGGGGAGGCTATCTCGAACCGGGTACATCCTGTGCTGTTGGCTTTCCGACAGGCGCAGGTAAATCGACTACCGCTCAACTGAAGATCCACGCAGCTCTCCTGCGAAACCTGAAGGTGGTTTTCCTCGCGCCGACCCATGCGCTGGTCGATCAGACGGCCCGGGATCTGCGGGCCGCCTTCCCGAACACCAACGTTAAGGGACAGCGCGCAGAGGAGTTTGAGGAAGGCACGCTGCTCGAAGAGTTGCCTGACATACTCGTCATGACCCCGGAGGCATGCCTCTACGCGAGTCACATTGAGCCTGATAGCTTCGCGGATGTCGGATTGCTGATCTTCGACGAATGCCATTTGATTCATCCGAAGACTGACGGGGATCGGCGAGCCATCGACGCGATGCTCTGCCTAATTCGCTTCACGCGAATCGCCCCGGAGGCTGACCTCGTCCTCCTATCGGCGATGATGAAGAACACGGCAGAAATCGCTGAATGGCTTGGGGAGCTGACTGGGGGAGAACTGAAAGGGCGTCGATCAATCCCCCTTGACGACGTTTGGAAACCAACCCGGCAGTTGCGGGGCTGCGTCGTCTATCAGGCAAACGAAATCGAACATCTGAACCAGAAAATTGGAGAGGCGTGGAGGAATAAGACGACAAAATTTCCGCCTGTAGGGCTCAAGAGGGATCTACACGCGTCCCCATTAGGACTGTTCAGTCTGAAACAGACATGGGCCTCGATGATACGCGACGATTACGCCCTGCTCTCGCTCTTGGATCATCAGGTTCTGCTGACGGCGAACAACTACTGGAGCCTAACCCCAAACTCGGGCGAGCTTGCGTCGCACATCGCGGCATCGGCATCAAAGGCTGGACTCCGGACCCTCGTCTTCTCCCAGTCAATCCCGAACGCATGGTCGATCGCCAAAAAGGCATCGGAGCTCATCGGCGCTCCACCGACCGAACTCACTACAGCCGAAAAGGACCTATACGAAACGGCAGTCGATGAAATGGGCGACGCGGGCGATGTATATCTCGCCGTCGAGGACGGTCTTCTGCAAAGCGCTGCCACGGCGCACCACGGCCTTTTGCTTCCCTACGAAAGAGATTTGGCGGAGAGGCTTTACGGTAGGGACGACGGCCTGCGGGTACTCGCAGCGACCCCGACCTTGGCGCAGGGGATGAATCTTCCTGCCGATTTGGTGATCATCGCTGAAGACAGCCGCTTTGATCGTGAAACGAACCGTCGCGATCTTCTCGATGCCGCTGCGTTGCTGAATGCCGCTGGGCGGGCAGGACGCGCGGGTCAAAGCGCGTCGGGTATCGTGCTGATTGTTCCTGGAAAGGTTGTTCCCCTGTCAGATGAAGAGGGAACGATTGGTGAGCAATGGACGCAGCTCCGGGAGGTCTTCAGCCAGTCCGATCAGTGCTTGGTGCTCGAGGATCCATTCGAAGCCGTCATGGACCGTGTCCATCACAAGGCGGAGGACGCCGGAGATCTGGAACGGTATGTCGTCAGCCGTCTAATGGAAACGCCCTCAGGTGGCGAAGACGGAGGCTCGCCTCGGGTCGATCTGTCCCGGAGCCTCACGGCGTTCCTAAAGCGTAAGGCGGGTGACGAACAGTGGGTCGCGAGCCGTACGGAGGCAGCCCTGTCTGTCATGTCCGGCGCCGATGAAGATGCTGTCGTGCTGGATCAGAGATACCGAGACCTCGCCTCCATGGTGGGTCTCCCAGAGGACGTGCTCAAAGCTTTGTCTGACGCGCTTGCCGACGCCCAAGATGACATGGCAAGCACGGTGGCCGGGATCTGCGAGTGGATGTTCTCATGGATGGAGGCCAATCCGGGTCACCTTTTCCGAATGATTAAGCCCTCCACCTTCGAAGATCTCTTTGGGAAGACCTATGGAGACCTGGCATCGGATGAAGAGAAAGCGAGGTACGCGGTTCCCAAGCTTGAGGCGACTCTGCGACAATGGATGGACGGCGCGCCACTGAAAGAAATCCAGCAGACGATATCGCCGAATGGGGCTTCGGCGGAGTTCTCGCCTGACGCACGCAAGTTTGTCATTCGCATGATTCCCGACCTGGCGCACGTGATGGGTTTGCCTTCTCGTATGATGCAGATATTCACGCCAGGAGGATCTGAGCCGAATACGGTGGAGGGTGCGGGCCCCCTCCTCCTCGCTCATGTCTGCGTTCGACGAGGGCTTCGAGATGCAGAGATGGCAGCATTTTCGATGTCGGGGGGAGCCTTGCCTCGAAGGGCGACCCATCGGGCGTTCGATGAGGTACGCCCGCATGTGGCTGCAGCAGAAAGCGGCGAGACGCTCGAAAATCTCAAGGAAAGGGTTCGCGCGGGCAAGGACCTCAAACAGGCAATAGAGGCGTTCTCGAATATTGACCTGGGTCCGTTTGACAGCACCCAGTTGTGACAGAAGGGTACAGTGTGCGTCGAGCAGGCACATCGAAAGTCCGCTTTCCTGCCCATCATGTCGCATGCTGGAGTAGATATTTTGTATAGTCGCCAGCGTAGTCGCTTGCACATCAACCTTGGCTTATGCCTTGCGGCCTCCCCAGCTCGGCTGCGCGTGTCGCAGGGGAGAACGGCCCTTCGGTCCGTCGCGCATTCGGCCATGCGGCCTCACCGCGGCGTCGCACCCAGGCCCCCGGTTTGCCCGCCTCGCGAGCACGTCCCTCCCCGGCCGCTCCGCCGGATTGCGCTCTGGTCTGTTTTGCGGGGCAAAACGATCCCGGCGCTTCATCCGTCTCCCGCGTCCGGTCGGGCCGTTTGCCTGCTCGGGTCGGGCAAACCTACCGTCAAAACACACACACATGAGTGCGGAAGCATATCCTCCGGATGGCCCCCAAATCAGCCCGCGTCAAGGATCGCAAAACTTTTCGGCGAGGGCAGAGTTTGTGGCATAGGGCGGTCCCGTGCGTGAGGGCGCATATGTGTCCGGTGCTGCGCGCAGAAAACTTTTGCGCCCGGCAAGCCGGCGGCTGCGCCGTCCCTGACCCGGGCAGATTCGGAAACCAGGCATTCGGCCATGCCCCCACGCTCACGTGGTGGCCTTGGAAACGAACACTGGAGACGAGACATGGCTTACGACACCGCGAACACATACGAGACCATCGAACTTTTCGGACTGACCGAAAAAAACACGCAGCTGCCGATCCCCGAGGATCACATCCTGACCGACCACATCATCCGCGAAAGCTTCGAGGCATTGCTCGGGCAGCTGCGCGGGACTGGGCTTGAAGCAGAAATCGAACCGCTGGCCCATGGGCTCGCGACGATCCTTCAGCGCCGCAAGGTGGCACTCGGCAAGGAGGTCGACCGCACCGCCGACAAGATCGGCGCGCTGGCAAAATCTCACGACGGATCGGAGATCGCCGAGACCGCGCTCGAAGAGGCGCAGGCGCGCTTTGTGCAGTTGCGCGAGATTGTCGGCGCCATCGAGGTGATGAGCG
>JAVVFB010000285.1:0-3549 GCA_032251095.1 Roseovarius sp. | reverse complement strand
GCGCCGTCAGCTCGGCCCCGGCAAGGGTAAAAGGATATCCGTCCATATTCCCTTGGTGGCGCTATGGGCGTGGCAATGCAAGGGGCATCGGGCGTGCTTGTCCGCCCTGACAGGCGGCCGCGCCAAGTGCCGCGATCACCCGGCCAGCCCCGCCGCCTGCATCAGCCGCGCGGTTTCTTCGGCCAAAAGCCGCTCTTCCGCAGTGCCCTTTACCGGGGTGCGCCCGGCCTCTAGGAAAATCGGCGCGGCAAGCGGGCTTACCCGCGCCAGCCGTCGGTGGGTGATCCGCCCATCCACCCGCGCCAGCATTTCTTCGATCCGGCCAAAATCGACTAAACCGCGCATCGCCTCTTGCCGGGTGATATCCAGCAACAGGTGGCCGGGGTCATATTTCGCCAGCGTGTCATAGAGGATATCCGACGACATTGTCGTCTGGCGCCCGTTCTTGCGCGCGCTCGGGTTGTTGCGGTGTATAAGCCCCGCGATTGTCGCCGAGGCCCGAAACGTGCGTTTCATCACGGCGTTTCCCGCAAGCCAGCTCTCAAATCCTGCCCGCAGGCTTGCCGCGTCAAACATCGGCGCGGCATCGACAAGCGGTTCAAGGCCCCAGATCAGCGTGGCGTAATCGGTCGCCACAAAACCAAGCGGCGCGAGGCCAAGCTCTTCCATCCGCTTGGTGATCAAAAGGCCAAGCGTTTGCTGCGCATTGCGTCCGGCAAAGCCATAAATGCAGGTCTGTTCGCGCCCGTCATGGGCAAAGCTTTCAACCAGCAGATGCCCCGCCTTCGGCAGCTCTGACACGTGCCTTTGCAGGTGCAGCCAGTCGCGGATCACCTCCGGCAAATCGGGCCAGTCAGGTTGTGCCAAAAGCTCAAGAATGCGCTCTGCAAGCTGGGTCGAGGTGGCAAATTTGGTGCCCGTGAAGGTGGCGATCTTTGGCTTGCGACCCGCATCGCGGCTGACCTCGACCACCATCTCGCGCAGGCTCTCGAAGCGCACGATTTGCCCGCCGATCAGGAAGGTGTCACCGGGGCTCAGTGTGGCGGCAAAGCCTTCTTCGACCTCACCAAGTGGCTTGCCGCCACGCGCGCGTTTCATCCGCACCTTGAGGGTGTCACTGTCCTGAATCGTGCCGATATTCATGCGGATCAGGCGCGCGCTGCGCGGGTCGCGCAACTGCCACTGCCCATCGGAGCGCTGCAACAATCGCTGCCATTGATCATAGGCGCGCAGGGCATAGCCGCCGGTTGCGCAAAACTCCAGGCAGGCGTCAAACTCGGCCCGTCTAAGCCCCGCATAGGCGCCGACACCGGCGACCTCCTGGAAAAGCACCCCGGCGTCAAACGCCCCGGCACAGGCGCGGATCAGGATATGCTGGCACAGCACGTCGCGCGGCCCCGGCCCGCGCGGCTCGCCATCAAGGTCATGGTCGCGCGCGGCCTCCAGCGCGGCCAGACATTCGACCACTTCAAAGCGGTTGGCGGGCACCAAAAGCGCCTTGGAGGGCGCGTTATAGCGGTGATTGGCGCGCCCGATCCGCTGAACCAGACGCTTGACGTTCTTGGGCGCGCCGACCTGAATGACAAGGTCGACATCGCCCCAGTCGATGCCAAGATCAAGGCTTCCGGTGCAGACGATCGCGCGCAGCTCGCCACGGGTCATTGCCGCCTCGACGCGGGCGCGCTGCGCGCGGTCAAGGCTGCCGTGATGGACCGCGATCGGAAGGCTGTCTTCGTTGGCAAGCCACAGATTATGAAAGAAAATTTCCGCCTGTGCGCGGGTGTTGTGAAAGATCAGCGTGGTCTTGTGCCGCTTGATCTGATCCAGAACCGCCGGGATCGCATAGGTGGCCCCACCGCCCGCCCATGGCGGCGGCTCGGCAACCTCAAGCATGGCAATATCCGGGGCAGGGCCGGGATCGGCCAACAGGATGTCACAGGGATTCTCGCCATGCGCCAGATAGCGCGCAAGCGCGGGAGGGTCTTCGACCGTGGCCGATAGACCGACACGGCGCAGGCCGGGGCAAAGCGCCTCAAGCCGCGACAGCGCCAACATGAGTTGATCGCCGCGCTTGCTTTCGGCTAGGGCGTGGATTTCATCAATCACCACCCGTCTCAGCCCGGCAAAAATCCGGGGCGCATCCTCGTAAGAGATCATGAGCGCGAGACTTTCCGGGGTGGTCAAAAGGATATGCGGCGGGTCGGCGCGTTGGCGGCGTTTGGTGTGGGCCGAGGTGTCACCGGTGCGGTCCTCAACCCTGATGGCAAGGTTCATGTCCTCTACCGGCGTGGTCAAATTGCGCTTGATATCGGTCGCAAGCGCCTTGAGCGGCGAGATGTAAAGCGTATGAAGCCCGTCATGCGGGCCCTCGGCCAGATCGGCCAGCGTGGGCAGAAACCCGGCCAGCGTCTTGCCGCCGCCGGTCGGCGCAATCAGCAGGGTCGCGGGCGCATCCGCACGCGCCAGCATGTCGCGCTGATGCGGGTGCAGCTGCCAGCCACGGGCAGAAAGCCAATCGGTGAAACAGGCGGGAAGCGACGTCATGGCGCTAAGGTAGGCACGCTATGCCACAAAGCAAAGATATCCCGGACAGTGCGGTAATGCGTAGGGTGGGTGAAACCCACGCTTGTTTCGAAAAATGCGTGGGTTTCACCCACCCTACAAAATCTTGCAGGGGTTAGAGCATGTTGCTCAAAAGTGGGAACCGGTTTTGAGCGATCCGAACACGCGGCATGCTCTAGTGAACGATCTCTTCTTCCGTGACAAACATGTTCGCCCAGGCCCGATCAAGCAGTTCCGGCGACATCTGATAGGGGATGCCCTCGAATTCGCAGATCGAGATCATCTGGTCGATTAAAAAGACCGGCTGATAGTTGGCATAGACATTGTCGATGGTCGGATATTTTTCCTTGATCAGATGGATCAACGCCGCCTCATCCAGCGGCATTCCCTTTTTCCGCGCGACCATGGCAAAGATTTTCAGGAAATCCTGCTGGCACGGTCCGTCGATCTTGATCTTGTAGAAAATCCTGCGCAGGGCGGCCTTGTCGAAAATCTCGTTCGGGTGAAAGTTGGTCGAGAAAATCACCAGCGTATCGAACGGCACCTCGAATTTCTCGCCCGATTGCAGGGCCAGGATATCCTTGCTTTCCTCAA
This sequence comes from Roseovarius sp., assembly GCA_032251095.1. Taxonomy (GTDB): domain Bacteria; phylum Pseudomonadota; class Alphaproteobacteria; order Rhodobacterales; family Rhodobacteraceae; genus Roseovarius. Next base: position 393 of record JAVVFB010000285.1, on the reverse strand, counting down.
GCGGAACGATCCAGCGGTTGACAAGGCTTTGCGGCGGTTCGGCCTGACGGCCAAGGTCGTCGACGATGAAGATGCCGCCGGTCGACTTGAGCTGAAGCGGTGCCTGATAGGTGCGAGCGGTCGGGTTATAGACCAGATCAAGCATCGACAGGCTCAGTTCACCGCCGGTGATCACGGTCGGACGCTCGCAACGCACATAGCGCGTGTCGAACGTGCGGCGACGGCGCAGGGACCCGGGATCGTCGACCTCAACCTCGGCCGAGGAATGCACGATCGGATCATAAACAGTAATCACCTGGCCGGAATATTCAATCGCACGCGGCACATAGATCCGGTCGCCCATGGCGTCACGTATGCCGTTGGAAATACTGGATTTACCGTTGCCCGGTGGGC
>JAVVFB010000284.1:0-3570 GCA_032251095.1 Roseovarius sp. | reverse complement strand
TGCTGATCACTGCCAACCAGCCCTTTGGGGAATGGAATACCATCTTTCCTGACCCGGCCATGACACTGGCCGCCGTCGACCGGCTCGTTCACCACGCGACAATCTTCGAGATGAATGTCGAAAGCTACCGTCGGAGAGCCGCCGAAAAGGCAAAGGGGCCGGGTCGGCCCGCGCAGAGGGCCTCACCGGTAGATATGAAAGCTGATTGACGCGCCGCGACAATCAAAAACACAAACCCCTTGATCGCGACAGAAAAGGGCGGCATCGTCGCAAGCATCGCGACCAAGGATTCTCATCCTGATTGACGCGCTCTTCTCATCCAGATTGTCGCGCCACAGCTGATCAGGTTCTGGGCGAAGCGGCTCGCGATCCACAGTATTCGACACATGTGGATATCCCTTTGCCACCTAAGCAGTTTTTCGGAACGCTGACATTGAGTGACTTCAGGGAAAAATACGTCCAGCTTCGGGCAACACTGAAAGAAACGGTCACGCGCACAAATGGCACCACCTATGACCGTAAATTGCGCAGGGATGCGGCCACACTCTATACCGAGATCCACTCTCATCCGCTGAAATCTTGTGCGTTCATGGCTGATCCTGACACACATGCCACAGCGGTTGGGGCATGGATGAACAATGTTAGAGAGGACTTTAAAGCCCGCATGCCAGAAGGGACTGATTATACATCGGTTCTGCATCTCGACGAGCCCCACGTCCACATTCACATCCTTGCGATAAACACGATCGATCCAAAACTTGACGCAAACAAGCTGCACGCGGGGAAAGTCGCTGCAGCCCGGTTTCGCGAAAAACATGCACCTGATGCTGTAGGATCATTGCCAATGCCTGATTTGGTCCGACACCCCAAAAAGCTCAGAAAACCGAGGGCGACGCAGAACGCCATTACGCGAGGACAGAACGATCTTGCTTATGGGAGTGCGATCGCCGTATGGAAAGCGGAATGCCGCCGCATTAAATTAAATAATGCAGCACTGGACGACGACTGGAAACGCCGAAACGCGATGCATTTGAAACGGGCACGCACCGCACGAGGCAGGCCTCAGGTCCACAAGATCTATGCGGCGGCTGCGGATTTCAGAATTACCGGACAGCGATTACGCTAAATCCCGGACAGCCGTTTCAGTAATTCCCGGACAGTTCGGGCACGGCTGATCCTCTGCCTGCAGTTATGTTTCTGATAGCATCGTTTCGTTGTTTTTCACGTGGGTCAAGTTCTCGTTTTGATCTTTTCTGCGCATGCTGTCTCCCTTCAGGTCGATCCGGTGAGCGTTGTGGACGATCCGGTCGAGGATGGCGTCAGCGATTGTCGGTTCGCCGATCATGTCATGCCAGCCTGAGACGGGCAGCTGGGCGGTGATGATGGTGGATCGCCGCTGATAGCGCTCCTCGAAGAGTTCGAGCAGGTCGAGCCTCTGCTGGTCGGTCAGCCCGTGGGTGCCCCAGTCGTCGAGAATGAGGAGCTGGACGCGGGCCAGCTTGTCGACCAGCTTGGGGAAGCGCCCGTCGAGGCGGGCCATGGCCATATCCTCGAAGAGCCGGGGCATGCGGACGTAGAGGACCGTGTGATCGAGGCGGGCCGCTTGATGGCCGAAGGCACAGGCCATCCATGTTTTGCCGGTTCCGGTCTGGCCGGTGAGGATGATCTGCTCCCTGGCCTTGATCCAATTGCCTTGAGCCAGCGCGAGGACCTGACGGCGGTCGAGGCCCCGGCTGGCGGCGAAGTTGAGGTCTTCGATGCAGGCGTTGGGGAAGCGCATCTTTGCATTGCGCAGCCTGTTGGCAAAACGCTTATTCGCGCGTGCTGTGGCTTCGCGATCCAGCATGAGCCCGAGCCATTCATTGCGATCGAGGGCCTGGCCCGGGTCTTGTTCGGCGAGCGCCTTCCAAGCGTCGGCCATGCCTGTCAGGCCAAGCGCAGCCATCTGGTCGAGGGTGGGATGTGTCAGCATGTGATGATCCTTTTTGTGCTGAGGGTTACTGGTAGTAGCCGGCGCCACGGATGTTGTCGTGGGCCGGGGGTGCGGTGATCGGTTCCGGGGGTTCCGGGGCCTGATCCAGCCCGGTGACGAGGATGGAGCGCACCGAGGCATAGGAGACGGTTCCGACCGTCAGGGCGCGCGCGCAGGCGGCCTCCAGTCTGTCCGCTCCGAACTGACGCTGCAGGCTGAGCACACCGAGGGCGGACCGGTATCCTTGCTCGGGATGTGGTCTGTCACGCATCAGGCGTTCAACGAGTGCGGCCGTGTGATAGCCGGTGCGGGCTGCCCGGGTTATGAGGCTTTCCGGCGTCATGCCGCCATAGCGTTGGTGCGCCTTGGGCATGTGTTCCTTGATGGTGGTGTGGCCACCCCGCTGGCCCCGGCGCTGATGAACAGCAACGCGCTCGTGATTATGGAAAATCTCGATCATGCGGTGGGTGAGGCGCACATCGACCTGCCGACCGATCAGGCGATGCGGCACGGAATAGAAGCCGTGGAGCACCTCGATATGGTAGTCGGGATGCACCTTGGCCTGCTTCCATTCAGCATACTCGAAAGGCGTGTCGGGCAAGGGGCGCAGCGCCGCACGTTCGACCTCTTCGAAAAGCGCCTGTCGGGAGCGACCTGCCCGCCGCATGGTGCGCGCATTGAGATCTGCAAGCAGCTCGGCGATGGCCACGTTCAGGGCTTCTATGGAAAAGAAATGTCGGTTGCGCAGGCGTGCCAGAATCCAGCGTTCCACGATCAAGACTGCGCCCTCGACCTTGCCCTTGTCGCGCGGCTTGCGCGGCCGCGTGGGCAGCACCGTCGTATCGTAATGAGCAGCCATGTCGGAGAAGGTCTTGGTGACCGACGGTTCGAACCAGAGCGGCTTGGCCACTGCCGCCTTGAGATTGTCGCACACGATCGCCTTGGGAACGCCGCCAAAGAACTTCAGCGCACGAACCTGGGCATCGATCCAGTCGGGCAGCTTCTGGCTGAGGCTGGCCCAGGCGAAGGTGTAATTGGAGGCACGTCGTGCCAGAGGCACGCCTTCGGCGTGACGCACGGCGACGAAAATCTGGGCGCGATGCTCGCTGCCTGTCGCCGGGTCAATGATCGGAATGGTGTGGCCGGCGTAATCGGTCTGCATCACTGCGCCCGCCTCGTGGCGGTTGCGATACCGCGGGCTGATCCTGTTCTCGAACTCCCTGTAGCGCTCGCAGAACCAAGTGTAGCCGTAGCCGTCAGGGTGGCCCGCGCGGTATTCTTCCCAAAGCAGTAGCAGCGTCACGCCCTTGCGCTTCATCTCAGCTGCCATCTTTGGCCAGTCAGGTTCCGTCAGGTCCCGGGGCGGACGCCCCACGCGCTGGAACAGAACCTGCTTCAGCGTCATATCATCATCCCGGCCCTTGGGCAGCGGCCAGCAGTTCAGCCCCGCCTCCCGGGCCCGGTTCAGATAGGTCGCAACGGTCGTTTTGCTGAGCTGCAGACGCGCGGCAACCTCACGCGCCGAAAGCCCCTTGAGAACGGCGGTGCAAAATTAGACCACGGTAGCGCCGTCGTATTGGCGGTGCGGGCGGCGTAAA